>JAITUY010000251.1 GCA_031286095.1 Treponema sp. | reverse complement strand
CAACTGCGAACCTTCGGTTCGAGTTGGTTGTCTCACAGTCTTGCGGTTTTTCAGGCTATAAGCCTGCGAACGCGGACTTTAGTCCGAAAGTTCGACAAAACCGCGTTTTTTATATGAAGTTGTTAAGAAACTGAAGTTTCCGAACAACTCTAATTTATTTTATTTTAGCGGTCAGAATCTTCGGGGTCTTCGACAGTATATTCTTCCTGCTGAGTAACTGCCGCCGACGCCTGCTCTTCTTCTTCCTGTTTTCGCTTGTCAAGAATTTCGCGCATGTACTCATCTAAGTCCTGACTTTCCTCATCAAAGAGTTTTACATTGCGGTAACGTTTCATGCCCGTACCCGCTGGAATTGGATGACCTATTATAATATTTTCCTTTAAGCCGCGAAGATAATCCGTTGAACTTTTAATTGCCGCGTCCGTAAGCACCCGCGTAGTTTCCTGGAAGCTCGCCGCCGACAAGAACGAATCAATGTTAAGCGAAGCCTTGGTAATGCCCTGAAACATCGGCAGAGCGATTGCCGGCTGACCGCCTTCCGCGATTACTCTTGCGTTTTCTTCATGGAAACGGTACTTGTCTACGGAAGAACCCTGTATAAACTTTGTGTCGCCAACTTTGCGGATTTCCACCTTGCGCATCATCTGACGGATAATTACGCCGATATGTTTGTCGTTTATGGATACGCCCTGCAAACGGTAAACCTGCTGTATTTCGTCCATCAAATAACGCTGTAACATGCTTTCGCCCTGTATGTAAAGAACTTCGTGCGGGTTAATTGAGCCAAAACAAAGCTGTTCGCCAGCTTCTACCGTGTCGCCGTCTCTTACAAGCAGTCTCTTGTTCATGGGAATTAAATGCGAGGCTTCCCTGCCAAACGCATCTTCCACGATAATTTTCCGCTTGCCTTTGACAATTCCGCGGAAATATACAGTTCCGGAAACCTGCGCAAGAACTGCCGGGCTTTTCGGTCTGCGAGCTTCAAAAAGTTCGCTGACGCGCGGAAGACCAGATGTTATATCCATCGCTTTTGCAGATTCTTTTAATGTTTTCGCAATGGTTCGTCCGGCTTTTATTTTTTCGCCCTCGTCAACCTGAATGTAAGCGCCGCCGGGCAAAAAGTAAGACGCAATCTCGTTATCATTGTCGTCTACAATAAAAATACGCGGCTGTTTGCTTTCGTGCTGGAATTCTGTTATGCGCTTTTCAATATTGCCGGTATCTTCGTCAATTTCTTCCTTAAGAGTAGTGCCAAGAATAATATCCTCGAATTTTACCGTTCCGCCCTTTTCCGCAATAATCGGGTCGGAGAACGGATCGAATGTAGCGATTGGTTTATCGGCGGCAACAACGGTTCCAATCTGAGCCTCAAAATCAGAACCGTTTCTAACTTCAATTTTTTGCTCGGGGCCGATAAGGTAAAGCGTTTCCTCTCCTGAATTTTTCAGAATCATGGCGTACGCTATTTCCGATGAAATAATATCCTGACCGCCACGATGAATTATCACATCACCCCTGTTAATTTTCTTTCCGTCCACTGCGGCAAGCTTGTCGCCTTTTTCAATTTTGTATTCCTTCATCACCTTGTTTACAATGGCGTGTCCTCTGCGGGTAAATAGCAGGTGACCGTTATCAAGCGTCAAGTGCGTTCCGGCAACTTCCCTGATATATACGGGATATTTTAAAATGATGCGGTTTTCTTCGCTGACTTTTGTCGCAACGCCGCCGATATGGAATGTGCGCATGGTAAGCTGTGTACCCGGCTGTCCGATGGACTGCGCCGCGATTGTTCCGACAGCCTCTCCAATTTCGACAGTGCGGTTTGTAGCAAGGTTGCGCCCATAACATTTTTGACAGACGCCGTATTTTGCCTCGCAGGTTAAAACCGTCCTTATGCGCACAGTTTCAACGCCCGCACTTTCAATAGCAACGGCGATTTCATCTGTAATTTCTTCGTTTACGTCGATTATAAGTTCGCCCGTTATCGGGTGTTTAACGCGTTCCAGCGTAAACCTTCCGACTATGCGATCCCTTAACGGCTCAATAATTTCTTCGCCCTGCTTTACCGCCGAGTAGGAAATACCGTTAATAGTGCCGCAGTCTTCCTCATTTACAACCATATCCTGCGCGATGTCTACAAGACGGCGCGTAAGGTAACCGGCTTCCGCCGTTTTAAGCGCGGTATCCGCAAGCCCTTTGCGCGCGCCGTTAGTCGAAATAAAGAATTCGATAACAGAAAGACCTTCTTTAAAGTTGGAACGGATCGGAAGCTCAATAATATCCCCCGATGGTTTCGCCATAAGACCGCGCATACCTGCAAGCTGGCGAATCTGGTTTCTGCTTCCGCGCGCGCCTGAGTTTGCCATCATGTAGATCGAGTTAAAGCCGTCCCTGTCCGATTCCAGCGTCTGCATTGTTTTAATGGTAAGTTCTTCGTTTGTTTTTGTCCAAACTTCTACAACGCGGTTATAGCGCTCTTCCTGTGTAATAAGTCCGCGCCGCCAGTCCTTTTGTATGCCGTCAACAACCTTGTTGGCGGCTTCTATCATTTCGTGTTTCTCTTTCGGAACCACAATATCGTCTACGCCGATGGTCGCGCCGAAAACTGTCGCATAACGGTAGCCAGTTGCCTTTATCGCGTCCAGCATCTGCACCGTAACCCACGAACCTTTTTCCTTGAAAACATGCTCAATAAGGGCGCGTAATTCCTTATCTTTAAGTTCATAGTTAATATAAGGAAGGTCTTCCGGCATTTCAGCGTTAAACACAAGCCTTCCTGCGGACGTTACAATCGTGCCGTTCGCTTCCGGTCCCGCGCCATGACCCGCCTTGTCCCAAATAAAACTGCGCGGCGCTTTAACGCGAATCGCCGCCCCCCAATCCAAAGCCTTGCTTTCCACCGCCATGAGGACTTCTTCGACAGATGAATAATAGGGAATTCTGCCGCTTGTTTCCGGCTTTGAAGAACCCGGTCTTTTCGCGTTAAGTTTAACCCTTGTAAGGAAGTTTATACCCAAAACCATATCCTGAGACGGGAACACGATTGTCTTTCCGTTGGCGGGGTTAAGGAGATTTCTCGCGCTCAACATTAGAGTCCAGCACTCAGTTTGCGCCGCCTGCGTCAGCGGAACGTGAACTGCCATCTGGTCGCCGTCAAAGTCCGCGTTAAAAGCGTGGCAGACAAGCGGATGAAGTTTAATCGCTTTACCCTCGACCAGTACAGGCTCAAACGCCTGAATACCAAGCCTGTGCAGGGTTGGGGCGCGGTTTAGCAGAACGGGGTGTTCTTTTACAACCTCGTCAAGAATGGCAAAAACTTCGGGCGTTTCCTGTTCGACAAGCATCTTCGCCTTTTTGATATTAAAACCAACGTCTTTATCGACAAGTTTCTTCATTATAAACGGTTTAAACAATTCAAGCGCCATTTTTGTCGGAATACCGCACTGCCACATTTTAAGATCAGGTCCAACTGTAATAACCGAGCGCCCCGAATAGTCAACGCGCTTTCCGAGCAGGTTCTGGCGGAAACGCCCCTGTTTACCCTTGAGCATGTCGCTGATCGATTTAAGCGGCCTGTTGGAAGAACCTTTTACCACTTTCTTTTTCTTGGAATTGTCGAATAACGCATCAACCGCTTCCTGTAACATGCGCTTTTCGTTGCGGATAATAATGTCCGGCGCGTTAAGCGCCTGCAGTCTTTTAAGGCGGTTGTTCCTGTTAATCACCCTGCGGTACAGATCGTTAAGATCGCTTGTCGCAAAACGCCCGCCGTCAAGCTGAACCATCGGGCGCAATTCGGGAGGGATAACGGGTATAACGTTGAGGATCATCCATTGCGGCTTGTTTTCCGAATTACGGAAATTTTCCACGATGTCAATCCGTTTTAAAAGACGCTTATCGCTCTTGGAACCTTTTTCGATCATCTTGGCGCGAAGGTCTGCCGCCATCTGATCAAGATCAAGATTTTCAAGTAAAGTGCTGATTGCTTCCGCGCCCATACCGGCGTTGAATGCGCCGCCAAAACGTTCCTGCGCCTCGTAGTATTCTTCTTCGGAAAGAAGCTGACCTTTTTTCAAACTGGTATCGCCGGAATCAATTACGATGTATTTCTCGTAGTAAAGAACAGAACGCAGAGCGTTAGTCGTAAGATCAAGAAGAAGCCCCATTCTGCTTGGAACTGAACGGTAGTACCAGATATGCGAAACAGGAGCCGCCAATTCAATATGCCCCATTCTTTCGCGCCGAACTTTAAAGTGGGTAACTTCCACGCCGCAACGGTCGCAAATAACTCCCTTGTAACGGATCGATTTAAATTTTCCGCAGTAACATTCCCACTCTTTGGTAGTACCAAAAATTCTTTCGCAAAAAAGCCCTTCTTTTTCCGGGCGAAGAGTCCGGTAGTTGATTGTCTCCGGCTTTTTCACTTCGCCATAAGACCACGAACGGATCATCTCCGGCGAGGCCAGCCGTATCATTATCGAATCAAAATCTTGAATATCCCGCATCTTTGTCCCCTCTTAAAAATTACTTCCTGACTTGGTTATTAACTCCTCATCTTTTTCGGTGAGAGGTATTTGTTTTCCTTTTACATCGAAGATCGAAAGATCAAGCGCAAGGCCGCGCAATTCCTGAACAAGCACGTTAAACGATTCGGGTATACCCGCCGTTGTAGAAGGCTCGCCCTTTACGATTGCTTCATAAATTTTTGAACGCCCCGTCATGTCGTCCGACTTGATCGTCAAAAGTTCCTGAAGTGTATTCGCCGCGCCATACGCTTCCAGCGCCCATACTTCCATTTCGCCCAGTCTCTGACCGCCGAACTGCGCTTTACCGCCCAACGGCTGTTGGGTAACAAGCGAGTACGGACCTGTCGAGCGCGCGTGCATTTTGTCGTCAACAAGATGGTGAAGTTTAAGGAAGTAAATTATTCCGCAGAAAATCTGATTTACAAACGGTTCGCCGGTTCTACCATCGTGCAGAACGGTCTTGCTCGTTATTGGCAATCCGGCTTCTTTAAGTTTTTCCTCTATTTGCTCCGTCGAAGGAGACTGGAACACTGGTGCGGAATACCATTCGTTTAAAGTAGAGCCAGCCCAGCCAAGCTCAGTTTCCAAAAGCTGTCCGATGTTCATACGCGAAGGTACGCCAAGCGGCGTAAGACAAATGTCCAACGGAGTTCCGTCTTCCATAAACGGCATATCCTCTTCCGGCAGAATGCGCGCGACAACGCCCTTGTTTCCGTGGCGTCCCGCCATTTTATCGCCCTCGCGGAGTTTTCTCTTTGCGGCGATTAACACCTTAACTACTTCGTCAACTCCAGGACTAAGGCTGTCATGTTCCGTCCGCTTTAGCCGCTGAATGTCGATTATTGTTCCCTCTATGCCGTGCGGCACTTTAAGCGACGTATCCCGCACTTCCTTGGCCTTTTCGCCGAAGATAGAATTGAGCAACTTGAATTCAGGCGTTGTCTCCGTTTCGCTCTTCGGCGTTACCTTGCCGACAAGAATGTCGCCGGAACGCACTTTCGCGCCGACACGGATAATGCCTTCGCTGTCCAGATTATCAAGACTTTTTTCCGAAGTGTTGGGAATGTCTCGCGTAATTTTTTCAGGTCCAAGTTTTGTTTCCCTTATTTCTACAATAAATTCCTTTATGTGAATGGACGTGAACATATCTTCCTTTACAACTTTTTCCGAAATAAGAATCGAGTCTTCGTAGTTGTAACCGTTCCACGGCATAAAACCTACAAGAATATTCCTGCCAAGCGCGAGCTCCCCGTTTTGCGTGGCGGGTCCGTCCGCGATCACCTGTCCGGTTGTAATTTTATCGCCAAGATTAACGATAGGGCGCTGGTTGTAACAAGTGTCCTGATTTGTTCTCTGGAACTTTACCAGTTTGTAAACGTCGTTGCCGTGTTCATCAAGCGAGACTTGCGCCGCCGGTTTTGCGTTGCCCGCTCTTTCGGGCTTTATGACAATCTCCTGCGAAGTTACGCGAAGAACCGTTCCGTTTCTGCGGGCTTTTACAAGCACGCCGGAATCGTACGCGCACTTTCCTTCCATTCCCGTTCCTACGCGCGGCGCTTCCGGGAAAACCAGCGGAACTGCCTGACGTTGCATGTTGGAACCCATCAAAGCGCGGTTGGCGTCGTCGTGTTCAAGGAATGGAATCAGCGAAGCTGATACCGAAATGATCTGTTTTGGAGAAACGTCCATATACTGAAGGTCCTCTGGCGCGCGGGTCGTGTAATCGCCTTGCCGTCTGCAGGAAATTTGATCGTCGGCGAAAGAGCCGTTGTTGTTTACTTTGGCGGAAGCCTGCGCTATGTAATAGCGATCCTCGTCCATCGCGGAAAGGTACTCAATGTCTTTTGTAGCAATACCCTTGCTGACTTTACGGTACGGAGTTTCCAAAAAGCCATATTCGTTTACGCGCGTGTAATTCGCAAGCGAAACAATCAAGCCGATATTCGGACCTTCCGGCGTTTCGATAGGACACATTCTGCCGTAGTGGGTGTAATGCACATCGCGCACTTCAAAGCCGGCACGGTCGCGGGAAAGACCGCCTGGACCAAGAGCGTTAAGACGCCTCTTGTGCGTAAGCTCGGCAAGCGGGTTTACCTGATCCATAAACTGGGAAAGCTGGCTGGAACCGTAAAATTCCTTGATAGCCGCGACAATCGGCTTTATGGAAATTAATTCCTGCGGCTTGATCGTATCGGTCTCTTTCTGGCTCATTCTTTCCTTGGCTATGCGCTCCATTCTGCTAAAAGCGGTTTTCATCTGATTCGCCATAAGCTCGCCGACAGAACGTATACGCCTGTTTCCAAGATGGTCAATGTCGTCAAAGTACTCATCGCCGACGTATGCTTTTACAAGGAACTTCATGGTTTCGATAATGTCTGTTTTTGTAAGAGTGTAATCTTCCAGAGGCGGCTGTAAATTGAATTTTTTATTCAGTTTGTAACGCCCCACTTTGCCAAGATCGTAGCGCCTGCTTGTAAAGAACATCCCCTGCAAATCTTTTTCCGCCTGATCAACCGTGATGGATTCACCGGGCATCAACACAGAGTAAACCGCCATTAACGCTTCGTCTTTGGTCGGCTCGCCGCCCGATCCTTCTTTTACGAACTTAATATCTTCGCGTTCAAAACAATTAAGAAGCATGGGCGAGTTAAGCGAACCTTCGGCCTCAAAATCAATATATTCAACGGACTTAACTCCGTTTGCCAAAAGCTCTTCCACATTGTGCGGGTGAAGTTTCTCTCCGGCGCGGTAAAGCGTCTTCATCCCGTTGTTTTTCGAGCCTTCGGCGTTTTCATTTTTTATCAAAACAGCTTTTGCGAGAACCTTGCCGGAAATTTTTTCTTTGGTCTCGCGGTCATCTTTTATTTTAAGAGAATCGGTTTTATAAAAAGCTTCGATAATTTCTTCTCTGCTGGAAAAACCCAGCGTGCGAAGGAAGATTGTTCCAAGTATGCGTTTTTTTCTGTCTATTTTCGCGTAAATTAAATCGCGCTTTTGATCGATTTCAAATTCAAGCCAACTGCCGCGGTAGGGAATAATCCGCGATGAGAAAACTCCCTTTTCGTGGCTGAAAATTACGCCGGGCGAACGGTGTATCTGCGAAACGACAACCCTTTCCGCGCCGTTGATGATAAATGTGCCGCGTTCGGTCATGACCGGTATGTCGCCCATGTAAATATCTTTCTGTCTGATTTCCCCCGTCTGCTGAAAGACCAGATTAATCCGCGCTTTAAGCGGGAGAGCGTAGGTAAGTCCTTTCTGCTTACATTCCAGTTCGGTAACCTTCATGTTTTCTTCGTCAAAGGTGTAATATTCATATTCAAGCACCATGTCGCCGTTTGGGCTTTCTATCGGGAATGTCGATTTAAATACTTCCTGGAGTCCCTGCAACGCGGGCTTTTCGCCCTTTCTTGCTTTTTCCCTTTGCAAAAAACGTTCGTAGGAAGAAAGTTGAATTTCGATAAGATCCGGCAGATCCATTACATCTTGAATATCTTTTCCAATATATTTACGTTCGTCTGTCGCTTTCATCCTGATCATAGGACTCCCCTTATAAATCGCTTCGGCAGTTTAGGTTTATAAAGCCCAAACTGCCTCTGCTCTATTTTAAACATGAGAAAACAAACTTTGTTATTCACAAAGCTGTCTGACCATACCGCATGGTCAGACTTTCATTACTGAATCTCTACAGTACCGCCGGCCGCAGTGATCGCTTCTTTGATCTTTGCCGCCTCGTCTTTGGAAGCGCCTTCTTTTAACGGTTTGGGCGCTCCTTCTACAAGGTCTTTTGCCTCTTTAAGACCAAGTCCGGTTACTGCGCGGACCTCTTTAATAACGGCAATTTTCTTGGCTTCGTCAAACGCTTTAAGAATAACATTGAACTCTGTTTTCTCTTCTGACGCGGAAGCAGACGCTCCCCCGCCTCCGGCGCCGCCAACTGCCGCTACCGCAACGGGGGCGGCGGCTGAAACGCCGAATTTTTCTTCCATCATTTTCACCAGTTCCGACACTTCCAGAACCGTCATGGACGCAATCGCTTCTAAAATTTCTTCTTTTGTGGCTGCCATATTATCTTCTCCTAAAATGTGTTATGCGCCTCATACGAAGCGCGGCTGTCCGAAAAGTTTTTCAAACTTTTCACACCGCCTTTATTAAAACCGACAGGACTGGCAGTGCTTGACTTTTACAAAGTCCGGCGAAGCCTGACGGTTTGTATACTATTTCGTCAAGCGCTTGCCTTTTTGTCTCCTACAGCCTTGACTGTACGCACAAGCCGCGACGGAATATCGTTGAGCGCGGCGGCAAGATTGCGCGCCGGTCCATTGATAACCGACATAAGCATGGAAATCAATTCCAGCTTGCCTGGCAGTTTGGAAAACGCCTCTGTCTGCGCCGCGTTGTAAACCGCGCCGCTGACCAAAGCGCCTTTTACCTCCAGCGCCGGGACTTCTTTCGCAAACTCAAAAAGTATTTTTGCGACTTCGTTCGCGTCCTTCGGGCTGATCGCTACTGCGGTAGGACCGGTAATGTAAGACGATACGTCCGGCGTGGAAAGCTGTTGAAAAGCAATCTTTGCAAAGTTGTTCTTTACAACTTTGTATTCCACGTCTTTGGCGCGAAGCTGTTTTCTTAAATCGGTAATCTGTTCGACAGTAAGACCCCGGTAACAGGTAAAAACATAATCGCTCGCTTTACCAAATGATTCTTTCAGTTCCGAAATGGCCTTTGTCTTATTCTCTTGCATTTTTTTCGCTAAAATCGCCATATTTGCCTCCTACTCCTGATCTCTAATGGCGACCCAAACGCCGGGCCCCATAGTAGACGCTACCGAAACCGATTGAATAAACTCGCCCTTAACATCAGGCGGGCGCTTACGTTTAATTTCGGTCATTACAACATCAATGTTTTCCGCGACTTTTTCAGGCTCCATGGATACCTTGCCGACCACAAGATGAATAACGCCTGTTTTGTCCGCCCTGAATTCAACGCGGCCTTTTTTAAGTTCGGCTAACGTTCCCTTAAGATCGAAAGTAACGGTTCCAGTCTTTGGGTTGGGCATAAGACCTTTGCGGCCTAAAACCATACCAAGTTTACCGACATCTTTCATCATGTCGGGAGTCGCAACGGCGATATCAAAGTCCGTCCAGCCGCCTTTAACTTTTTCGATTAAGTCGTCGGCTCCGACAAAAGCGGCTCCGGCTTCCTGCGCTTCTTTTTCTTTTTCGGGCTTGCAGAAGACAAGCACTTTTTTATCGCCGCGGAACTGGTTGGGAAGAACGACAGTGTCGCGGACAGCCTGACTCTTTTTCAGGTTAAGCTTGATTGACAGATCAACCGATTCGTCAAATTTAGCGTAAGCCATTTTCTTTACCAGAGTAACCGCTTCCTTTAATTCGTAGATGTTCACAGGATCGTAGTTTTTGGCGCTTGCGTTGTATTTTTTTCCGTGTCTCATTTGTCCACCTCTACACCCATAGACCGGGCAGTACCGGCGATAATCTTTACGGCGGCGTCAAGATCGTTAGCTGAAAGATCAGCCATTTTTGTTTTGGCGATTTCTTCAAGCTGTTTTCTTGTGATCTTGCCGACCTTGACCTTGTGAGACTCCTTTGAACCCGATTCCAGCCCTATCGCTTTTTTGATCAATACCGAAGCGGGCGGGGTTTTGAGTATAAATGTGAATGATTTATCCACATAAACCGTGATAATAACCGGAATGATAAGTCCCGGTTCCATGCCTTTTGTCCTGTCGTTAAACTGCTGGACAAACTGGGGCGCGCTGACTCCATGCGGGCCAAGCGCGGGTCCTACGGGCGGGGCCGGAGTGGCTTTTCCCGCCGGACATTGCAACTTAATGTATGTTGCAATTTTCTTTTTTGCCATTTAACACTCCTTCGTGGTATGCCCGGCGGCAAACCGGACTAACGCATGACCATTTTAACAAGTTCAAACCATAACATCATATTATGGTAATAATCCCGGTTTAAGCGGTCACGCTTCCACTTATACTTTTTCTACCTGCAAAAGATCGACTTCTACAGGCGCATTTCTGCCAAAAATCCCAACCATCACTTTCAATTTATTTTTCTCTTGATTAACTTCCTCGATAGTTCCGACAAATGACTCAAACGGTCCGTCTATAATTTTTACCTGCTCTCCGGGGGCAAAGGACTGCCTTGCGCGGACTGTTCTTTCGCCTTTTATTTCTCCCGACTTTTGCAAAATCGCGCGCGCCTCGTCGCCTGTAAGCGGCTGGGGTTTGCGATCCGCGGGAGTGCCGACAAATCCCGTAACGCCGTTAATTTTTTTTATCTTGGAACAGGGCAGTTTCCAGCCCATGTCGGCGTCGGGAAGATCCATCTCGACAAGAATATAACCGGGAAGGAACTTTCTGTTCTGCGTGCGTTTTTTCCCGTCTTTAACTTCGACTACTTCCTCGCTGGGGACCTTCACGTCTCGGACGACATTTTTATCCAGCTCCCCGTTGCCGGTCATCATGCGGATTGTTCTTTCTATTTTGTTTTCGTATCCCGAATAAGTATGCAGGACGTACCAGCCCGTAGCCATTCTTTCTTATTGCTCCTAAAATACCGCTTTTATGCCCAAAAGCAGTAACATATCTATAAGCCCTAAAACCGCGGCGACTATAATGGTAGAAATAATTACGACTTTAACCGAGTTTATAACGTCGTCTTTGCCGGGCCAAATTACTTTTTTTAGTTCTGCGTAAGATTCTTTAACAAATTGACTAATCTTCATTCTTATCTTCCTTTTCAAAAGGCGGCATTAAAACCGCTACAGGCGCAGAAGGACTTGAACCCTCGACCCACGGTTTTGGAGACCGTAGCTCTACCAACTGAGCTATACGCCTTTGTACTTATTTTATCTTGGTCTCCTTGTGGAGAGTGTGTTTGCGATCATGCGGACAGTATTTCTTAAACTCAAGTTTTTCCTGAGTATTGCGCCTGTTCTTCGCGGTTGTATAATTGCGCCGTTTACAATCACTGCATTGAAGGGCTACTAATTCCACCGATGTCTTCTTAGCCATAAAAACCTCTCTAAAAAATGAGGATTTTCCAAAACTTCAGCTTTTAGAAAATCAACCTTAAATATCAGCGCACTTTCAGGCGCGGACGAGCCCTCAATCAGAATCGAACTGATGACCTCATCCTTACCATGGATGTGCTCTGCCAACTGAGCTATAAGGGCAATGCCCCAAAACCACGCGGCTTTTTGGGGACACTACTGCGAATTTACGCATTTTAGAAAAATTACAAAAAAATGGCAACTTTGTCAATAGTTTGCGGCAAAAAAATCAATAAAAAAACGGTCTTTTTACAGCTTTTGGGACGCTAAAAGCCCGTCCTGTCTTTGACATTATATGTTGTTTTTGTATATTATTAAACTATGTCAACACATATTTCCGCTAAAAACGGAGAAATTGCGGAAACAATACTGCTTCCCGGCGACCCTTTGCGCGCCAAATTTGTCGCTGAAACTTTTTTGAAGGACGCGGTTCAGTACACAAATGTACGCAATATTCTTGGTTTTACAGGCACTTTTAAAGGGAAAAGGGTATCTGTTCAGGGTACAGGAATGGGAATTCCCTCTATTTCGATTTATCTAAACGAATTATTCCGTGAATACGGGGTAAAAAGGGCAATTCGCATTGGAACTGCCGGTTCTATCAATAAAGATGTGCATCTCCGCGATATGGTACTTGCCATGTCCGCCTGTACCGATTCCAACGCAAATAATGTCCGTTTTGGATACAGAAATTACGCTCCCACCGCGTCTTTTCCCCTGCTGAAAAATGCGTGGGAAATTGCCGTTTCCAAGGGCTGGCAACCAAAGGTAGGGTCTGTGCTTTCCTCCGACTTATTCTACGGCGAAAATCCCGACGACTGGAAACTTTGGGCGAAATTCGGCTGTCTTGCCGTAGAGATGGAATGCGCCGAACTGTACACTCTCGCCGCCAAATACGAACGCGAGGCGCTTTGTATTGTGACGGTCTCCGACAGTTTTATCACGGGTGAATCTACCAGCGCGGAAGAGCGCCAAAGCACTTTTACCCGCATGATGGAAACCGCGCTTGAAACGGCGGTTAGCGGACTTTAGAAAAACTTACTCGCTATTCGACGCCGTGATTAGACCGTTCTTAATTTCGTTAAAATAGAACGTGTTATCTCCCCTGTTAAGCAATTTGAAGTTACCGCCGTCGTCCCACCAAAAACACGGTATGCCTTTTGATTTCGCATAACTTACATAGTATTTGGCCCATTCAGCGCGTACGGTTGAATTGTTTTTGTTAGCCGCTCCGAATTCTCCAATTATTACAGGTATTCCCTTGTTTACAAATGTATTGTAAGCGCGATCCAGCGGCGCAGAAACATCTGATGCGCCGGTGGCTTGACTCCATGTAGTTGCCGTTTTATTATCTGGCCCCGCAAAATCCCATGGAGAGTATGCGTGAATTGAAACGATAAATTTTTTATTCGTAGGGTTTAATGGATCATCAGGAATTTTAACTCCGCTCATTGCGGCTTGTTCCGCAGATGCGGCATAAGTTGATACCATTAATATACGTTTTGTGTTGTTACTGCCGCTTGCGCGTACTACATCGACAAAAATCTGTTCCATCACGTTTATATTGTCTCTTTCTTCCTTTGTTCCTCCGTTCCATTCAGCGCTACTGCCGATTGTACGCGGTTCATTTAATCCCTCGAATATCAATTTTTCATTTTCATTTTTAAAGTTTTCCGCAATCTGCTGCCAGATTCTTTCAAACGCAATTTTTGATTTTGCCATATCCTTATCCTGAAACTTAAAAATTCCCTCGTCATGATGAGTATTAAGCAAAATATACATATCATTATCTATCGCGTAACCTACAATTTCTTTAACCCTTTTCATAAACGTGTCATTGACAACATAGTTTTTATCAACATGATGACTCCATGAAACTGGAATTCTTATAGCGTTAAATCCAGCGGCTTTTATTGCGTCTATGTTTGATTTTTTGGTCTTTGGATTCCCCCATGATGTTTCATCAGGATCAGCGTCCAAAGTGTTTCCCAAATTCCAGCCTAATTTTATATTTGCCACAAGCGTTGTTGCGGGTATATCGTTGAATGGTTTTGGATCTGCCGGCAATGTCGGTAACTCAGGAAATTCAGACGATTTAGGAGCTCCGCTGTTGCAGGAAACTAACAGCGCGGTTAACAGTGCAAAAACAGAAAAAACTAATCTCTTTTTCATATTATCCCCCATAAGCGGCATTATACAGTAGTTTTTAGAAAATTTCAAGTTTTTAAGTATCGCGCAAAAAGACACCCGAAGGTGTCCTTGCTTTTTTTGAGAACGGCGGCTTTGAATGGCGCTCTCAACGGGCGGCATTGTTCATCTACACCGCTTGCGCGGTGCGTTTTTTTCTGTGCCCGGAAGAAGACTCGAACTTCCATGCCCTTGCGAGCACTAGTACCTGAAACTAGCGTGTCTACCAATTCCACCATCCGGGCGTTGTTGAGAATAGTCTATCGTTTCTTTTAATTTAGGTCAACTCGCGATTAGCGTTGTAGCAACGCGATTAGCGTTGCACCCTTCCCGATGCGTTGCCGCCGGCAAGTTTTTTAACTTCGTCTACGGAAACCATGTTGAAGTCGCCTTCTATCGTGTGTTTAAGACAGCTTGCAGAAACGGCGAATTCCAAGCCCTCTTGCGGCGGCATTTTTTGAAGGTTCGCGTAGATTAGTCCCGCGCCAAAACTGTCGCCGCCGCCAACCCTGTCCACTATGTGAACCGGATATTTTTTTGAAAAATAAAAATCTTTCCCTGTACAGAGCATTGCCGCCCAGTTGTTGTCGTTGGCGGAAATTGATTCGCGCAATGTTATTGCCGTCTGCTTAAAACCAAATTTTTTAATAAGGGCGTCCGCTACTTCCTTATAGCCGTCATGGCTGATCTTGCCCGATGTTACATCACTGCCGCTTGCGCGAATACCGAAAACATCGGCGGCGTCTTCTTCGTTCGCAATACAAATGTCCACAAACTCCATAAGTTTGCCCATAACTTCCGCCGCTTTTTCGCGCGGCCAGAGATTTGCGCGGTAATTAAGATCACAAGAGACGGTTATCCCTTTTGAACGCGCCGTTTTGCAGGCAGTAAGACAGATTGCCGCAACGCTACCGGAAAGCGCTGGCGTTATTCCCGTAAAATGAAACCATTCAGCGCCCTGAAAAATTTTGTCCCAGTCAAAATCAGTTTCGACAGCCGTTGCAATGGCGGAATGTGCGCGGTCATAAATTACTTTCGACGGACGCTGAGATGCGCCTTTCTCCAGAAAGTAAATTCCAACCCTGTCGCCGCCGCGGACAATAAAGGAAGTGTCAACGCCGAATTCGCGCAGTTTGTTTACAGCGCCCTGCCCTATTTCATGCTTGGGAAGTTTTGTAACAAAAGCGGCGTCCATGCCGAAACCGGAAAGCGAAACGGCGACATTCGCCTCGCCGCCGCCGTAAGTCGCGCCGTAAGTATTCGCCTGAACAAAACGGTAATACCCCTCCGGCGCAAGACGAAGCATTATTTCGCCAAAAGTAATAACTTTCATATTCATTATTTTAATAGGTATTGAACCCGTTAGACAACTCTATTGCTTACTATACCGCCCGCCAGTATACTAATTCCAATGAGAAAATTCGATCCAAAAAAAATAAAAGCGCTGGCAATCGATCTGGACGGGACTATCCTTCTGCCAAATACAACGCTGGGCGAGCGCACTAAATTTTGCATAAAAAAACTAATTTCAAAAGGAATGGAAATAATAATCGCCACGGGCAGGGCAATAGAGGCGTCTGAACGCTTTAGAAGCGCAATGGGAGCGGAAGGGCCGATGGTGTACTTTAACGGAGCCGAAGTTGTAGATATGCCTTCCGGCAAAATACTGCACACCAATTTGATCGGTAAAGATGTTGTGGATTTTGGAACGGATATTGCCAGAAGTTTGGGAATTCACTATCAGGTATATCTGCCTGCGGGAATTTCACCGGAGACGGGGAAACCTGACGTCCGCCAAAAATGGGAAGCGCTTTTAATCGAAAAATTCGGTCCTGACGCGCAGATGTACAAAAACCATACGGGCATAGAGCCTGTGATAAAAGACCTGAAAAGCGTAGCCGCCCTGCCGGACTTGAAAGGGTTTATAAAAGGAATGTTTATCGCCGATCCTTCGCTTCATGATGAAATACGTCAAAGAATATTTGAGCGTTTTGGCGATCGTATAAGCGTAATGCGCAGTTTTCCCACATTTTTGGAAGTAATAAATAACGGTGTTTCCAAAGGCGAAGGGCTAAAAATCGTTATGGAGTATAAGGGGCTTAAGCCGGAAGAAGTTATCGCCTTTGGAGACGAAGAAAACGATTTGCCTATGTTCAGCGCGGCGGGTTTTGCCGCCGCCCCC
The DNA here is from genome assembly GCA_031286095.1 of Treponema sp. GTDB lineage: Bacteria > Spirochaetota > Spirochaetia > Treponematales > Breznakiellaceae > WQXQ01. The sequence goes on along the minus strand of JAITUY010000251.1, from coordinate 6,274 downwards.
GAAAACGCAAGGGTAAATATTCAGAAAGAGGCGGATTTAGTGTACGGTTCCAACGCCGATGAAGGGCTGGCAGAATACCTTGAGGGCACTTTTTTATACGGTGTCAGCCTTTAACCAGCCGGTGTACGGGGAGTCAGACCTGCGATCTTTTGAAAAACTTCTCATACAAACCTCTCGACATTATTTATCAAATTTACTATACTGAATGATATGGTATTTCCTTTAAAGAACCTCATCGAATACGATGGGAATATGTACGAGATTACTACCGCGACTTCGCGCAGAAGCTATCAGCTTTCCATGTTGAAAGACCCTGAAATTGAGGATAACGACGGTAAGGTTGTTTCTCTGGCCGCCCGCCAGATATTTACGCAGGAAGTTGAATTCAGGATTGAAGACGAGTAATCCTGTTCTTATTCTTTTTGGGCCGACCGCTTCGGGTAAAACCGGTATACTCCTTGAACTTTTTAATTCCTCTATACAGGCGGAAATTGTTTCCGCGGATTCAATGCAGGTTTACCGTGGAATGGACATCGGGACAGCAAAGCCGTCCGCGCAGGAACGCGCCCGCCTTCCGCACCATTTAATTGATATTTTAAGCCCCGAACAGCAGTTTAACGCGGGCGATTTTGTGCGCCTTGCGAATAAGGCTTGCGAAGAAATAGCAGACCGCGGAAGACTGCCTGTCGTCTCGGGCGGAACGGGATTCTACCTTAAAAATTTCATCATGGGATTAAGCACAGCGCCCCCTTCCAACAAAGAAATCCGCGCCGCCCTGAAAAAGGAATTGCAGGAAAAGGGAGCCGTTACCCTTATGGCGGAACTTTCCGCAGTAGACCCTGTCAGCGCGGGTCGTATTCACATTAACGACGAGTACCGCCTTTTGCGCGCGCTGGAGGTGTGGCGCTCCTGCGGACAACCGCTTTCATCGTTCGAGACAAACGCCACAAAGGCGCACGATTTATCACGTTTTGTTATAATCGGTCTGTCGCGTCCGCGCGAGGAACTTTACCGCAGAATAAACCTGCGTTGCGCGGATATGTTCCGGCAGGGTCTTGCGGACGAGGTTCGCTCTTTGTACGAGGCAGGATACACTCCCAACAATCCCGGCTTGCGCGCCATCGGCTACCGTGAGTTTTTTGTTGAGGCGGAAGGAGAACGCGGAAAGTGGCAGATTTCACGGGACATCAATGGAGTGCAGGCTCTTGTCGCGCAGAACAGCAGGCGTTACGCGAAACGGCAGATTACTTTTTTCGCGGGCATTCCTAGCGTAAAGTGGATAGAGTGCGGAGAAAGCGAGGCGCACACGGCAAAACTTGTTAAACAGGAACTGGAAACGATCCTGTAGTTTGTGCTATGCTTAAGAAAAGCCTCTCGCAAATGTGTAGAGTTGTTTTTTGTAAGATTATCGTTATCTATTCAAGATTTATATTATTCTTTTTTTTAATAATATATCTTGTTCAACGAAAATCTGTCGAAATAAGACTTTGCATCTGCGAACCAAAGGTTCAACGCCTCCGCGAGAGGTAAAATTGGAGAACAATGAACAAAAAAAGATACCGTCCGCGCTTTATCGACAACACTTACCGTCCCGATGCGAAAGTTGGGCGGTTTTTAAGCGCGCTGATTTTCTTTGGGGTTTCCTACGGGCTTTACCGCGGGATTCAGGACAATTACCTTGCGGAAATAATCCACATTACCCCGTTTGAAAGGGGAATTGTTGAGTTTTTCAGGGAAATTCCAGGTCTGTTAGTCATACTTATTCTCGCGCTTATGTACAGATTCGCGGACAGCAAGATTTTTAAAATAGGCGTTGCAATTATGGCTGGGGGAAGTGTAGGGCTTTTTCTGACAAGCGCAAGCCCTGTTTTTATGACAAAAATATTTGTTGTAATTTTTATGGTTATTTTCAGCGCGGGCGAACACACGATTATGCCTGTCCGGGCTACAATCGCAATGGACCTCGCAAAAAAAGAAAAAACTGGCGCGTCTTTGGGTCTGTCAAACTCGATTAGCCAATTCGGAAACATAGCCGGCTTTATCTTTGTAATGGTGCTTTTTTTCTTCCTTGGCAAAATAGATTTTAAAAGAACAGATGTTTTTGGCTACAGAATTGTCTTTGGCGCATCCGCCGCGCTTATTATAACATCCGCTCTTATCGCGTCAGCCCTGCGCGAGACTACACTAAAGCCGCAAAGGCGCAGATTTTATTTCGCTAAAAAGTTTAAAAAGTTTTATATGCTGGAAATTTTTTACGGCGCGCGAAAACAGATTTTTCTTACCTTTGCCCCGTACGTGTTAATTTTACAATATGGGGCCGACCCTTCTATTATGTCGATACTTTACGCAATCTGCGCGGGCTTCGGAATGTTTTGCAGTCCGCTTATAGGCAGGATTATCGACAAGGTCGGATACAAAGCGGTTATGGTCGCCGATACTCTCATTCTGATAGTAGTCTGTATTCTTTACGGGTTCGCGCACAGAGTTTTCCCGCACAACATAGCGTTCTTAGTCGTCTGCTGTAACTTTATACTGGATTCAATTATCTCTATAGCAAGCATGGCGAGTAACATATATGTACAGCGTATCGCGTCCAATCAGGAAGAAATTACCGCTACACTTTCCACAGGAATTTCCGTAAATCATATTATCAGTATTTTTATCGCTCTTATGGGCGGCTGGATATGGAAAGTTACAGGCATCGAAGTTCTTTTTTCGCTTTCCGCTTTTCTTGGGCTGTTAAACAGTATTTACGCGGCGACAATCAAAAAGGACGAAGAACTGACAGCGGATTAATACCACGGTTTTGCGTAAGTGAATTTTTTGGTTTGCCAAATTTTTCTGCCTTCGTACTCTCCGGCGGGAACGAATAAATCCTGCAACGACGGCGGAATGGAAACGTCGGGAAGTTCGCCAGATATGGTAAGACGGCCGGGTTCGGATTTTTTCGCGCCAAGGTGAAAAATTGAATTAACAGCATCGGAAACTATAGTGCCTGTTTTTCCAGGCGGCTTGTAGGTTATGGTTCCGTAATGCATGGCAAATATAAAATTAGCAGGAATCGATATACCAAATGTTTCCAATACAAACAAAGGCGCGGATACTATCATTCCTACGCAGGCTTTAATCGCCGCCTCAGCGCTCTTTGCGCGCGGGGGAAAAAGAAAAAGACAGTCTCTGCCCGTGTTCATCCAGAGCAAACCATCCCCCGCCTCCATATATATCGAAAGGAGCGAAAGAAAATTTTTGTGAATATTATTGAGGGTTTTATCATTAAGGCGGGAGTCAAGCGCGGTTTTCCCCTGAAGAGAACAATACAAAAGATAGAAAGGCATATTTTTTCCCGTCTCCATTTTTTTCCAGCCGGGAAAGGCGCTTGCGGCTGGAAGTTTGATTCCAGATTTTAAAAATCCAGCGCCGGCAGACGGCACTGCGGCATTTTCATAGCCACCAGCGGGACCCGCAGAAGGCGTAACTTTACGCCACTGGCTTGCTGACTTAAAGTGTTTGGCGTCTACGCCTTTGGGGCTTTTTAAAAGACCCGGTCCCAAATAGTCGCATGCTCCTTCAAAAAACAATTCCGCAATGTCTTTAACACTTCCCTTTGGATCGATTATTCCCCAGTGCGTATTACAGCATATTTTTTTTAACTGAGCCAGCGTCTTTTTAAGTTCCGCGTCTGAAAAACCTGAAACATCAATATATGATATATCCCCGTTTTCCGGCGAATGTTCGGACAACGGCGAATTAACAAAACTGACATTCTTCGGTAAAGCCGTTTTAAGAGACGCTGATTTTTTTGTAAAAACATAAATCATACTAACTCCGTTCCATATTTACCTGATAAATACGGTATTTATCTGTGGAATTGGGGACAATTTTTGGATCGCTGAAAATATTCAACAAAGACTGATCCTGCGACATCGCAAGGCTTTCTGAAAGAACCATCGAATTGGGAACTGCGGCTTTTGACTCAAGGTTTATCACCGTCCGTATCGTATCGGCTTTTAAAAACTGTGTCGCGCTTTCTGAATAAGCAAGGCCGCCGGAATGAACCGCTATCCTCAATTTGATGGGCGAATTAAGCGGATTATCCGCCTTGTTGTACACAAACATTTCATTTAAAATTTCCATAGCCGCGAATATCGCATAACGGCTGTAGTCGCCTAACATAAAAACGCCCAGCGCGCCGTCTCCTTCCCATGTCCAAAGTCTGCCAAACCGGGAAACTACCGCGCCGTTTACAACTTCCCGCAAATCGCCGTACGCTTTATCAATTAAAGGTCTTGAATTGTTTTTTACAAGAGCGGTATTGCCCGCGACATCCAGCCGCAAAACAGCCATTTGCCGCTCGTCGCCTTCCAGAAGGCGTCCCCAGTTTTTGGTTATCTGCTTTTCCTGATCCTCAAAAAACTGGCCTGTGGCATTATCATAACTATAACCAGCCTGTAACACGTCGCCTATAACATCGTCCAAACCCCTTAAAGCGTATTTGCGCCCCATATAGCCCTGGGAGTCCGCTTTAATTAAAGTTTCAACAAAATCAATATAGTACCCTCTCTGCACCATATCCCCGACAATACGATCGGCGGCTTCGTGCAAACCTATCGGATGTCCTTTTGAGAAACCGTAGCTTTTATAAACATCATAACTAGGGTCTGTTAATTTCGCAAAACGGTTCATTGTCTCTACAGAAAGAGAAAGCGCCAGGCATTTACGGCAAAATCTTGTAGAAAATCCAACGTTCATATATTATAGTTTACCATTGATTCAAAAAAGTTTAAAGTATAAAAAACGGCATAAACCGGCAAGGAGAGAAAAATGCAAAATTTTGACTATTGCAATAAAACAAAAATAATTTTTGGAAAGGGAACGGAAGGGCGCGCGGGTATCGAGACTGCGCAATACGCGAAACGTATTTTACTGCACCATTCAGGCGGTTCAACTGTCCGCTCCGGGCTTATCGACAAGGTAAAGGACAGCCTGAAAAAATCAGAAGTTGAATGGGTAGAGTTAACGGGCGTACAGCCGAACCCGCGCCTTTCGCTGGTAAGGAAGGGAATTGAAATCGCAAAAAAAGAAAAAATTGAATTGATATTAGCCGTTGGCGGCGGTTCGGCGATTGATTCGTCAAAAGCCATAGCGGTAGGAGCGGTAAACGACGGCGATGTGTGGGATTTTTATGAGCGTAAAAAAAGCGCGGACAAAGCCCTGCCTGTCGGCACAATCGTAACAATTCCCGCCGCCGGAAGCGAATCAAGCATCAGTAGCGTTATTACAAACGAAGAAGGTCCGTGGAAAAGGGGGGTAAATTTTCAGTGCATACGCCCTGTATTTTCGATAATGAATCCGGAACTAACCTACACTTTGCCGCCGTATCAGACCGCCTGCGGAATAACAGATATGATGGCGCACATAATGGAACGCTATTTTACAAAAGAGACCAACGTGGAACTTACCGACGAACTTTGCGAAGGCGCGTTGAGAACAATAATCCGCAATGCCCGCAAAATCTTTTCCGGCGGAGAAAAAGATTACAACGCAAGAGCGGAAATCATGTGGGCTGGCGCGCTGGCGCATAATGGGCTTCTTGACACCGGACGAATCGGCGACTGGGCGAGCCACGCCCTTGATCACGAACTGTCCGCGCTTTTTGAGATTGCCCACGGCGCGGGGCTTGCAATAATTTTTCCCGCGTGGCTTAAGTACAACATAAAGGAGAATACTCCACGTCTGGCGCGTTTTGCCGCGAAAGTCTGGGGCGTAGACGGCGCGTTCTATGATTACGAACAAGCCGCGCTGGAAGGGGTACTGCGCATGGAAAACTTTTTCCGTTCGATAGGAATGCCGGTTAGGTTCGCCGAGGCAAACCTCGATTCCGCGCGAATACCGGAAATGGCAAAACGCGCCGTCCACTTCGGCGCAATCGGCAATTACCGCAAACTTGATGAAAAAGACGCGCTGGCGATTTACAAACTGGCGGCGGAATAAAACAACTTATTATCTTTTACCGGCTTTTGAATAACAACTGCGCATTTTTGCCAAAGATTTCTTAACGGCGGGTCTGACCGCTTCCTCGATGGATTTGACAAAAACCATAGTCAAGGTACTTTGCTACCGCCGCGGAAACATCGTCTCTTATGATTTTTTCAGGCTTGGTATGACCCAAAGACATCGGTAACACCCATTGTGAAAAAAGACGTTGCAACAATTCTATGCAGGGTAAAGAGATAGCGTAAATTTTATTAATAAAGCATTATAAATCGCTATACGC
>JAITUY010000242.1 GCA_031286095.1 Treponema sp. | reverse complement strand
ATAATAGAGTTGTTCGGAAACTTCAGTTTCTGAACAACTTCATATAAAAAATGCAGTTTTGTCGAACTTTCGGACTAAAGTCCGCGTTCGCAGGCTTATAGCCTGAAAAACCGCAAGACTTGTGAGACAACTAACCGGATTGTCGAACAAGTCCAATATACTAAAACTGCGTTCAACAGCCCTGCAGATTGCCTAAAAAAACTTAAATTTTGCTTTTTTTGACGGTTTCGGCGAGAATTAAATATTGGACTTGTTCGGCAACTGCAAAGCTTCGGTTCGAGTTGGTTGTCGAACAAGTCTTACATTTTTTAGGCAAAAACCCTATAAAATATTACAAAAATACGATACATATGGAAGGGGTCCGAATAAGTTTTTCAAACTTTTCTGATACCTCAACTCTATTGACATTTTCCCCCTTTTATGCCACTATCACACAGAAACAAGGGGTTAAAACAGGAGAAAAGATATGGCATTAACCAAAGAAAGCGCGGCGGAAATCGTAGCCAAGTACGGTAAAAACGACAAAGACACGGGCGCAACGGAAGTTCAGATAGCGCTTATTACTGAACGAATCAACCAGCTTACAGAACATTGCAAGCAATTTAAGAAGGACAAATCCGGCCAGCGCGGTCTTTTGCTCCTTGTAGGAAAACGCCGCAGAATGTTGAAGTACATTCAGAATACAAATCTGGAAGGCTACCGCAAGCTGATCAAAGATTTAGGACTGCGTAAATAATGACACAAAAAGTAACAATTCAAGTAGCCGGAAAAGACCTTGTTCTGGAAACCGGCAGGATAGCAAAACAGGCCAACGGCTCTGTTTTTGCGCAGTACGCGGGATCGGCGGTAATCGCCACAGTCTGCGCGTCATCGGCATCGGTAGAGGGGCTTGATTATGTCCCGCTTACCGTTGAATACAACGAAAAATATTACGCCGCCGGAAAAATCCCCGGCGGTTTTATAAAAAGGGAAAGCCGCCCGAAAGACAAGGAGATTCTCGTCTCCCGCCTTATCGACAGGCCGATGCGCCCTCTTTTTGAAAAAAGTTTCGGACGCGAAATTCAGCTGATACCGACAACCCTTTCGACGGATCAGGTAAATCCTCCCGACATGCTTTCGATAATAGCGTCTTCCGCCGCTGTCCACATTTCCGACATTCCGTTTAACGGTCCTGTCGCGGGTGTCAGAGTCTGTCAGGTAGGCGGGGAACTTATCGTTAACCCCACTTACGAACAGATTGAAAAATCTACTCTGGAAATTGTAGTTGCGGGAACCAAAGACGGCATCACTATGGTAGAAGGCGGGGCGAAAGAGGTAAGCGAAGAACTGATGATCGAGGCGCTGGAAAAAGCGCATAAAATGATCATCGAATTCTGCGTCTTGCAGGAAAAATTGCGCGAGCTTGCCGGAAAGCAAAAACTTCCGCTTAACGTTCCTAATTATTCTCTGGAGAACAAGGACGCTATCCGTTCCTCCGCCTATCCAAAACTGGAAACAGCCTGCTTCCTTCCCGGAAAACAGGAAAGGCATGATGCTATTAAGGCGGTAATAGCCGAATTTGAATCCACTTACGCCTCTCAGCTTGAAGACGAAAAACAGAAAAAACTTTTTGATGCGTTATTTGAAGAGATGCAGTACGAAATTCTGCGCTCTTCAATATTGAACAAAGGCAAAAGAGTGGACGGGCGCGGTCTTGAGGACATACGCAATATAACCTGTGAAACAGGCATTTTGCAGAGAACGCACGGTTCGGCTCTTTTTACGCGCGGAGAAACGCAGGCGCTGGTTGTTACAACTCTTGGAACTGTTTTCGATGAGCAGATTTACGACGACATCGAAGGCGACAAGCGCGAAAATTTTATGTTGCATTACAACTTTCCACCGTATTCAGTGGGCGAAGTCGGCAGAATGGGGACGGGACGGCGCGAAATCGGACACGGTAACTTGGCGCGGCGTTCTCTGGAAGCGATGGTTCCATCAAAGGAAGTTTTTCCGTATACGGTGCGTGTTGTTTCCGAAATTATGGAATCGAACGGCTCGTCATCAATGGCATCGGTCTGCGGTGGCACTCTTTCAATGTTGCATGCGGGCGTTCCCATGATAAAACCTGTCGCAGGTATCGCTATGGGTCTTATTACCGAAGGAAAAGCAGGTCCTGGCGACAGATTCGCGGTGTTATCTGACATACTTGGCGAAGAGGATCATCTTGGCGACATGGACTTTAAGGTAGCCGGAACTAAGGACGGAATTACAGGCTTCCAGATGGATATTAAAATCGCGGGGGTAAGCCCCGAAATTATGCGGAAAGCCCTTGATCAGGCGAAGCGCGGAAGACTGCACATTCTTTCCATCATGAACCAGTGTATCAGCAAGCCTGTGGAGCAGATAAGCGAGTACGCGCCGAAGATTTTAACACTGCGGATAGATATCGACAAGATTGGCGCGCTTATAGGTCCCGGCGGCAAGAATATCAAGGCGTTATGCGAACAATATTCGGTAAAAATAAACACGGAAGATGACGGAACCGTTACAATCTTCGGAAAAAACACCAAAGACGCCGAGGACGCGAAAGTTGCCGTTATGGGAATTGCCTCTGATCCTGAAATTAACAGGGTATACGACGGGGTTGTTAAGCGCATAATGGATTTTGGCGCTTTTGTGGAAATACTGCCTGGCAAGGAAGGACTTGTTCATATAAGCAAACTTTCCAGACAGCGGATCGAGAAGGTTACAGACGTTATAAAAGAAGGTCAGCAGATTCCTGTTAAGCTCCTTGAAATTGACAAGCAGGGCAGGTTAAACCTTTCCTACATAGACGCTATTGATCCAGACGGCTCCTCCGGCGACAATGGCGGCAGAAGGGACGAGCGTCCGAGGAACAACGGGAACCGCCGCTGACACAGGAAACAGTATGCCGCAGATAAAAGTGGTTAAAGCCCATGCGCGCATTGAGCTTCCCGCTTATGAAAGCGAAGGCTCCGCGGGCATGGATTTGCGGGCGTTTCTTGACGCTGATGTTATAATACCGCCTCTCGGAAGGGCGAAAATACCCACGGGGTTAAGGCTTGAAATCCCAGACGGTTATGAAGCGCAAGTGCGTCCCCGTTCCGGTTTGGCGGTAAAAAAAGGGCTTACAGTCCTTAATTCGCCTGGAACGATAGATTCGGATTACCGCGGAGAGCTTGAAATAATACTGATAAATCTTGGAGCCGATAATGTTGTTATAAAGGACGGAGAGAGGATAGCGCAACTTGTAACCGCTCCTGTTTGCAGGGTGCAGTTTGCAGAGGTAGCGTCTCTTTCCGAAACACAGCGCGCCGGAGGCGGATTCGGTTCTACCGGCGTTAGTTGACGCGCGAGCGGGGCGGCGGGAATGGTAAAATTGTACAATTCGTTTATTTTTACTTTTTTTGACAAGTGCGCCTCGTCTGCAGGCAAATTATATAATTCATTTATATCGCTCTTCTTTGACAAACGTTCTATGGAAATGGAAAGCAAACGAGGCATTTCCGTAACTCTTTTTAAGTACATACTGACAGAAGCGTTTTTTTCGTTTTTTATTTGTTTCCTTTTTTTCTTTTTTGTTTTTTTTGTTAACCAGATACTTCTTATGGCAAAAGAAGTCCTTGCCAAGCATGTGCCTTTAGGTCAGGTCGCTCTTTTAATTCTTTTTTCATTGCCAACAGTTATTGCTATGTCCGCCCCATTCGCCTCGCTTGTCGGAACATTAATGACGGTAGGACGGCTTACGTCAGATAACGAAATTCTTGTTATGCTTTCGTCCGGTCTTTCTTATCTGAATATTTTTCTTCCCGCCATAGTAATGGGAATTATAATATCCATAATGTCATTTATTACGAACGATGTTTTGCTTCCCGCAGGCACTGTCCAATTTAATAAATTATGGCGGCGGATTCTTTTTTCTACGCCGTCTCTGGAATTGGAAGCCAACTCGGTAAAGAAATTCAAGGGTACTGCTATCATTACAGGCGATGTTACGGACAATACCATTAAAAATGTGATGATTATTGATAAAACTTCAGACGGCGAGCGAAGGGTAATAATGGCAAGCGAGGCGGAACTTAAAGACGGCGGCAACGAGGGGCTTAGTCTTGGACTGGAAAACGCTTTTATTTTGTCGTCAAAGGAAATTGTCAGGGAAGATTATGATTATGCTTCCGCAAGCTTTTTACAGTACTGGATATCGAATGAAGATATTATGCAGACTGTTATGAGCGTAAGCCCCAGAGAGATGAGTTCATGGGATGTCCGTAAGGCGATAAAACAAAAAAACGTTGATGTAGGCATAAAGGCGAATGAAAGGAAGGGAAAACTGGTTATACAGGCGGCTAATTTAGAAAATATTTTAAGAAAAGGTCCGCCGGGAGAATCATGGAGCAGAAAATCCGCAACAATCACAAATTTTCAACGTGAAGCCCAGACCCTTGCCGGAGTATACAAAGACCGCTCTCTTAGGTTGCATATAATTGAATATTTTAAAAAATTTTCGATGCCTTTTGCCGCTTTTTTCTTTGTGTTTTTGGCGGTTCCTCTTGGTTTAATGGCAAAGAAAAGCGGTCAGACAGTCGGATTTATGATTGGTATTATAATCGCTGTCATATACTGGTCTATGCTTTTTGTCGGGCAGACAATGGCTTTACGCATTGGGACTTCTCCTTTCTGGTCGATGTGGCTTCCTAATATTTTATCGCTTGCCATAGGGCTGGCTTTAGCAGTAGTCAGGGTGCGAAAATGATTCTGGATAAATATTTATTACGTCAATTTCTTCCCAATTTTTTAATCGCCGCCTCAATGTTTGTGTTTATTATTTTGTTAATCGATCTTTTTTCTAATTTGGTGCGTTATCTGAATAATGAAGTGCCTTTTGCGATGATTATGAAAATAAGCTTGTTTTTTGTCCCAAAAAGTTTTTCTTACGCTATGCCTATTTCCCTTCTTTTTGCCGCCGCCTATACGCTGGGCGATCTTTACGCGAGAAACGAGCTTACAACCATATTTTCTTCTGGAGTTCCTTTTTGGCGTTTTAGCGTGTCTCTTATAATAGTTGGGCTTACCGCTTCCGTTTTTTCATTTTTTCTTGACGATGTGCTTGTAATTCCCACTTTAAAGATTAAAAACGAGCTTTCAAAACGCGCGTTGCGCCAGCATATTACGGAAAATAATTCTGATGTTGTAATAATAACAAAGAACGGACATCTTGTTTATTCAGTTGATTACTTTGATTATGAAAAACTTGTATTGAACGGGGTAAATATTATTGAAACGGACGGGAACGGAACAATTATCTCGCAAATACGCGCCCCTTCGGCGGAATGGAAAGAAGCCTTTTGGGAACTTAGAAACGCCGTTATTTATCAATACGAAGGTAATGTTTTACGAATTCGCCCACTGCCATATAATACCTCGTATGATGAACCCCCTGAAATGTTTAGAAGGGGTACGGTAAATGTAGAGGAACTTTCAGCAAAGCAGGCGGGATTTTTAATAAGGGACCTCCGTTCCGCGGGACTTCCATTTCTTAAGGCGCAGGCAAATTATTACCACCGTTTTTCATTTTCCGCTACATCTCTTATTGTTATGATTCTTTCTATATCTATGGGCGGCAGGTTCAGAAAAAATATTTTGTTAATGAGCCTTTTCGCAAGCCTTTCCGTAGCGGTTGTTTATTATATTACGGAAATGCTTAGTATGGCTATGGCGGAACAAAACTATATACATCCGGCTGTCGGGGCGTGGTTTCCCGTTTTTATGTTTATTATTTTGGGTCTGACTTTATTATGGAGCGCGAAAACATAAAAACGCCGCTTACCTCACACTTTACCGAAATCTGCCGCGATAAAAATACAAGCGCAAGGCGCGGCGTTCTTCACCTTGCACGCGGGGACGTGGAGACTCCGGTTTTTATGCCCGTGGGGACAAACGCGGCGGTAAAGGCGCTTACGACTTGCGATTTAAAAGAAATTGGTTTTAATCTGATCCTTTCCAATACATATCATCTGTATTTAAGACCGGGCGGGGAAGTTATTAAAAACGCCGGCGGGCTTCACCGTTTTATGAACTGGGATCGTAATATTTTAACCGATTCAGGCGGTTTTCAGATTTTTTCGCTTTCGGCGTTACGCAAAATTACAAACGAAGGCGCGTTGTTCCAGTCTCATATAGACGGTTCTAGGCATTTTTTAACGCCGGAAAAAGTAGTGGAAGTACAGGCGCTGTTCGGCAGTGATATTCAGATGCAGCTTGATTACTGTACGCCGTGGGGAGCGTCCCGCAAAGACAGCGAAAAAGCGCTCGCCATTACCGGACAGTGGCTTGGCAGGGCGAAAAAGACATGGGAAGATGAAGCGGAGCGCGGTTATTCAGGAAACCTTTACAGCATTGTGCAGGGCAATTTTTTCCCCGATCTCCGCAAAACCAGCGCGCAAATATGCGCCGAATCCGGCACACCCGGCATCGCAATCGGGGGGCTTTCGGTGGGGGAACCGGCGGAACTTTTTGCCGAAACGCTGGCGTATACTGCGCAGGCTCTTCCCGAAGACAAGCCCCGTTATGTTATGGGAATCGGGACGCCTGAATACATTTTAACCGCGATTGAGCATGGAATCGACATGTTTGACTGCGTGCTTCTTACAAGGGAAGCCCGAAATGGCAGGGTATATACGCGCAAAGGACCGTTTGCTCTTAAAAAAGCCGAAAATACCCTTGATTTTTCGCCGATAGATAAGGAGTGCGGATGTAAAGTCTGCAGGGAGTATTCCCGCGCCTATTTGCGCCATCTTTTTAAGACAAAGGAGATTCTTTGTTCCATGCTGGCAAGCTATCATAATCTGTATTTTATCAACGAACTTGTAACAAACTGCCGTAACGCAATCAAAGAAGGAAGGTTTTTACAGTATAAGAATGAATTTTTATCCGCCTACAGGGAGGAAGAAAATGAACAAAGAACATAAAAATTCTACCGTGAACCGGCGCGAACCAGTACCTTCGGCGCTCACGCAAGCAACAAAAAAATATGAAAATATGAGTTCGTGCGGTTCGCGGTTAATAATTTTTTCCCTTCTGTTTATCAGCTTTTCAGCCTACGCGCAGGATATTGAGGCTTCGCGTCTTTCTACTATAAAGTACGGCACTGAAACTGAAATTGCCGCTCTTATTCAAACCCTCAGAACTGAAAGCGCCGATTACCTTGATAATGAACTTGTTACCTTAATCGATAATACACGTAATACAAAAATATTAAGCGGCGTTTTTGCGTTTTTCGGCGAAAGGGAAAAGAGCGGTCTTGAAGACAGGGCAATCCGCGCGATAGAGGAGCGCGATGAAGAGGCGAACGAAACAGTACTTTCCGCCGTTGATTATCTTGGCATGGTAAAAGCGGGAAAAGCTGTCCCTGCGCTTATGGAACTTCTTGATACGCAAGAGTCGCGTTTTATGAATAATGCTTTTCGCGCCCTTGGCAAGGCAAGTTCCGCCGACAAAGAAAAGGCGGACGAGGCCGCGGATTTTCTGATTGATTTTTACACCAACCGCGACGTGGGTAGCGCGAACGCGAGAGACGTTATAATTGCGATAGGGGAAACAAAATCGGTAAAAGCGGTTCCCCTTCTTACCGAAATCGCCTCCAACACCGACGAGCGTATTCCCTTGCGCATCGCCGCGCTGGAAGCTCTTTCCAAAGTTGGCGATCCCGCCGGTCTTGAGGCGATTCTCGCCTGCGTCAGCACTAACGATCCAAACGTGCGTTCAGCCGCGGTCGCCGCCCTTGGTCCGTTTTCCGGCGATGAAGTGGATAAAGCAATTTTGGATGCTTTCCGCGATTCTTATTACCGCACCCGTATCGCGGCGGCGCAGGCAAGCAGGGAACGAAAACTTACCGCCGCTGTTCCGTATCTGCAATTCCGCGCCGAACGCGACGATGTTCCCAACGTAAAAGACGAAGCCGTCCGCGCATTAGGTGAAATCGCCAACGACGAGGCGATGTCGATACTTGACAATTTGTTTAAGGAACGTAAAAACTCAGACCGCATCCGCCTTATTTGCGCGCAAATGCTTATGAAAAACGCTGGACAGAAAAATTTAACCCGTGTTGTCATAGAGCTTGACGAGGCTAAACTTAAAAACCAGACAGCCCTTTACAATGGCTTTTTGAAAATAGTCGGAGAGGCGAAAATTGACGGGGACACAAGCGAGATGGAAAAACTTACGCGGCGTTTCCTTCAAAACGGCGGCATAATGGAAAAATTGTACGGGCTTGATATGGCAGTAAACAACGAGTTGAAAGGTCTTTCCGCGGAAATAAAAGCGTTAACAAAGGATAAAAATGAAAGCCTTGCCAGAAAAGCCCGCCGTACAGCCGAACGGCTTGGAATTGAAATTTAATATGCGCAGTAATATCGTAAAAATAATAAACCAATGTATGGAGTTATTTCCGTGCGAGGCTGAAATATGTTATGACGATTTTATGTCTGAACATACGACTTTTAATGTGGGCGGTCCGGCCGACTGCAGAATTTGTCCGCAGGGAGAAAACTTTCCTTCTTTTTCCTCATCACTGATACGCATGGCGCGCAATGAGGGAATTCCTGTTTTTATACTTGGCGGCGGCGCGAACATAGTTGTAAGCGACAAAGGCATTCGAGGCATAGTGCTGGACACCTGCGCTTGGAAAGGAGCGGCTGTAAATGATAACACGGTTTCTTTTCACAGCGGTACAAGCATGGACGAAGCCGTTGAGTTCGCCGCTAACCAAGGTCTTGGCGGACTTGAATTTCTTGCCGGAATGCCGGGTTCAATCGGCGGCGCGGTGTATATGAACGCGCGCTGTTACGGCAGTGAAATCGCGGACGTTTTGGCGTGGACTCAAATAATCGACTTTAGCGCTGTCGAGCCGCAGGAAAAGCGGGTAACGGCGGACAAGACCTCATTCGGTTATAAACACAGTCCGTTTCAGGGAAAAGACAATTTAATCATTTCCGCTACCTTCAGCCTAAAAGCAGTCGATTTAAATGAGATAAAAAGCACAATAGAAAAAAACAGGCGGGACAGACAGGAGAAGGGGCATTACCGCTTTCCGTGCGCGGGATCGGCTTTTAAAAACAACCATGAATTTGGCAAACCCACAGGTCAAATTATCGATGAACTTGGTTTGAAGGGCTTTCAAATCGGCGGCGCTCAAATTGCCCCTTTTCACGGCAATATCGTCATAAATACAGGCTCCGCGGCATCTGCGGACATACGCGCCCTTATGGACGAGGTTTCCGCCAAGGTAAAGACCGCCACAGGTTTTACCCTTGAACCTGAAATATTATTTGTCGGGCAGGAATAATGCCCATTGACACTTTCTTTGCATTTTGCTATTCTTTACAAGGTTTAATTCTATAAACCAAACCTCTTTCCCGGCTTTAGCGCCGGGCGTATGGCCATAAGGAGGAATTATGCGCCGGTATGAATTGACAGTTATCTTCCCACTGGAAGAAGACCAGCACAGGGCAGGGCGGGAGCAGTTGACAAACGACCTTGCATCCAACGGAGCCGAGATCGAGAAAACCGATGAAATGGGTGATCGCGATCTCGCCTATGAAATCAAAAAAAGAACACGTGGAAAATACGTCCTTTTAACCATCAAGGCCGATCCCGCTAAAATCACTGTTCTTGACCGTATCTTTAAGCTTAATGCCAATCTGCTTAAATACCTCTTTGTACGGTTCGATGAATAGGGGCGGGTCATGGTAGACGTAAATCATGTAATTTTGCTTGGACGGCTTACGCGGGACGCGGAATTAAAATATACCGCGGGCGGGCAGGCTGTCTGTAAATTTTCCATTGCGGTAAACCGCCGTAAAAAAAACGGCGATCAATGGGAAGATGAGGCGAATTTTTTTGATATTGTGATATGGGGCAAGCAGGGCGAAACCCTTAACCAGTATTTGAAAAAAGGCAAAATGGTCGCCGTAGACGGGGAACTCCGTCAGGACAGATGGCAACAGGACGGACAGAACCGTTCAAAGGTAGAAGTCGTCGCAAGTTTTTTACAGCTTTTGGGCGGCGGCGGCGGTCAGAGTAACAATCAGGACAGGCAGGGTTCGCAACAGCAGTCTTATGAAAGCGCGCAGTACAGCGCGCCTGAAAGTCCGCAGGATTCATCATCATCAGATTTTGCAGATGATATTCCATTTTAATTTTTAGGAGTTTAATATGTCAGATGATAAATATTTTGAAAATGAACATCATTCCCGCCACGACAGAGGGGACAGGGGAATGGATATGGACGACCGCGACGGAGACGACCGCGGACGCGGCGGAAAGGGCGGAAAAGTTTTCTTTAAGAAAAAGGTCTGTAAATTTTGCGCCCAGAAAATGAAGATAGATTATAAAGATTCGGACACTTTGCGCAGGTTTATTACCGAGAGAGGGAAGATACTTCCCCGCAGAATTACAGGCACTTGCGCCAAACACCAGCGCGCGCTGGCTTTATCAATTAAACAGGCGAGAAGCATCGCGCTTCTTCCCTATGTAGCCGAATAAACCCCTACTCCGGGGCGGCTTTATAAAGAAGTTGTTTGAAACTTAAGTTTGAAAACTAAAGTTTTTTGACAACTCTATTAAATTTTTTAAGGAGCTTGGTATGAAAGTTATTTTGAACAAGGATTATTCGACCCTTGGCGAAGAGGGCGATGTAAAAGACGTGGCGAAAGGATATGCGCGTAACTTCCTTTTTCCGAGAGGAATCGCGCTTCCCTATACGCAGGGAATGATAAAGATAATTGAGGGCAGAAGGGCGGAAATTGAGGCTCGCAAGGAACAGAAACGCAAAGACGCGATGGGTCTTAAAGAAAAACTTGCAAATCTTGAGTTAAGCATAACAATGCCCGCCGGCGCTAACGGCAAACTTTACGGCGCGGTAACGAATCAAACTATCGCCGATGAACTTGCGAAAAACGGATTCCAGATTGAACGTAAGCGTATTGAACTCGCGGGAAGCGGTTTTAAGAATACGGGCAAGTACAAGGCGGTAATCAAACTGTACGAAAACCAGTCTACGGAAATTTCGGTTGTAATTATCGGGCAGGAGATAAAGGCTGAAACACATGAGCCAAAACCGGCTCCCGCGCGCAGGAAAAGGGGCGAGAACAGGGAAGAACATGAAGCAAAGGACGCTGTTCAGGAAACCGCTCCGGTTGAAAACACATCAGAATCAGCTGTCGAACAGCCTTCTTAAGGCAAACGTCTTAAGACTAGCGTATGGCCGACAGAGTCAGGGATAAAACGCCGCCTCACGACGACGAGCTTGAAAGAGCCACTCTCGGCAGTCTTTTGGAAGACCCTGAGGCTGTCTCATCTGCAATACAACAGCATATACGCCCCGATGATTTTTACTCTCATGCGAATCAGCGGATATACGAGGCGGTATTAAGCCTTGACGCAAAGGGTCTGCGTTCCGACATTCAAACGGTTGTCCAGGAATTAAAACATCTTGGAAAACTTGACGAGGCGGGAGGCGCTTCCTATGTGTCCGGTCTTACTACAGTAATCCCTTCCAGCGCGAATATCGATTATTATGCGCAAATGGTAAAAAACTACTCGCTTAAACGCTCCCTTTTAAAAGTGGCGTCTCAAATCGGGGTTAGCGTCTACGATGAGTCGAAAGAGGCCAGGGAAGCGCTTGAAGAAGTACAACAATATATTTTTGAACTTAGCGATGACAGGCAGGTTTTTTCGTCCAGAAAAATAGGCGAAGTGTTAAAAGAGACTATTGATATTATCGACAAGGTAAGGGAATCCAAAAATCCGATAACGGGCATTTCTACAGGAATAGAAAAACTGGATCAGATGACGGCAGGCTTCCAAAGAGATGAATTTATAATAATTGGCGCGCGCCCGTCCGTGGGAAAGACCGCGCTTGCCCTGAATATGGCGGCGGATATCGCCTTTCATAAAAAAAAGCCGGCCGCGTTTTTTTCTTTGGAAATGTCAAGTATAGCGCTTGTACAGCGCCTTATAAGCAGTGAGGCAATGGTACAGGCTCAAAATTTAAGAAGCGGCTTTTTGTCAACCAGTGATTATAAAAAAATAATAGACGTTATGGGCATCATTTACGAAGCGCCTTTTCACATTGTCGATATGCCGAACATGAAGCTTTTGGATCTCCGCTCTCAGGCTAGAAAACTGCGTTCCCAACAGCAGGTGGAAATAATTTTTATTGATTATCTTGGTCTTATCGGGCATGATAGCAATTCACTGCCGCGCTACGAGCAGATTTCCGATATTTCCCGTTCGTTAAAAAGCCTCGCGCGCGAATTGCATGTTCCCGTGGTGGTTCTTTGCCAGCTTAACCGCGATGCCCAGTTTGAAACGCCTACGCTTGCAAACCTGCGCGATTCAGGCTCTATCGAACAGGACGCGGATTTGGTTCTTTTTCTTAACCGTGAAGCGCCTAAAAAGAAGAAAAACGACGAAGAAGAAAAACAGGGGCCGGTTGACATAATTCCGACAGACCTTATTGTAGCCAAACAGCGCAACGGGCCGACAGGGGTCGTAAAACTGGAATTGGTGGCAAAATACGCCAAATTTGCCCCTTTATCTAAAGAACAGCCAAAATAACAAAACAATAAACTTGCTAAAATAAAGATTTTATGTTACATTAATAACGATGGGGGAAGTATGTCCTTTTTAAACGAATACAATTTTGACCTTTTAAAAAACGAAGCGGAAGTCCTCGTTATCCGCGAAATGGAAAATCAGCTAAAAAAAGAGACTGATATGTGTCTTTGCAACGAATGTGTGGTTGATATTGCCGCAATCGCTCTTAATTCAGTCAAACCGCTGTACCGTTTTTCCCTGCTTGGGACCCTTTACGCTTCTCAGGCTATGACGGAGCAGTCATATGCTGACAGCGTAAAAAAAGCGGTATCCGAAGCGATACAAAAGGTTAAAAATAACCCGGCCCACGATTAAAAATTACGCTTAATTGACTTAATTTTTTAGCATTTTTTTAAGCGCCGTATATTTATTTTTGTTGAGAATACTATAAGAGAAGAAGGCGGTAAAGAAGTATGCCTTTATGGCCAGCAATTTTAGTTTATCTCTTTCAACCTTAATCTGTATTGAACTTACAGTCCTGTTAAGCGGCGGTTGCGCTTATTCCAATATATTCTTTGCTTAACTTAACACTATATTTTTTATAATGCCGATAACATTCAAAATCCTTTTTGCCCCCAAGACCAACCGTCCGTGTACATAGACGTACACGGGCGTGGAATAAATGCTTTACGTTATCTTACAAACACAACAACATGAAGGGCGCTCACCGCTCTGCAAAAAATTTTTACTTCTATCTTAACTGCAAAATACTTGTTATTCCTTACGGTATTATCGCCGATTTATATTCCGACTATTACTTTTTTCCATATTTAGCTTTTACTGTGCAAAAACTACAAGCCGTTGGTATCGGCAAATGGGCTGTCCGCCGTGATGGTTGTCGGTCTCAATGTGCCGAAAACAGCGAAAAACGGCTGTTTTTATGTGTTACCGTTAAATATAGTATCAGCTACCTTTGAGTCTCCCCCAACTATTAAAATGACTTTCAACGTGGTGGATTTGTATAATCCGTAACAGTAAAAACTAATCGCTCGTCATATTTCCCGCCTTGAATATACCAATTTCCCCTGTTTGAAATGTCGATTTTTTCGCCAACCGTAATATCAAAATAATACTTTTCCCCAAAATAGCGGATTGTCCGTTCTCCAATTAATCTCCTATCAATCATATACTGATCATATTTGCCCCAGTCATAATCAAGAGTTTCGTCTATTACAATGGTTCTATTTATTGTTTTTAACGTAATTGGATCAAGTTCGTATTCAAAGCCACACACATTGAAAAATAAATTCCGCCCCTTATTTACTGGTACAATGCCATACATTCTGAATTCAATGCCTCCTAGTTCTAAAAAATCGCTTGTTGCGCCATTATTTATATTATATATCATCATTCTGGATGAATATGCGCCGCTAAGAAAAACGATATAGTTTTTCCAGAATGTTCCAGCGCCAAGCTCCATATCTGAAGGTATTTTTTTTACAATACCACGGTTAATATAATATGTGCCGTTTTCATTAACGGTAACGGACGATTGCGCAAAAACCCGCATGGTACAGGCAAGACAAAAAAGTAAAATAAAAAGTCTATACCGCATTTATTTTTCCACTAGCTTCCCTGTAATAAGAATTCAACGAATGAGATAAACCCGTTACGCCATCCCACTGCGCGTAAGCGCATGGTTTTAACATACCATAATTTTATATCGCGCCGCAAGGCGCATACAATATAGTGCCTACCGCGCCGAAGGCGCACTCTTAAAACCTTATTTTCTTTTTGGCCTTTTACGGAGTAAAACCCGTGCGCTCGCCAACTTCGTTGGCGCGGACGGCGCACTGAGACAAGTGAATGTGGGGCAAAAAGAATTTTTTATACATTATAGTTATTTTATACTTCACTACAATAATTGCGCAACTGTCGCTTAACTTTAAATATTAACGCAGAGAGCGCAAAGGCGCAGAGCGCTATAAGTAATGCGTAAGCCAATCGTTTCTTTCATGCTTCTTCTTCTAACAAGATAAGGAAAAACATATTGTAGACGCACAACAAGGTAATTAAGTCCCGTTCTCCGCGAGCTTTGCGTGATGAATTTTCCGATGTTTTTTAAGTGTTTTCTTAAACTTTAAATAGAGAAAATAGAATTGATACCATTATGAGCTTAATAATAACCGGTTGCGTAGTGGACTTGTTCGACAACTGCGAACCTTCGGTTCGAGTTGGTTGTCTCATGTCAGCTACGCTGACCAGTCTTGCGGTTTTTCAGGCTATAAGCCTGCGAACGCGGACTTTAGTCCGAAAG
>JAITUY010000205.1 GCA_031286095.1 Treponema sp. | reverse complement strand
TTTTTCAGTTTATTGATTATTTCCCCGGTGTCTGTTTCTGTAAGGCGGTGAATAAACTCAAGCTGACTGATTCCGCCCCATAGTTCATTAATTTGCCGCGAGCGGGAAGAAAAGCGTCCCGATCTTGCCGTAGCGTACGAGTGGCCGCTAGGAGCCAGTCCGGAATCAATTTCGCTTTTTGCCTCCAGAACAAGATCGCGTATGCGCCTGCTATCCGAAAAATCCGCCTCGGTAATAACGCGGAGGACCAAATCAAGAGAAGCAGCTATTTTTTCGTCCAGGCATTTGAGCCTGAACACTATTAAATCGCGCCCGGCATCCATAACGCCTGATGAAAATTTCAGCGGGGCTGACCCATTGGGTACTGAAGACGAATGTGTCATTGCTGCAAAACCGCCGACAGTTCCGGCGAACAGGCTGGAAACTTCTCCGTAGTCAAGCCCGGGAAGCCCAACGGAATTTATAGCGTGGGAAAAAAATGGGAGCCAGGGATAATCTTCCGGAGGCAGTACGTCAATGGGGAACGCTAGGTCGAAATACGAAATACTGTTTGTAAAAATATCGTGGCAGAGAACAGGAACTCCGTTATGTTCCTCAATTCTGCGGGGGACACGCTCAATTTCGGCGGAAAGATCGCTGCGGGAAAGATGGGGAATTGCCGCGAGAGCCTGCGGACTGTCAGGCTCGCTTTGTTTTTTTTCAAGTGCGGAAGATTTTTTCTTTATTGTTTTCCGCTCGTTAGCCGTCAATTCACGCTCGATCTTCGCAAGCTGCCTGGCGCGGCTATCTTCCTGCCCTGAAAGAAAACCACGGGAGGGTTTTAAAATTACCAGGGCGCGGTGGGGATTGTCCAGCAGGTACTTTTGAATAAGAGACTCAAAATATCGCGGGTTGCCTGCAAGGTTTTCCTTTATCTTAGCTATAGCGCGGTCAATGAGCAGGCCCTCCCAGGGTTTTGCGCCGTGAAGCCAGCTTCGCAGGGAACGGCGCATCCACACAAGGGAAAAAGGGCCCCCGGAACGGCGAATTTCCTTTTGCGAAAACTCCATCGAAAGCAGGGCCGCTTCAATTTCTTCCGCCGGTATCCCATGTTCAACAAGTTTTTCAAGAGTGTCGGTAATCAAATCTTCAACTTTCTTTCCCGCGCTTTCGGCGTCGTTGTCGTCGCCAATAATGTTGTCATCTTCAACAAAGTTACCATCTTCGGTTTCGTCTGCATCGCCGTTGCCAGCAAATTCGTCCGCTGCATTGCTGCCCACTCCGCGAAGGCCCGCCGTAAAAAGAGTTTCACGGATTTCGCCCTCAAGACCGGAGACCGGAGTAATGTCTTCTCCAAGGCCGGAATCAACAAGGGCGCGGGTAAGGGGGGAACCGTCGTGGCCAAGCAATATTTCGGCAAGCGCGGAAAGGGCGATGCTTTCGCTGGTGTCTGTAACGTCGCAGCAAAGCCACGAAACAAACACTGTTGATTTACTGTCGCCGCCCGCCGGACAGGGAATAACAAATTTGCGCGGCTCATTCCATCTTTTTGTTTTCTCTATTTTTGGAACGGCCTCGCCGCTCTTACTATCGCCGCTTTGCAGTTTTGATAAAAATTGATCGTTAATAAACGCAAGCTGTTTCTCCGTGGGGATGTTACCCGCAAGAAAAATTTTGCAGTTAGTGGGGGAGTAACGGCGGCGATGAAACTCGCGCAGGCCTTCATAAGTCAACTCTGGTATGCAGTCCGGATCGCCGCCTGACTCAAATTCATAGGGAGTTCCGGGCATAATCGATTTAACTGACCACAGTCCCGCGTATGTATCCAGCGAGGAATAAGCGCCCTTCATTTCATTGTAGACTACGCCCGTAAGCGACAGTTTGCCGTTATCGTCAAATTCGCGCCGCCAGCCTTCCTGCATAAAGTTCCATTCCGAAAGCAGCGGTCTGAAAACCGCGTCGCCGTAAACCGACATAAGGTTAAAATAATCATGTTCGTTCACAGAGCTGGCAGGGTAAAGCGTCTTGTCAGGAAAAGTCCACGCGTTAAGAAATGTCTGAAGACTCCCCTGAGCCAAAACAAGAAACGCGTCTTTAAGCGGGTAATTTTCCGAGCCGCATAGCACCATGTGCTCAAGAATGTGAGCGGCCCCGGTATTATCCATGGGGTAGGTCGTAAAGGCAAACGAAAAAAGATTCTCGCTGTCGTCATTCAGTATATGAAAAACTTCCGCGCCGGTTTTTTCATGCCTCGCCCAAATCCCCAAAGCCCGCAGTTCGGCAAGATCAACTACGTCAAGAACAACAAAACCCGAATCCAGAACCTGCCCCTTTTTCATAAAAAAACATCCTCGTCGCTTGTAAGAATAATGTCCCCGTTTTCACGCGCAACCCTGAACCACGAAAGAAATTCCCGCGCCGCATTGTCGCAGTCCCGTTTTGGCAAGGGGCCAATAATATCCCCTTCTTCCCTTATAAGCGCCCTGCGCCCTGCGGAAACACATGACATAATTTTTTCGTAAAAATCTTTTTTCCTTCCCTTGAGAAGAACCGCTATTTCGCGCTCCGTCATTGTGTTAAGTTTTTCCCGCAAGGGCCTGTCAATCATGTACACCACGTCTTCCAGCGTGTACAGGCTGTCTTTTAAATCTTTGCCTATGTCAGGATCGGAGTCTTCAAGCTCGGATAAAATCCGGTCTCCAAAAGAATACTCCCCCTGCTTCAAAATAGCCGCGAGCGTCTTCATGCCATCTATTTCAAAATCCCTTTCCCTGCCGGAAATATGGCGGGCTTTTTCTTTAAGCGCCTCGGCGACCTTTTCAAGCACCTCGGGGGAAATTTTTGACTGATGGGCAATGCGCATCAGTATGTCGCTCTTTTGCCCGGGCGGCATTTTGCTTATGGCAGCGGCTGTAATTTTTGCGGGAAGGCGGGAAAGAATCAGGGCGGCAGTCCGCACGGACTCGGTTTTTAAAAGAAGAACAAGCTGGTCCGGCGAAAATTCTTCAAGAAAGCCAAAGATATTTTCCCTTGAGTCGGGAACCGCCTTGTTAAGAAGCGCCTCGCCCTTTTCTGCGCCCATTGCCGTGTGCAGAATGCTGCGCGCGGTTTCAATCCCGCCTTTTGAAAAGCCCGACAGGCCATAAGGCACGGAAAAGAGAGCCTTAAACTCGGCGAGGATTTCTTTTCCCTCTTCAGCGCCGATAGCCTTGATTGTGGCAATCTCGCGGCTTATGTCTTCTATCTGCTGCGGGTCCAGCTTTGAAAGAATTTCGGGCGCGTGCTCTCTTCCTATCAGGATTAAAAATTTGGCAACTCGGCGGTACTTTGAATCCGGCTTTTTTTCTTCCCGTTCCGGTACTTTATAAAACTTACCCGCCTTATCGCCGTTTTTTTCCGTTTGGGCGGTTTCAAAAAAACCGTTCGAGCCTTCCGGTTTTTGATCGATTGTTTGCCGGTACGCCTTAATACCCTGCCGGACTATGCTTGCCATATTACGCCAGTATAATGGAATAATTAAATGAAAAAAAGGCGGGAGTCAGCAATTCTCCATTCAATACTACATGTGGAAAAAGCAGCCTAAACTTGGTTTAAAAATCCATATTTAATGATAAATGGCGAATTGCTGATGCTATATCATGCCAAGTAGGTCTATGCGGAAGCGGCGATACGTTCCCGCACCATTTCGCCGATGATTTCGGCGGCGGCCTTTCTGCATTTCTTTTCAGTGTTGCTTCTTTTGGGCCTGCGCCGTGATAAATTCTGACACAAACGCCCTCAATGTTTCGGGCGCGTTTCTTGGGCGGGCATTTTATCTGTTGATATGGAAAGGTTGAGAATGTAATAGAATGTTGTGGTGAAGTGAAGCGGTAACTTGCGCTTATCTTGATTGTATTGCCCTGCTTTTTTCATTGTCTGCGGGAGGGGGACAATGGCGCAGTTTTTCAGGCCAAATTCTTCCCAAAAAACCTATCAAATGTATGTGTCAGGCACAGGGTGTAGCCTTTCCGGAATAGTTATTAATCTTGACCAAGAAATTTAAATTTTCCGGTTGATTTGTCAATAATGCCAAATTGAGTATTATTATAAATTATCATTATTACGTCTTTATTATCAGTCCGTTCGTTATTTGCAAAGGAAAAATAAATAATTATCGGTCGTTCTGTTCTATATTCTTCCAAATCATTATCTTTCCAGGGATCTGTCCGCCATAATTGATTTCCATTTTCATCAATAGCTGATATATAAATTTGTGTATCGTCAAGTATGTATTTAATTCCATTTTCCGGGTCAATAAGAGAAAAATATTCTATATTATTATTAAGTAAATATTTTGCTATATACTGTGATTGTGCTTCACAAAAAACAGAACATAAGAAAAATAACATTACTAACGATTGCCGTTTCATATTATTAACCTCTAAGTAAGCATTTGATTTTAAAAATATCATACTATTTTTAATCTGTCAACACTTCTGAAAACGTTTTATAAAATATCATAAATCATTTCCTAAAAACTGCCTATCTTTGGTACGTCATACTTTCGGTATGTTATACCTTTGGCATGATCGAGTTTTTGAAATGGCTATTTAAAGCCAAATTCTGCAAACCCGCGCTGTTTTGGCAGCTTCCCGCGCTGTCTGGACACAT
>JAITUY010000139.1 GCA_031286095.1 Treponema sp. | reverse complement strand
TTTTGTCGAACTTTCGGACTAAAGTCCGCGTTCGCAGGCTTATAGCCTGAAAAACCGCAAGACTGGTCAGCGTAGCTGACATGAGACAACCAACTCGAACCGAAGGTTCGCAGTTGTCTAACAAGTCCATTATGAAAAATCAGAACAAAAGCGTGAGACGTATGCCGCAAAACTAAAGCGAGTTTCCGGCAAAAACATTGATGAAAGCGGCGTAAATACCTGTTTGCAACGCGAAGACCGTGCGCTACGCGGAGAAATTGTTCTATTGATTCTGCGCAGGAGCGCCATTGTAACTGATATGATGGTCTCCCGGATCAAGTAGTTTTTTCAAACTACCAGCTTTTTACGTTAGATAGCTTTTTGCGACAGGATCGCCGCTGTCAATTTCCAGTACGGTTCTGAAAAAAGCATCCGCTTTTTCTTTTTCGTTATTTTTAAGAGCCAGTATGCCCAGATTGGAAATTATTTTTACATTTTCAGGATCGCCGGCAAGCGCGGTTTCAAGTTCCCGCTGTGCGCCGGAGGTATCGCCCGTTTCCATAAGGCAGATGGCAAGTTCGTTCCGCGTATCGCTGTTATTGCCGCCAAGTTCAATTGCTTTTGTTAAAGCGGCTTTTCCATCCGCCCATCTGCCGATCAGCCGCAAAGCCCAGCCAAGCATAAACCAGCCGTTCCAGACTTTTGGACGGCGCTCAATAAAATCATATATGCAGGATAACCCTTCCTCTATTTTTCCTTCCTGAATTAAGTTATGCGCATTTATAAAACTTTCATCATCAAGTCCGTTATCTTTAATCTCTCTTATTTTTATTAAAATATCGGGGCGCAAATACAGTACAAGGCTTGTGTAATAATCAAGCCATTCCTGTTCAATTTTTCCTTCTTTTATTACCCGCAACATGCCTGATAAAATAGATTCAACGGACAGATTTTCTATCGTTTCTTTTTCATTGTTTTCAAAAATTTCTACAGGAAAGGGAATGTCAGGATTAATGGGAAAATCAATCAATGCCCCGTCCGCCAGTTCGCGCAGACCTTCGGGAACAGGAATAAAAATAACCCGGCTTTTCATTTGTTTGGAGGCTTGGCCGCCGCCTCGTTTGCAAGTTCTTCTTCTGTTACACTACGGTAATCCGCCCTTATCGCAGTAAGGAAGTCGTTAAGCCTCATTTTAAAACCCATCGGAACTGACGCTTCTTCAAAGTACAGCCCAAGGGCGACCATTTCTTTTTTACCTTCCACATTTTCCGCGCGAATAAATTTTCCCTTAATGGCAAATGATTCTCTTGGATCGTTAAAATCTATGCGCAATGTCGCGTCTTTTTGAAGAAGGAATTTTGCCACACCCATCATTATTATTTTGGAGCCAGAAAAAGACAAATCCCTTAATATACAGCGCCTTGGAACATTCTCTATAAAGGCGGTGCTTTCGCTTGATAAAAGATTTAACTTTCGTATATTATCCGCCGTTATTTGTATTCTGTCGTCCTTGCGTTTAGAGGAATTTACAGTCGCGTCAAGAACGCGCCCCATTATTTCGATAAAATCGTCCGGCGGTCTGTTTGTAAACTGTATGGTAAATATATTTATATCCTGCGAGTTACCGTAAGGCGCGCTTGCAAGAACTCTGCCCGCAACAAAAAATGTTACAGTATTCGATTCTCCTGAAGGCCTAAAACAAAAACGTAAATTTACAAAATTGTTTGTATTATGCAGTTTGCCAAGAAGACCGGTTTTTACGTTTGCAACAACTTTGGCATTTTCAAATGAAGATGTATAGACCACGCACGGCCAAAAATCATTGCCGCACTTTAAATGAACTTGCTGTGTTAA
The DNA here is from genome assembly GCA_031286095.1 of Treponema sp. GTDB lineage: Bacteria > Spirochaetota > Spirochaetia > Treponematales > Breznakiellaceae > WQXQ01. The sequence goes on along the minus strand of JAITUY010000139.1, from coordinate 1,567 downwards.
AAGCCCGGTAACCTGTATTATTTCTTTTGTATAAGTTACTTCAATATCCTTAAAACGTTCATAATAAACGGATATTTTCTGGCTTAAAAGTACTCCCATTTATAATAACTATAAACAAGAATTCCTGTTAAAGTCAATGGATTATCAGGGCAATTTACCATATAATATTTGAAATATGTTTGACAACTGCATTATCATGGCCGGAGGGTCCGGCACGCGGCTCTGGCCTGCAAGCAGTTCGCGGCTCCCTAAACAGTTTCTGCCCGCGGACGGCAAAAAGAGTTTTTTTTCGCTTGCTGTGGAAAGGGCGCTTGCCGTTACAGCCGGAAAAGTTATCATTATTACAGGAAAATCCCACATTCCCAATGTGATTGCGGATACCGCAAAATTGGACGCCGGTAAAAAGAAACGCCTGCTTGTCATAGGAGAGCCTGAGGCGAAAAATACAGCTCCGGCGGTAGCCTGCGCGGTTGTTTATTCAATTTTAAACGGCGGCGGTGAAAAAATGCTTGTTATTACAAGCGATCATATTATTGAACCGTTAAAAACCTTTAAATCAGACGCGGCTATTGCCGCCGAAAACGCAAAAAATAGAAAACTTGTTGTTTTTGGGATTACGCCTGCCCGCCCGGAAACAGGTTACGGCTACATAGAAACAGGAAAAGCGTCTGCAGGAGCGTACGAGGTAACCGCTTTTCACGAAAAACCGGATTTGCAAACAGCGGAAAAGTACGCGGAAAGCGGGCGCTTTTTCTGGAATTCAGGAATGTTCGCCTTTTCCGCAAATTTTATGGCGGAGCAGTTTCGCCGTTTTGCGCCGGATGTTTTTTCCTGTTTTGAAAAATTGAAAATTCCATCCGCCTCATCTTATAAAAAAAACAAAGGTATTCATATTTTAAATACATGGCAAGGCTTGTCCTCTGCCTACCGTAAAACCAAAAGCATATCGTTTGACTACGCGATAGCGGAAAAATGCCAATCTACGGTCATGATCCGCGTAAATTTCAACTGGATCGATATTGGCAATTGGGAAGAATATGTGAAAGTACGGAGCGCGGACAACTCTCAGGTTTTCAGCGTGTCGTCGGAAAATTGTTTTGTGGACTCTGACATACCTGTCGCCCTTGCCGGAGTTGAAGATTTGATTGTCGTAATCCGCGGCGGCAAAAACGGTTCTCCCGCGTCCGCGCTTATCACAAGAAAAGGCCGTACGCAAAAAGTCCGCGACATTGTTGAACTGATAAAAAAATCGGGAAAGACGGATATTTTGTAACGCTGAAAATAAGGATTAGAGTTGTTCGATACCCTGCGGAGTTGCCGACAGCGATTAAAAGTTTAAGAAAATACTTAAAAAACATCGGAAAATTCATCACACAAAGCTCGCGGAGAACAGGACTTAATTACCTTGTTGCGCTTCTGCAATATGTTTTTTCTTATATTGGACTCGTTCGACAACTGCGAACCTTCGGTTCGAGTTGGTTGTCTCATGTCAGCTACGCTGACCAGTCTTGCGGTTTTTCAGGCTATAAGCCTGCGAACGCGGACTTTAGTCCGAAAGTTCGACAAA
>JAITUY010000136.1 GCA_031286095.1 Treponema sp. | reverse complement strand
TTTTGTCGAACTTTCGGACTAAAGTCCGCGTTCGCAGGCTTATAGCCTGAAAAACCGCAAGACTGGTCAGCGTAGCTGACATGAGACAACCAACTCGAACCGAAGGTTCGCAGTTGTCTCACAAGTCCAATAAAGTATTCATTATATTACTAATAGATTTGTTCGGAAACTTAAATTTTCCGAACGACACCAAAAAAGTATTTTTGCAGGGCTAAAGATTGCTTTAACCCTAAAAAATGCAGGACTGCGCGGGCAAAAAAGCAAGAATATTTTACCATGGATCAACACGAACCGAATGTCTCAGTATTGAATAAGTCTAATTTATTCCCCAATAACCGCGCGTATGTCCTTCTTAATCGCATCCAGTTTGCGTGCGGCCTCGGCTTTTGCGGCATCTAGCCCGCCGGTGGTTCCGGCGCAACAGGAGGCGTAAAATTTAATTTTTGGTTCCGTGCCGCTTGGACGGGCGCTTACTACCGTGCCGTCTGCAAGGAAAAATTGCAACACATCGCTCGGCGGAAGACCGTCCGCGCCGTTTTTTATGTCGCGGACCCTTTTTATCTCTATGCCGCCCAGCGTCTTCGGCGGATTTTTGCGGTACTCTTCCATAATGCCGTCCATGATTGCCGGTCCCTGCACGCCCTGAAAATATTTGGAAATACCCAATTCCTGCCAGTAACCGCAGATTGTATAAAGTTCGTTAAGGCGGTCAAGAAGGCTTTTTCCCTTACTGCGCCAGTACAAAGTCATCTCGGCGGTAAGGGCGGCGGCTGAAACTCCGTCTTTGTCGCGGACTTCAGTCTCTATATTGTAGCCGTAACTTTCTTCGGTTCCAAAGACGTAACTTTTCGCGCCCATCTGCCCATGCTCCCACTTGCGCATAACGTCAGCAATCCACTTAAAACCGGTAAGGCACTCGGCGCACTCACAGCCGTAATATTCGGCTACTTTTTTCTGCATTCCCGTAGTAACGATGGAATTGACCATCGCGGCATTTTTTGGAAGACGGTCAAGTTCTTTAAGCGACAGGAATATGTAGTCCGCAAGCAGAACGCCCATCTGATTCCCCGTAACCAGCTCAAATTTGCCTGAAGAATCGGGAACGGCTACGCCGAAACGGTCCGCGTCGGGGTCTGTAGCCATTACTACGTCCGCTTTTTCTTTGATACCAAGTTTAATAGCCATATCAAGAGCGGCGGCTTCTTCGGGATTTGGGAATGACACAGTCGGGAAATTGCCGTCGCCTTCGCGTTGTTCGGGGACTGTAATCACCTTTAAACCAAGATCGCCAAGTATTTTTTCTACATGATACGCGCCGGTTCCGTGAAGCGGAGTGTAAACAATTTTTACCTCTCCCGCCTTTTCTTTTATCAGTTGCGGCCTGAAAAGATGACTCTTTACCATCGCCTGATACGGTTCGTCTATTTCCTTGTCGATTATTTTTAAAAGCCCTTTGTCCAGCGCTTCGTTACGCGAAATTTCTTTTATTGTTTTAACGGCGGTTACTTCGTCTATGATACCCGTGTCATGCGGGGATATAACCTGAGAACCATCGTTCCAGTAAGCCTTATACCCGTTATACTGCGGCGGATTGTGGCTCGCGGTAACGACAATCCCCGTATCACAACCAAGCTGACGGATAGCAAAAGACAGTTCAGGAGTAGGACGCAGAGCGGAAAAAAGATAAGTCTTTATGCCATTAGCCGCTAATATCAGGGCGGCGGCTTCGGAAAATTCAGCCGAATAGCGGCGGCTGTCAAAAGCGATTACCGCTTTCAACCCCGCATCGCCCTGTTTGGCGGCTTTTTCGGGGAACGCCTTGATCAGATACGAAGCGAGCCCCTGCGTGGCGCTTTTTACGACAAGGGTATTCATGCGGTTATAGCCGCCGCCGATTACCCCGCGCAAACCGCCCGTCCCAAATTCAAGGTCGCGGTAAAAGCGGTCTTCAAGCTCTTTTAAATCTTCTTTTTCCAGAAGACTTTCTACTTCCGCGCGGAAGTTCGCATCTTTTTCCCTTGCGATATAATCTTTGGCGCGTTCAATAACGGCGGACTTTTCCATAAATGACTCCTTAAAAGTTATAATCCGTAGTCTTTACTTGCGCCAATTATACCATATCAATTACTCCCCGTAAATGCGCTAGAACGCGTAGCCTATACCTACGCCGATGATACTATGAGCTTTTATGGCTTTGTTTTTATCGTAAGTAAAAATGGTATTGTATTCATAAAGGAATCTACCATAAAGACCCGGCACTGCGGAGAAGGTAAGCATAAGCCCGCCTCTTATTGGAAGACAAATGGCAAAGTCAAAACCAAATTCTTCCCCAGCCTTTGATGCTGCTGAACTCACAGGCCCCGCTCCTCCTTCAAAGAATGGTATTATAGCGATGGAATCCAAACGTATCGGGATATTACCACCCGCACTCATTCCCCACTTAAAATATTTAGTATCGCCGAAACCGGAGACCAAATCGACTCCAATGGTAAATGGGCTTCCAATCCTAATTGAGGCATAAACAGCCGAATCGTAGTCAAAAACATTGGCATAACTGACAAAGACAGCCATACTGAAGTCGGTCCTGAGCGCTTTATCCTTAGCTTGCTTTTTCTCCTTTTCTTCCATAAGGCTTTTGCCGCCAGCCGCTAATTCCCCGTAGGTATCCATGCGGTAAATGCCGTATTCTTTGCTCCATTCTGATTTGACAATCTTATCGTTTACATTGAAGGTAACATCGAAACCGCCCTTGTCGTTTGGATTGATAGAATCCAAACTTACTTTAATTGTCCCGGTCTTGGAACGCATAAGACTCTCAATATTCCATGCTACGGCGGCGTTCATACCCTCCACAGGATCGCTGGTGAAGGTACGATCAATATCTTCAAGCACCGACCGCGAAGCCTTATCCAGAAGTTCAGAAATAGCATATTCCGCGTTAGAGGCGGTAAAGTTGTTGGAAATAAATTTAGCGATATGTTCGTAAACAGACTTATTTCCATTCAGCCCCTTTACAAATTCATCTACTTTTTTGGTTATAAATTCCTTCTCGTTTCTGGGCTGTTTACTCAACGCGGTATCAATAAAGGTTCTTACCTGATCCACAGGAATGGCATAGTTCGCCGCCTGACGAGCTCTGGCGCTGAGAGTGTTGATTCCGATAACTGAATAACCCGTCAAAACGCCTTGTGCCGCTATAAGAAGCGGACCGCCTGAATTACCGGGATCAATCTGAGCGGTATGCTGAATATAGGGACCGATAGTCTCGTCGCTGTCGATACTTTTTGGAACCCGGACCGACACGTTAGAGATATTTCCTCGGCTGAACTGCCAAACAGCGGTATTGCCAAGACCGGGAAACCCGGCGGCAAAAACATCAACCCCTTCGTCAATCGCTTTGGCGTTAAAGCTTAAACCGTTTTTAAATGGTTTTACTCCCGCGTCAAAAACAAGAAGGGCAAGGTCTTTTTCTTCATCTACGTATAACACCTTGAGTCTGTCATAAACGGTTTTACTTCCGTCCTGTTTTTCAAAAGTAATCGAAAGGCTTTCCGACGACGCGACAACATGCTCATTTGTAAGCACATAGCAGGTTCCGTCCGAAGCTACATAAATAAAACCTGTTCCGCTTAAACCTTTCAGGTAGTTATCAATAGCTTTTGCGGCATTGGTATACCCCTTCTTTTCAAATCTTTCCTTGAATTTGCCCATGTAGGCGACAACATCAGGGTGATAGTGGATGCTTATAAGTCCAACATAATCCCGCAAGGCTCCTGCCTGGCCAAAACAAACTGTTACTGCCAGAAAAAACATTGCAACCGTCAAAAAAATACGTCTGTTCATAAATTACTCCTTATATTCTATATTTATCTAAAAATCGCATTTTTACCTTAATTACTTGTATTCTAAAACTGGAACAATTGCCTCAAAATGAGCTTCGTAATCACTAGCTGTTCCTAAAAATTTTTCTTCCAGAGTATAGACATAAACACTTACGCCGTATTTGTTTGCTTCATGCAACTCGGAAAAACGCAAATAATACTGCTTCTGCGGCTGAAAATTATACTTAAACGACGCATTGCCTAAATATCTTATATTACCTGACATGCTATTAAGTTTCAAATCAAGCAAGGCGTCACCGGCAGGTATTTGAACCATTTTTATAGCTTGCTTCCATTTTACAGGAATACCATTATATGCAGTAACCTCACCTATAAAGTAAGTACAAATATAGGTTGACTTTTCTATAGGAACAGAATCATCAAATACAATTCCCACGCTCATTGCGCAGGAACTAAGAAACAGTAAAGCTGATATACCAGCTAATATCCAAAATTTCTTCATTTCTCCTCCTAAAATTAAATATAGTGATTTAACTTATTTCACTATTAATTACACTCTCTATTTGCTTATAGAAAGCGATACTCACAATTTATTATGTACAAATTTACACTATTTTGTCGGCTATGGCAAGTGGATTCTGTCTCTTTACTAAATGTGTGAATATCATCTATATTTGTGTATCTGCCTCTGCCCGCAAAAGTGGTTAGGTGAGCAGATACACAAACGATGGGGCTGTCCAAGAAATCGGTTGCTTCCCGGACAAGCCCTTGTATTTTCTCATATTTTTACGAAATATTACGAAAATACGATATTAAGGTGTACGAACAAGTTTTTCAAACTTTTCGGACACCACCATTATAGCGGGTTACGCTTCGCCTACAGCGGATAATAAACCGCCATTGGAATGAACAGACGGAGGTTTTAGGTGTCAATATTGAAGGGACGCTCTTTTCTTACACTGCTGGATTATACAGCGGAAGAAATACTGTATCTGCTGAATCTTGCAAAGAAAATAAAAGACGAAGCAAAAAAGGGGAAAATTAAAAGGCGCTTTGAAGGCAAAACTCTCGCCCTTCTCTTTGAAAAACGCTCAACGCGGACAAGGTGCGCCTTTGAAACCGCTTTCGGCGAGGAAGGCGGGCATCCGGTATTTCTTTCCACAAACGACATTCAGCTAGGCGGGAAAGAATCTCTTGAAGATACAGCGCGGGTTTTCGGAAGAATGTTCAGCGCGATCCAGTTCAGGGGTTTCAAGCAGGAAACAGCCGAAACTCTGGCAAAATATTCCAATATTCCTGTTTACAACGGTCTTAGCGATCTGTACCACCCGACTCAGGTTTTGGCGGATATAATGACACTTCAGGAGAATTTTGGCGGTGTAAAAGGGAAAAAACTGTGCTATGTGGGCGATGGTAGAAACAATGTGGCGCGATCTCTAATGATTGGGTGCGCCAAGTTGGGAATTCATTTTACTGTGATAACTCCTGCGGAATTAAACCCTGACGAAGAACTGCGAAAGAAATGCGCCGTTTTCGCGCAGGCTTCCGGTTCCATCATTACTGTTACGCCCAATACCGACGGGGTGCTGGGAGCGGACGCTCTTTACACCGATGTGTGGATTTCCATGGGCGAAGAAGAAAAAAGAGATGAGCGCGTCCGGCTTTTAAGCAGGTATCAGGTGAATCAGCAGTTGATGAACATGACGGCCAAGAAGGAAACCATTTTCCTGCACTGCCTTCCCGCCGTAAAGGGCGAAGAGGTAACCGCGGATGTGATCGACGGTCCGCAAAGCCGCGCATGGGACGAGGCGGAAAACCGCAAACACACGATCAAAGCCGTAATGCTCGCAACGCTGACTTGAGCAAAAGAAAGCAAAAATTTTATTGCAAAGTTTCTTGTTGATGCGCAAAGAAAGGAAAAAGGGCATCTCGCAGAGACGCAAAGGCGCAGAGTTGTTGTTTGCCGTATTATCGTTTTACTTTTAAGATTGAACTTGTTCAATAACCCCGTTGTTTATTGAACAAATCCTGCATTTTTTCAGGCTAAAGCATTACAAAAATGCGATTTTATAAGGAAGTTGTTTGAAAACTGAAGTTTTTAAACAACTCTAATATTTCTTACTTAACAAAATTTATCTTAAAATAACTCTGCGCCTGCGAATCAAAGGTTCAGCGCTTCTGCGAGATGTCTTTTCAGAAACATTGCCTGTGAAAAACCTAACGGACAGAAGCAATCGCTTCCTGCGTCATTTTATCGCATAACTCGTTGTACTTGTTTCCGGCGTGACCGCGCACCCACTCCCAGTTCAATGTAAACTCACCGGCCAGTTTGTCCAGTTCCACCCATAAATCCTGATTTTTAACAGGTTTCTTGCCGCTGGTTTTCCATGAATTGGCTTTCCATGCGCGAATCCACTCGGTAATACCTTTCTGCACATACTGGGAATCTGTACACACGGTCGCTTTTCGCGGAGCGTCATTCATCGTTTTTAGAGCGCGTAACGCCTCAATTACAGCGGTCAGTTCCATGCGGTTGTTTGTCGTATCTTTCTGACCGCCGTATTCTTTTTTTGCTATTTGTTCCTCATGAAGTGCCTGAATAACTATTACATAAGCCCAGCCGCCTGGACCGGGATTACCCGAACAACCGCCGTCCGTAAATATTTTTTGCGACGTTTCCATTAACTGTTTCTCCACTTCTCTATTCTGTCATAGGCGGCGTTTATTTTTGCCGATTTTTCGGTTGCCTTTTTATAATTACCCTCATGCCCTGCGTGGCGGTCGGGGTGGTGTATCTTTAACAATTTTTTATACGCCGCCTTGCATTTTTCGCCGTCAGCGCCAAAAGGCACGCCAAGATATTCAAAGTCAGTCCGCAACTCTTCCGGCGGAAGTTTCACGCCTGTAAAACCGCTGTTTGAAAAAGCGTAATTGTCTTCGCTCCTTTGCGAATGAGAATGTTTGTTGTTAAGAAAATCATCCAGTTCCTCATAGGCGGCATCCAAATCGGGGTCGCTGTATATTCTTGAGTAATTGTCAGATTTTAAGCGGGCGTTTGTTTCCCCGGTAAAGTCGTTAATATAATTATTAATTACGCCGCCCAACCGGCTCCAAATACCCATTTGATGATACCCGGCTGATATTTTAATAAAATCTTCAATAAAGCACAATTCCCATGCATTAATAAAACTGCCGTACCATCATTGATTAAAAAGACCGTTTTTTGTAGAATAAAATCAAGGAGAAAGCTATGAAATCTAACCGTTATTTTTTCACGTCTGAATCTGTCGGCGAGGGACATCCCGATAAACTGTGCGATCAAATTTCAGACGCCATTCTTGACGCCTGCATTAAGGACGATCCTCAAAGCAGGGTTGCCTGTGAAACTTTTGCCTCTACTTCGCTTGTCTTAATCGGCGGCGAAATTACAACAAATACATTTGTCGATTTTCATCACCTTGTAAGAGACGTAGCGAAAAATATCGGTTACACAGACCCAAGTTACGGTCTTGACTGCAATTCAATGGCCGTTCTTGATATGATTCACAGCCAGTCTCCCGACATTTCGCAAGGCGTTTCCGGCAAGGGATTAAAAAAATTCAAAGGACAGCAGGGAGCGGGCGATCAGGGAATGATGTTCGGCTTTGCATGTAACGAAACAAAAGAGCTTATGCCATTGCCGATTATGCTTGCTCATAAAATTTTGATTCATGCGGCAAAATTAAGAAAAAACGGGACCATTAAATGGCTACGTCCCGATGCAAAAAGTCAGGTTACTATAGAATACGAAAAACATAAACCTATCCGCATTGACGCCGTTGTGGTTTCTCATCAGCACGATCCTGACGTTTCATACAAGGAAATTGAATCTACTATCATAGAAAAAATAATTGAGCCTGTTCTTAAGCCCACGGGGCTTTTGGACAAAAAAACTAAATATTACATTAACCCCACAGGCCGTTTTGTAGTAGGCGGACCGTTTGGCGACACCGGTCTTACAGGACGCAAGATCATTGTAGACACTTACGGCGGCATGGGGCGTCACGGCGGCGGCGCTTTTTCCGGCAAAGACCCGACAAAGGTAGACCGTTCGGCGGCTTACGCGGCGCGTCATGTGGCGAAAAACATAGTCGCCGCAAAATTGGCGGAGCGCTGTGAAATTCAGCTCGCCTACGCGATTGGAGTGCCATTCCCCGTTTCGATCATGGTGGACACTTTCGGCACAGGAAAAGTCCCGGAGGCGCGAATTGAAAAAGCGGTGGAAAAAGTTTTTGATTTAACGCCCTCGGGCATAATCAAGGCGCTTGATTTAAGGAAACCGATTTATCAAAAAACTGCGTCATATGGACATTTTGGCAGACCGGAATTCCCGTGGGAAAAGACCGATAAAATTGAAGAACTGAAAAAAGAGATTGGTTGAGATAATAAGAAGGATTTTACCACGAGCCGCACAAACGTCACAAACTTTTATTTCACAGGTTTATTAGGTACTGGTTCGTGGTAAAAATTTAGAGCGCAAACTCAACGCCAAGTTTTCCTTGAAATTTCTTGCGGAGGCGCAGATTTCAGAGAAGAAGCCTCTCGCGGAGGCGCGGAGGCGCAAAGTTGCTGTACGACATGTTTTTCGTTAAATAAGTTATATCACATTAATACAAAAATCTTAACGGTATACGATAATTCCTCAAACAACAACTCTGCGCCTTTGCGCCTCCGCGAGAGGTCTTTTTCCAACTCTTCTTCTTAGTTCGTGGTAAAAATTTAGAGCGTAAACTCAACGCCAAGTTTTCCGGCTATGTTTTTCATCTCTTCAAGGGTTTTTTCGTTTACGGGAATTTGTGAGTTCGCTCTTTGCGCCATCAACTCCGATTCTTTTTCTCCATGCGTGTAAATGCGGTTGTAACCTTCGGCTTTTTTGCTATCCCTGATTTCTTGTAAAAATTTGGACATGCCCGCTTTTATCGCGGTTTTGTCGCCAAAGATACCGTAATCGACTGCCATAAAGTAATGGCAAATGCCCGTATGATCAGGCTTTCTGTTCACATAATTGGAAGTAAGACCGCCTGAAATTACGGCTGAAAAAAGATCAACAATAATGCTAAGCCCGTAACCTTTATGTCCGCCGTGCAGTACGCCCAACCCGCCAAGTGGAGCAATACCGCCGCCTGCTTTTTTTATAATATTGTCAATTACGACGGCCGCATCGTTGCAGGGCTTCCCGTCTGCGTCAAGCGCCCAGTGATCGGGTAACGGCTGACCTGTCTTTCTGTAAACTTCAAGTTTTCCGCGCGGAACGACTGTCGTTGACGCATCATAGGAAAAATTTACTGGATCGGCGGGCATGGCAAGGGCCAGCGCGTTTGTCCCCGTCATCGCCTGAGAACCAAAAGTAGGGACACAGATCGCCTCGGTATTGGTCATGCACATACCGAGCATGTCTTCAGCTGACGCCATTTCTGTATAGTAACTGGCAATCCCGTAGTGGTTGGAATTCCGCACCGTTACCATTCCGCAACCTGAGTTACGTGCTTTTTTTATTGCGAGTTTCATCGACTCTACGCCGACAAGTTGTCCCATCGCCTTGTTCGCGTCAATTGTCGCGGAAATTCCTGTTTCATGGACAATTTGGAGTTTTGCCTTCACGTCGACCTGTCCGGCTGTTATTTCATCGTGATAACGGACAAGTCTGTGTATGCCGTGCGAGTCTATCCCGTAAAGATCGGCGCGGATCAACACGTCGCTTATTATCTTACTTTCGTCTGCGGAAAAACCGTACGCCTTAAACAGCGTTTCACAAAACTGCCGCGCCTTTTTAGTTTCAATTTGCATATAACATATTTCCCTGTCTATTCACTGGACTTATTGGACTTGTTCGACAACTGCGAACCTTCGGTTCGAGTTGGTTGTCTCATGTCAGCTACGCTGACCAGTCTTGCGGTTTTTCAGGCTATAAGCCTGTGAACGCGGACTTTAGTCCGAAAGTTCGACAAAACCGCGTTTTTTATATGAAGTTGTTCAGAAA
>JAITUY010000133.1 GCA_031286095.1 Treponema sp. | reverse complement strand
CAAAAAGAGGCGGAATTATTCTGTAAAAATAATTCCATAGAGAAATGCTGGGAAACGGCAATGGAATGTTATAATTGCGAATTATTTTATATTCAGGCGTTTGGTGTATATATAATGGGGGTTATTGCGTATAAATATAAAAAAGCATATAGTTTCTTAAAAAATAATGTATATAAAAATCCTGCATGGCAAGTTCAAGAATTTTTGGCAATGGCATTTGATAATTATTGCAAAAATAATGGGTATGAAAAATCGTTGCAAACGATAAATGAATGGCTAAACAGTAAAAATAAAAATCACAGACGGGCAGTTACTGAAGGGTTAAGAATTTGGACAAATAAGCCTTATTTTAAAGACAATCCAAAAGAAGCCGTTAAGATATTATCGGAACATAGGACTGACGAAAGTGAATATGTAAGAAAATCAGTTGGAAAAGCGTTAAGAGATATAAGTAAAAAATATCCTGAATTAATTAAAAATGAAATAGGGAAATGGAAATTGGACACAAAAGAAATAAATCAAGTATATAAATTGGCAAGTAAATTTATTCAATAAGATAAAGAGCGTATAAAAGCAAAAAACCTGCGCTCAACAGGGCTGTAACTGCGTCACCGCCTGTCGGTAGCTCTGGCTACGCAAAACACCAGTCAGGCTAACGCCCTTTGTGGTGTTTTGCGTAGCCACATTTGGGGCAGGGGGCCGTTGCTCCACAACGCCCTATTACCTGCCCCAAACGTCAGTTATCGCCATAACGTTATGCGACAGTTTTGCTAGTTTGTCAAAAATAAAATATAGGATCATAGTAATTGACAAAATATAAAATTATCAATATAATATGATAAAAAGGAATAATTTGTGGTTAAAAATTTATTTTGCTTTTTAATATTTTTATTTATTATATCTTCATGTACCACATTCTCTAAAAGAATAACTGTAAATATTAATGGTGCATTTAAAGAAATAATATTAAGACATGATTCTGAAAATATTTATGGAATATTTTTAGAAATTTGTGGAAATATTATTGGTGAAATTGAAATGGAAATATTAAGAGGGGATAGTGATTATGTATTTAAAATACTATTGACAAATAAAAATAATTTTTTTGAATTAAAAGGTGATTATTATAGTAATATCGTTACTATAAAGGATTTATCCAAAAGGCAATAGTAAAGCAAATTTAAAAGTGAAATATGATTTTTATGATTTAGATTATAGATAAAAAACGCATATGAATTTTAATAGAAAAATCAAAACCGTCGCCTAATGAGACTGTCGGATTTATAATTATGCATGAAAAAGCGCACAAAATATATGTTATTTTTTGAGTTTAAAGACGTTTTTCAATCAAAAAACAAAGTGTTTCTTACCAGAAAAAATAAATTCTACAGTCTCAACAGGACTGGAACTGCATCACCGCCCGTTGGGCGGCTCGGGCAAAACAAATAATTGAATTACAGCATGATGACGGCTCTTGGGGCTACTTTCATTCATTGGACTTGTTCGACAACCCGGTTGGTTGTCTCACAAGTCTTGCGGTTTTTCAGGCTATAAGCCTGCGAAGTAAAAAAACTGCTTAAAATCGGCTAACCGCCACCAAAGGTGGCGGCTTTACCGCCGATTTTATGGCTTCGCCACCGCAGTTTTTGAAGATATTAACTACAGGCATAGCCCAAAGTACATTACCACCTGCAAAGCAGGTGGGTTTTTAAGTTTTACTAAAGTTCGACAAAACCGCGTTTTTTATATGAAGTTGTTCAAAAACTGAAGTTTCCGAACTACTCTATTTTTACCAAGTATCATTATTAACAAATGCGCTTGATAAAAAATTGAACCAAAATACTTCAAATATATTTTAGAACATGATTGTGGAATATATTATATATACAGCAAGAGATTAAATATCGTTCCTTAAACTTTTCAATCAAAAAATACAAGCATTTACATTAGGGCTATTGAATTATTATCAAAATATTATAATCCTGAATGTAAAACACAATTGAAGTTTGTTGAAAAATGGCTTAAAGAAAATATGACAAAAAATAAAGAATGTGATTTGGAAAAAGAAACAAAAGACGGAATAAATTTCCAGTTATCGGATTCATGGGAAACAAATGGAAATAGAATAAAAGATTGTACATATAGAATAAATAAATTATTGGGAAAAATATAAAGCAAATTGCAACTATGCATAAAGGGAGTTAGGCGCGATATTCGGTAAAACATCTGAGAAATATCTGTTGACAAATACATGAAATAAAAATATATTAAAAACATGAATAATAAACTTATTATAGTTACGGGAATTCTTGCAGGTGGAAAAACAACATTCTCCATTGAGTTATCACGACAAATAAATATTCCATGCTTCAATAAAGATTTTATAAAAATTGAACTAAATAAAAATATTGAAATAAATAATCGAGATGACAGTAAAAGATTAAGTATGGCAACAATAAATATTATATTGCATGTTATTGAAATATTTATGAAAACCGGTAAATCCCTAATAATTGAAGGTAATTTTGATAAAGCAAATGGAGAACAAATAAAGCAATTACTGGGAAAATATAACTATAAATCGCTAACGTATTTATTTACTGGCGACTTAAAAACAATGCATAAAAGATTTTTGAAAAGAGACAATTCCCCTGAAAGGGATAAAGCAAATAGAATAAATGGTTTATTAGACGAATTCCCAATATTTGAGACTACGATAAAACCGCTTATAGAATTTGATATTGGAAATGAGATAGTTAAAATAGATACAACTGATTTTGAAAAAGTTAATTTTTCTCATTATATAAAACTGGGAAACGATTTTTTGTTGGATAATTAAAATACGGTGGAATAATGGTTGACGCACATATTCATCTTGATAAAATCGAACTAAAAAAGCAAACAGTCGAAAAAATTGTTGCAAAGGCAATAGAAAGAAACATTAATGAGATATATCTGTTGGAGCATACAAACGTCTTAATATAACTTTACAATGTTCTATTCTAACTCCATTATCGCCATATTCTTCATCAAAAGAATATTTTCTTAAAATTTCACATGGGAAATTTTCACATTCACCGCAAAATTGTTTGTTTTTTGAAATTGCACAATCCGCAATTTCACATTTGCCATGAAAAGGCTTACCGCCAGAGGCTATACAACCTCTACAATTGTTTTTTTCCTTGAATTCACACTCTGAACATCTTAATCCGCAAAAAGTATCGAAGATACTCTCAAACATAATTTTTCCTCCTAAATTACAAAATATTTATGTCATGTACAGATACTATTTTATTATACTACAGTCAAATAATTCAGAATAGAGTTGTTTTGAAATTTCAGTTTCCCGAATAACTACCAATAAAAATTATTTTTGCAAGTTAAAGCTTGCTTTAGCCGGAAAAAATGCAGGACTTGTGAGACAACCAGCTCTAACCGAAGGTTCGCAGTTGTCGAATAAGTCCAATATTAAAAAAAGGCGGCGTCATAAAAGCATTCCAGACAGCCCTGCGATTTACACTGATTAGAGTCTGTATATAGTGGAAATATTATAGACGAGCATCTGCTGTTAATTCATAAAAGGCGTCGTATTCATCGCGCAAAGCGCCGATCTTTTTTATATTTAAATTTGTCGCTTCCCTTATTACTTCCGTAACAAGCGCGCGCGTTTCAAACCGTGCGTTCTTAGACGCGAGGATTTTTGCCCTTCCGACAGGCCGTCCGTTTACGGTAAATCCTGTTTCAGGCGACCATGAAAAAGTACATTTACCCGCGTCAATGCCAAAACGCCATGAATATTTATTGCTGTTCAACAGTTTTTTTACCAGCGTATATGCTTTAACTACAGGCTCGTTTACATAATCAAGCGGAGAACCGAAGCAGACGACAACTGTATCGCCGTGATAACCGGCAATGACAGCGCCCGCGTTAAAAACAACCCGTTTTACAGTTTCGTAAAAAGTTTTTTGCGCCTTGCCTGCTTCGCCGCTTTTTTCATAATCTTCCCTGTTAAGCAGGTTAAAATCCCTTATAACAATCACAGTGGCGCTGGTAACGGAAGTTTCGGAAATATCGGGTTTACCTCTGCTGATTAACTCGCGGAGAACGTTACGCGATACTGCCGCGCCGTATGCTCTGCGGAAATACCTTGCCCTTCTGCTTAATGTTACGCGTTTACAGATGAAAATAACCAGTATTCCAGAAAGAGATGATGCGAAAATGATTGCCGGATCGATCCAGTACGCGGTATATACAAAATGTCCGCAAAATACAAAAGCGGCAAACGCGCTCATAACAAAACCTATAAATAACAGCAAAGCTGGGCGCAGTCTGAAAATTATCAACAAAATAAAAATTGATACCGCGATTGCCAAATACAGCGTATAAAAATAATACGCGGGGCTAATATGACCGCCTGTAATAATTGCGTTTGCGAGAAGGGCTGAATAAGCGGTGTTATCCTGAGGACCCATCACGCAAATAGAAGAAAATAGTTCGCTTGTTAACTGTTTATGAATACGAAGCAGTTCGGTATGATTTACGCGCATTGTCGCAAATACACGGATAATTTCGTTGCGCATGTTTACCAGTTTGGCAATCCCCTCTTGCTTTAAATTTTTTTCGCCGGCGATAATTTCTTCATATCCTCGGACAATGCGCGCTTCCGCGTTTCCGTAAAGAAAATCATCTAAACTTTTAAAATAATTTTCGCGCGCCTGTATCCACGCTGTACGCTTTTCGTTATCCGGCGCTTTTAAAAGTTCTTCCCTAAGCGTAAGCGCGTAATCTTCCAGAAGCAAAGGAGATTTTTCAGGCAGAGTGCGGGAGAACGCTCCAAGATCATTTGCCTCCTTCATAATGGCGCGCATGGAACGGCACGCCTCTTCATACTCGCGGAAAAGCGAAATATCTATATTGCGGAAACTGCACTGTCCCGGCGTTAAAATGTTTCCGTCTCTGTCAAGCGGAATTTCCAGCTCATTATTGTCATAATCCAAAAGTACAAGCGATCTTCCGTACTCCGTATAACTTATACGTGATACGGCGTAACGGTTCTTCAAACTGCTGTACACGGGGTGTTCTGCAGATGTCTCAATTTCTACCGGTTTTACGCGCCTTAGTTTCCCGTCCCAGTCATATTCAGGCTTTTTATCAACTTCAAGATAGTTTTCAAAAACCGCGGCGGCGCGGAGCATATTTTCGTCCCTGTCAATCAATACCGAAAGCAGGCGTTCCCTGCTCTGTTCGTTCAACTCTACCAGCCTGTTTACAAAATGGGGAGCCTGCGCCGGCTGAACCGAACCTGTACGGATCGCCTCAAAAAGGTTGCGTATATTGCTTCCAAGAAGGGAATATTCGTCATAGAACTGCCTGCGGATTTCCGATTCGCTTCCCGTAACTGGAGAAGTCCCTAAAACTCTCGCCGTAAGAAACAAATTAGAGGCTTTTGTTTCCGTTAGTGTCATTAATACCGTAAAAATATCGCCGCCTTCGGCAAATTCACCTGTATTGATGACCAAAATTTCCTGTGAAACAGGCGGTGAAGGGCGAAAATTGAGTAAAAAATCGTAAACGGGGCCTAATTTTGGGCCGGAAAGGTAAAAATTGGCAAAAAAAGCCATTCCTGCCGCGCACACAACGCCGCTCAGGAAAAAAACTAGAGACTTTTTCATTGATATGACCGCAGGCATCTCTTTAGAATTTCGGCATTTTTCGGTTTTATCTTCATTCATTAGAATATTTCTGCTATAATGTATTTATGAAAACATTTATGGACGAGGATTTTCTACTGGAAACCAAGACAGCGCGTAAGTTATACAGCGCTGTAAAAAATGAACCTATTTATGATTTCCACTGCCATCTTTCTCCGGCGCAAATCGCTCAAAATATAAACATGAATGACCTTGCGGATGCGTGGCTTTACGGGGATCATTACAAGTGGCGCATGATGCGCGCTATGGGTATTGAAGAAAAATATATTACCGGCAAAGCCGATAATTATGACAAATTTATTGCGTGGGCGCGAACGACGGAAAACTTGATAGGCAACCCGTTGTATCACTGGACTCATTTGGAATTACAGCGTTATTTTGACATTAATGAACCGCTTACTGAAAAAAGCGCGCCTATAATTTGGGATATGGCAAATACGCTTCTTCAAAAACCTGAATTGTCGGTAAAAAAAATATTTGAAAAATTTAAAATTTATGCAGTGGGAACAACCGATGATCCTATCGACTCACTTGAACATCATCTTGCTATTTCAACAGGAACAGCCCCTATCGGGAAAATCAACACAAAGGTTATTCCCTCTTTCCGTCCCGACAGGGCACTAAATATTGATTCAAATGGTTTTTCCGTTTATATTCACAGGCTTTCAAAGGTAAGCGGTACAACCATTAAATTTACAGACGATATAATTACCGCTCTGGAAAAACGGCTGGATTTCTTTGTTTCCATGGGATGCCGCTCGGCGGATCACTGTCTTGAATACGCTCCATATACAATCGATTCAGGCGGCTCTATAGAAAAAACATTCAGAAAAGCAATGGCCGGAAAACGTATAACTCAGCAGGAAGCCGACTCGTATAAAACAAAAATGTTGATCCTGCTTTCCAATTTATACGCGCAACGCGGTATTGTAATGCAACTTCATCTTTCGGTAATCCGCAATGTAAACATGAAGATTCTTTCGCAAGCGGGAGACAATGCGGGCATTGACGCGGTTAACGACTATAATTTAAGCAAGAATCTTGCCGCCCTTATGGGACACATGGAATTGCCAAAAACTATTCTCTATTCTTTAAATCCAAAGGACTATTACCCGCTTGCGACAATCATGGGCGGTTTTCAAGGCGACGGCATTGAAGGAAAAATGCAGTTGGGTCCAGCGTGGTGGTTCTGCGATCACAGGGACGGTATGGAAGAGCAACTGCGTATTCTAGCCAATTTGGGAATGTTACCGGTCTTTGTCGGAATGTTAACAGACAGCCGGAGTTTCCTCTCCTATCCGCGTCATGAATACTTTAGGCGCATTATGTGCAATCTTATCGGCAAGTGGGTCGAAAATGGAGAATATCCCTGCGATATGAAAAAGCTGGAAAAAATTGTGCACGATATTTCGTTCGGAAACGCTAAAAGGTATTTTGGGTAGATAAGATATATGCCTGAAAATTGTTATCCTGTACAGTACTGCTGATGTTGTTTCTTATAGTGGACTTGTTCGGCAACCCGGTTGGTTGTCTCACAAGTCCATTGTATTTTTCCGCCATCGTCTTCAAAAATAATTTTACCTGCAAATTCACCGCCTAACTTGTCAAATATTTCCAGTATTTTTTTTTTGCGAACTCGCTCGGCGTATCGGTAATATATATGTCTTAGGGAGTTAATCCGAGTTCGTTTACCAAAAAATCACTAACCTCTATTGCGTATGATGAGTCGGATACAAGGTACAATTCATAAGGGATAGTGTTGTGAAAATCAGCAAAAAAGTCCGCCAGCGATACAAAATAATCGTAAAACTGCCTTTCATAACGTTCAATCTCCGAACAGGGAGTAAAAATTTATCAGACCAAACATATCATTCTGGAAGGGCATGGAAGATTTACTCTTACCGCTGAACAGCTTTTTTATGAATTCAACATATTCTTAAAGTACATTAGACTTGTTCGACAACCCGGTTGGTTGTCTTGCAAGTCCTGCATTTTTTATTGGTAGTTGTTCGGAAAACTGAAGTTTCCCAACAACTCTATTACGATTATTCCTCCGGCAATATTGTTGATTGTTACAGCTAATCCCAGCGAATTTACCGCATCGCTTAACCGCATTGGCGTTCCCTACACAGCGGCTTACGCAGTCAGCCTGACCCTGCGCTACATTCCCGACTACAGCGCGACTTTGAGGCAATTTCCCAGTCCAATCAGGCGCGCGGACTGGAACTTCCCAGCAAAGCGTCTTGGATAAAACGTCTTAAAAGAATGACACCCCTTCTTTTCCCGCTGATTTTTTCATCGCTGGATCGTATCGATGTAATAAGCCGCGCAATGGAATTGCGAGGATTCGGCAAAAATAAAAAACGCACATGGTATTCGGCGCGCCCTTTCAGCGTAGCGGATAAAACTGCCATAATTAGAGTCTGTCTATAATGTGGACACATTATAGACAGACTACCTTAAAAAACGTATTTTCGTAGCCTTCAGGCGAGAAAATACAAAGTCTGTCCGCAAAGTAACCGACTTTGTGGACAGACACTAATTATAAGCTTATTGTTGTTTGCAGTAGGGATTTGGCTTACCTTCCGCGCGGGAAACCGTTTTTTCAATCCTTTTGAATAGAAGCCGTCCTACCTCTGTATCCTTGCCGAACCGCCCTTTGCAAACGCTGAAACCTGATCAAGATTGAACATTGAAGTGTCTCCGGGCGTAGTGGTTACAAGCGCGCCGTGCGCCCAGCCGAGTCTTAAAGATTCCTCCGGCGGTTTACCCGACAAAAGTCCGTAGAAAAGCCCCGCCGCAAAACCATCGCCGCCGCCTACTCTGTCGTATACGTCGAGTTCCGCAGTGGGAGCCTGATATGTCTTGCCGTCCATCCACAGCACCGCGCTCCATGAATGGCGGTTGGTTGAATGAACTTCACGTAACGTAGTCGCCACCGCTTTAATATTCGGGAAATCTTTTGTTACGCTTTCCATCATGCCGAAAAAAGCGGACGGGTCTAATTGCCCTTTTGTTTCAACATCCTGCCCTTTTAAGCCAAGCCCTTTTTGCAAATCTTCCTCATTGCCGACAAGCACGTCAACGTTATTTACAATTTTGCGCAATATTTTTGCCGCTCCCTCGCTTGCCTGATCCGCGCTAATCCCCTGTTCAGCGACAGCAACTGCCCAAAGTTTTGCGCGGTAATTTAGATCGAAAGATACAACCGCCCCCGCTTTTTTTGCCGCCTGCATCGCCTCTATCACCAACTCGCTTGTCACGGGCGAAAGCGCGCTGAAAATCCCGCCCGAGTGAAACCAGCGAACGCCTTTTTTAAAAATAGCGTCCCAGTCAAAACTTCCTGGTTTTAATTTCTGCGCCGCTTCATTGGAACGGTTGTAAAATACCACAGGCGCGCGCGCTCCCTGTCCGCGGTCGCTCCACACAATCGCCATGTTCGGACCTCGCACTCCGTCATGTTCAAAACGTTTATAGTAGGGGGTAACTCCCGCTCTTTGTACGGCGTACTCAATTCTGCGCCCGATTGGATAATTTACCATTGCGCTTGCGATAGCGGTTTTCATGCCGAAACATGTTGAAAGGTTTGCCGCCACATTATACTCGCCGCCTGAAACATGCAAAAGATATTCGTTTGCTTCCGCAAAGGGAATAATCCCGGGATCAAGACGAGTTACCAAAGCGCCAAGCGCCAACAGATCATGCGCCATGCCATTGGCGGAGGGAATTGATAAAGATGACATACATTACCTCTATTAATGAAGTATAGCATATTTAAATCACTGCAACCAGACTGGTAATAGAAAAACTTTTCGCAGAGGCGCAGGAATTCTAAAAAGACCTCTCGCAGAGGCGCAAAGGCGCAGAGTTGTTGTTTGTTACTTTATCGTTATACTTTCAATATTGGAGTTGCCCGGAAAACTGAAGCTTCCAAACAACTATAATGTATTAAGAGGAGTTGCCGTACGAAAACTTTGCGCCTTTGCGTCTCTGCGAGAGGTCTTTCTTCAATTTCTTCTTCCGCACCTCTGCGATAATGAATTCAGGAATAATGTTTAAACATTACCAGTTCCCCTGTAATAAAAGAGCGCGCTTGTTCTTCTCCATCTGGCACAATCAACAGTTCGCCGGCGTTTGTGATACCTGTAAGACAGCCTCTGATTTCTTTACCGGAATCCGCTACGCCTTCTATAAAAGAAACTTGTTCTCCCTTTTTGTATAAACGATCTTCAAGGCGGGGTTTCCATGTTTCGCCGTCCGCTGTTTCCAGTTCACTGCAAAGACGCGAAAGAATATTTTCTAATAATGCAAAACGCTCGTCTTGCGAAATATCTCTTTGCGCAGAAAGAGCGATGCTTGTCGCTTTTTCCAGCAGGTGAAAAGGAAACTCTTTCTGCGCCGTATTCACGCCAATTCCAAGATGAACGTTCCCGCCTTCCGCTTCGCACAAAATCCCAACCGCTTTCTTATAATCTTCGCCGCTCGCAGACTTGATCAGTATATCATTAGGCCACTTAACCAGACATGAACTTTGCAAACACGGCGCAAAATCTTCGATAGCAAGACAGACGGCAAGCCCCGCCCGCAGAGTGATGGCGGACGGAATTTTTTCAATACATGAGTAACGTAACAAAACCGTAAATGACAAGTTTTCTCCCCGTTTCATTTCCCAGCGGCGTTCATCTTTCCTGCCCCGCCCAGCGGACTGAAAGTCCGCCAAAATAACAGAACCATGCGGTAAATTCTCCCGCGCCAATTTACGGGAAACGTCCATCGTACTGGAAACAGTTTCTTCGTAGTAAACAGGCGCGTTAAAGGAATTTTTTATCTTCAAAATTGTCATACCTGTTTTTCTCCTGAAACTATGGAAACAATTTGTACACTATGATATTATACCCACATGAATATGGTGTGTCTTGATCTTGAAGGAGTGCTTGTCCCTGAAATCTGGATTGCGTTTTCCGAAGCGACAGGCATAGGCGAATTGCGGCGAACGACAAGGGACGAGCCTGATTATGACAAGCTGATGAATTTCCGTATTGATCTGCTTAAAAAAAACAATTTAAAACTCCCCGATATTCAAAAAGTTATTTCCGGCATGAAGCCGCTTGATGGGGCGGTTGAGTTTTCCAATACACTGCGCGAAAAAACTCAACTTGTTATACTTTCGGACACTTTTGAACAATTTGCAAAACCGCTTATGGAAAAATTATCATGGCCTACCCTGTTCTGCAACTCGCTGGAAATCGCGGAAGACGGCGCTGTTACAGGCTACCGCCTCAGACAAAAGAACGGCAAGCGCGAAGCGGTAAAGGCGTTCAAGTCGATAAACATGCGAGTCTTTGCGGCCGGCGACTCTTTCAACGATCTTGCCATGATCCGCGAAGCCGACGGCGGCTGTCTATTCCGCGCCCCTGAACAAATAAGAAAAGACTACGCGGACATTCACTGCGTTGACACATTCGGCGCTTTGCTGTCAGAGATTAATAATTTTTTATAAAAAGACATCTCGCAGAGATACAAAGGCGCAAAGTTTTCGTACGACAACTTCTCTTAATACGAAAATCTTGAAGGTAAATAATGGACTTGTTCGACAACCCGGCTGGTTGTCTCACAAGTCTTGCGGTTTTTCAGGCTATAAGCCTGCGAACGCGGACTTTAGTCCGAAAGTTCGACAAAACCGCGTTTTTTATATGAAGTTGTTCAAAAACTGAAGTTTCCGAACAAGTCCAATATATAACAAACAACCACTCTGCGCCTTTGCGCCTCCGCGAGATATATTTTCCGAATAATAACATCCGATGTTCTTCCGAAAAAATTCAACGCTCAATTATCCGTTTAAGAGTGTGATCATTATGCCGCCAGTCTTTACCGGTTTTTACGCGCAGATCAAGATCAATCTTCCAGTCAAAAATCTGTTTTAAGTTTTTTAAAGAGGCAAGGCGGATTGCCTTGATCATTTCGCCGCCCTTGCCGACTACCATTCCTTTTTGTGATTCCCGTTCCACGATAATAAACGCCCTTACCCAAAGTTTTTCGTCCTTGAATTCCATGTCGGCAATGTCCACATATAGCGAATGGGGCAGTTCCTGGCGCAGACGGTTGATTGCCTGTTCGCGGATAATTTCCGAAATACGAAAACCTGTCTCCTGATCGGTATAGTATTCATCTCCGTAAAGGGCTTCGCCTTCCGGCGCAAGGTCTAAAAGAGCGGATAACAGCGTGTCTACGCCCTGCCCGGTATTCGCGGAAACGGCGAAAATACGCCCGCTTACAGCAGACAGACGCAGGGCAAGAAATTCTTTGGCGCGGTTAAAGTCCGCGCCGGGAACGTCAATTTTGTTTACGGCAATTATTGTCTTTTCCGCTAACGGAGCCAGAAGGGACGCGATTTCATCTTCTTCCACACCGGGGGCGCGAGACGAGTCTAAAACATACAGAACAAGATCGCTCTCTTCCAAAGCGCGGGCGGAAACTTCCATCAGTTTTTTATTAAACTTCTTCTGCGAATTGTGCCTGCCTGGAGTATCAATAAAAATCAACTGTCCCTGCTCCCGGTTAACAATCCCTCTTATCGCGTTGCGTGTTGTCTGCGGCACTTTGCTTACGATAGCGACTTTACTGCCGCACATTTTGTTAAGCAGTGTGGATTTTCCAACAGACGGGCGTCCAAGTATCGCAGTAAACGCGCATTTTTTCCCCGTCATTATTTAACAACCATAATCTTTCTTATTTCGTCAATATCCGGTCCAACAACTCTTACAAAGTACATACCGCGCGCAACCGCCCTTCCGCCGTTATTTGTTCCGTCCCATCCGTCCGTCCATTCGCCCGCGTCGCGCTGTTCGTTACGTCTTAAAGATTTAACCAAAGTTCCGTCCAGCGTATAAACCTGAATCGTTACCCTTCCGGGACGCGTCATATGATAACGGATAAACGTAGCTTCTTTCTTATCTGAATTTATAACATTATTCATTATTGTAACGCCGCCGCGCTGTCTGCGTATATTACGGATATCAAAAACAAACGGACGGACAAGAGTATACCAGTTAGCGGGAATTACGGCCCCGCCTGGAATATCCAGACGCGCGGCAAACATATCAGAAGAATTTGAAAGACGGAAAATAAATTCAAATTTAGCGCCGCTGTCTATAGCAAGATCGTCAGGGGATATATAATAATTAAACAGCTTAGAAGAGGAACTGTCAGCCGGTTTCGAGTTAATACCGTCCGACAGGGGAACATAATTATACAGCGTGTTGGTTAGTACGTTTGGAAGCCATAACCCGCCAACTTTTTTTGCTTCAGTTGTTTCTTGCGGATTTCGCATTTCAGCCGGAATATCAGCCGTTGTCCAGAACAGCACGGGGCTTCCCGTTAGCTTGTTATTTACGCGCGCCTGCAGTTCTATACCGTCATTCGTATCAATAAATCTGGTTTCAAGGTAATTTGTTCCGTCAAATTGCCAGATAATCCCGATGTCTGTATTTTTCTGCCCAAAAAACATATCATCATTTGCGTAACTGCCCGCGTTAACCGGCGTTTTAAACCTTGCCCAAACCGGCCACGCAAAATAACTTTCGTCGCCCGAAGCCGAAGGAATTCTTGAAATCAGCACATCGGTAACACGGCGTTTAAAAGAACCACTGTTAGGTGTAACTAAATTATTTTTATCAGTATCAGTAAGTAACTTATTAGGCGGTATAAAAACATCGGAAACAGTCAGCGCAGGAGCGCCGTCCGCATCTCTTACATCGCCATTGTCATACACTTTCGCATACGCCGTATACCTCCAGTTAAGAGGATATTTAGGAGGTTGTGATTCATTATCAGACACGCTCAAATCCGCCGCCGCCTGCCCCTTATCAACCGCGTCAATTTGGAAGTACCCCTTCGTTAAAGTTACAGAATCGATATTTTTATCCACAAGGTCATCTATGCTAAATGAATCCGACAAGTTAAAAATATACCCAAGAGTATCAGGCTCAACATGATTCATATCTACAACAGATAGACCGCCGAATAAAGCGGAAATATCCGCGCCAGAAGAAGAAACCACAGGTTCGGACATTCGCACATAAGTCTGCGGATACCCCGGAATGGTAAGAGCATACGCTACGCGCGGAGGGATTGTGTCAATAGGTTTGATGTTCTTATCCGCCGCCGGATCGCCCACTATTATTCCCGCCGCATTTGTAAGAGATGTATTCTTTGTAACACTCCAAAGCGGCGCGCTTCCATTGTCAATTTCAGGATTTTCTATCAGATAGATATAAAATGAATCATTATCAAAATATGGCGCATTAGTAAGAACGTTAACCATTTGAAACCCTTTAGCGCCTTTTGTTCTGTCAACTTCATATTCCTCTACACTCACATCAAAACCCGAAAAATCACCGTATAACGCCACATTGGTCTGTACTCTTATTCTGTCCAATATGCCGTTTCCAGACGAATCTTCTGTAAAACTGTAAAGTATTTTTCCTCTTATATTCAAAAAATGCTGATGCCAGCGCGCTCCAGGCGTACTAGGCATACCTTCAATACCGTCAATAACATTATTAACATCTACCCATGGGGTATTTTTATTTAAATTCAAACATAGATGACCGCCTGGTCCGCCTGGAACAATGGAATTTACAGTTGTTGTTGTTACGACAAATGTATCAGCAAGGATATAAATCGCCGCGCTCTCGCCTTCATTCCCGGCGTTAGATGAATTAATATCAACCTCATTAATTTTCACAGTTCCCGCCGGAGCTTTAGCAATTAGCTGATAAGCGGTAACTTTACCGCTAACGGTTATATCTCTGCTTGCAGTCAGCGTTATCTTGTCAGTAGTATTAGTAGCGGTAATCCCGTTAAGATTAATATTCACAGCTTTTATACTGCTTGCGCCGGAGCCATCCAGTATTAATTTTGTACTAGTATTATTTATTTTAAAATCACCGGTAATGTCTACAACAGCCTTATTAATCCTGATACCGCCCGCGCCTGGGATTAAATTAAGATGATTGGAGTTAGAACCTGTATATACATATGAATTTGCGCCTGTCGTAAAAAATTCTATAAAGCCGTTTGATCCGGTTCCCGCACTACTGTTTACTGTCAATATTTTATTTGAGGAATCTGTTACGTTAACCAAATAAATATTGTTAGACGCGCTTTTTGTTTGCAACTGAACATCTCTATTGGAAGTTGAGTTTGCCGCGACAAATAACGCCGCCCCCCATGTTCCGCCGGAAGGTTGCGCAGACGAATGATAAACAATATCTTTTACGCCGGCCGAAACAAAAATATTCCCGTTTGAAGCGTTAAAACTATTAAGAGAAATATTGCTATTGCCGGTAGAATTATTGACAAGCGAAATATCACCTGCTGACGCGGTTGCTACGCCGCTTCCGGTAATTGAATCCGCTTCTATCGTTATTGACTTAGCGTCTATATTGCCTGATAAAGTAATATTTCCTTCTACTGTTATATTTAAATCATTAGCGCCAGCGCCAATCCCGTCAATATTAAGATCCCCGTTATTTTTATAAACTACATTTCCTCCGGCAGAATTTATTTTTAAATTCTGCACTTCGTTGTCTTTGGCTAATGTTACCGCGCCGCCGGCAGTTATTTCAAGATTAGATGTCTTAATTGTACTAGAGCCTATTTGCTCTATTTTTCCGTTTGAATCTAAGACAAGCTCGCTCATGGTTGCATAATTACCTTCAAAAACAATATTTCCAGATGTAATGGTTAAATCATATGTGTCTGTAATATCTCCGGTAATATATATATTTTTGCCTCCTGTATCAATAGAATAAGGCCATGGACTTATAGCTATAAGGGTACAATTAGCATGAGTAGCCGTCGGACCAAATTCAAAAATTTCAGAACGCAATTCATTTGATTCGCTCGTACCAAAAAAATCATTCAAGAAACTATCTGCAACAGTTTTATTATCACTATTCACATCAATATTAACAGCAATTTTTGTTCCTGGTATTGAAGATACATCCTTACACCAAATAATAAGGTCTCCAACATTTACATCTTTCAATTCAACTTTTCCCGGAGCGCCATAATCCTCGTGATACGGATAACCGGCATTTAATGTAACTATATTGCCTTCAATATTATTCGGTGATATATCACCGCCGGCATTTATTGTTATATCTTTTCCTTTCAAAGAACCTATAACATTACCAGTAATTTCCATTATTGTTATATTTCCATTATTTGTGTTGGCATTAACAGTAAGATTCCCAGCGCTTCCACGATTGTTATTAAATTCAATATTTCCCCCTCCGGTTAAAGTAACAGTTGTTGTTATAGCATTTGCGCCATTAAGCGATATTTCCTGTGATGCGCTAACAGTAATATTCGTCGTACCAGTTATCTTACCTACGGCGGTAACACTACCACCGTTACTAGTCAGCGTTCTTGTACCTACGCCGCTAAGCGTTATGTCCCCGGTATATGTTTGATTTCCTGTAGTTGTAATATTTGTGCTAATAGCGGACGTTCCCGTTACATTGACTGTAGCTGAACTTAAAGCGTTAGTATTTAATGTAAGATTTCCGTTAACCGATAAATCAACAATACCACTGGCTCCGCTTAAAGTACCGTTACCTGCTATCGTTAAAGAATGATTTGCCCCTGTAATGTTCCCAAGCGTTACTGTCGTACCAGTCAATGTTGCCGTATCACCAAGCGTTACCGCTCCCGTATATGTTTGTGCTCCCGTAGTTGTAATATCCCCGTTAATGGTCGTAGTTCCTGACACTGATAAAACATTAATCCCGCTCCCGCCGCTTAGAACGCCGCTACCAGTTATTGTTAAGGAATTTCCATTTCCGGTAATGGCCCCAAGCGTTACTATTGCACCCTGTAACATTTTTGTTCCCGTGCCGCCAAGCGTTACCGCTCCTGTATATGTTTGCCCTCCCGTACCAGTAGTTGTAATATTCGTGTTAATGGTCGTAGTTCCTGACACTGATAAAAAATTAATCCCATTCCCGCCGCTTAGAACACCGTTACCAGTTATTGTTAAGGAATGAGTTGCACCTGTAATGTTTCCAAGCCTTACTATCGTACCAGTCAATGTTACCGTGTCGCCAAGCGTTACCGCTCCCGTATATGTTTGTGTTCCCGTAGTTGTAATATCCTCGTTAATGGTCGTAGTTCCTGACACTGATAAAACATCAATCCCGCTCCCGCCATTTAGAACGCCATCACCTGTTACCGTTAATGAATGAGTTGCCCCTGTAATGTTCCCAAGCCTTACTATCGTACCAGTCAATGTTACCGTGCCGCCAAGCGTTACATTTCCTGTATACTTTTGCGCTTCTACGGTCGTAATATTTCCAGCTATATAACTTTCTCCTGTTACATCAATGGTCGTTGCCTCTAACGAACCGCTTTCCAGCCTGAAATCACCGTTAACTATTATCTCACCTACGCCTGTTCTAACTCCGTCTTGTACCGTTAAGTTAGTAAAAGATGTTAATCCGGCAAAATTAACGCCGCTACCGTTGTAGCTTACTGTATCATTTTTACTAATGTTAGTTGCGCTTACAACTTGTGTTCCATCTCCTTCAAGGATTAAAATACCTTCATTCTCAAGCGTATCCACAGTAAGATCATGTTGGCCCATATCAAGACTTGCGCCTGATAGGATTGTTAAAGTACCACACGTCAGTTCAGCACCTGAAAAAACAGGATCATTACCTGAAAGATTAATAGTTATTAAACATGTTCCGTTTCCGTCATTGGGAGAAATCCCCCCATCCCAATTACTACCATTAGTCCAAACTGTATCGCTCGCTCCTGTCCATATAAATGATTGTTGTCCCCACACTGCGCCCGCGAGAAAAACAAAAACAGCCGTAAAAAGCAAAAATCTCTTCATTAAAAAAAATAATCCTGCCTATACAATGGACTTGTTCGACAACTGCGAACCTTCGGTTCGAGTTGGTTGTCTCACAAGTCTTGCGGTTTTTCAGGCTATAAGCCTGCGAACGCGGACTTTAGTCCGAAAGTTCGACAAAA
>JAITUY010000123.1 GCA_031286095.1 Treponema sp. | reverse complement strand
GGACTAAAGTCCGCGTTCGCAGGCTTATAGCCTGAAAAACCGCAAGACTGGTCAGCGTAGCTGACATGAGACAACCAACTCGAACCGAAGGTTCGCAGTTGTCGAACAAGTCCAATAAGAAACAATGAAAATGCGAGACTTGTTTAACAACTCACCGAGTTGTTAAACAAGCCAATTATCTTACCGTCTGACGGACCTGACTTTCTCCAAGACCGTCAATGGTTTTAACTAGCGCGAGCCAGTATTTTGCCTCGTTTTCGGAAGTATACGGTCCAACGCGCACGCGATACCATGTTTTTCCGTTTATCTCGCTGTTTTCAATAATCGATGTAATTCCCTTTGAGGCAAGAAGTTCCTTTGTGTCTTCGGCTCTGACCTTTGCGATGAAAGCGCCCGTTTGCACCCAATAGTCGCTTATTTTTTTAGTCTTGTTTGGCGCAAGCGGTTTTGCCGCGAGTGATTTTGAAACTGCTGGTTTTGGCGAAGACGGCTTTTTCGCTACAGCGGGTTTGGTTGCCGGAGCGACAGTTGCGACATTTCTTTCTGCCGGCAAAGTTTCCTGATTGTCTGGGACAGCCGCGGTAGTTGGTTTGGGTATGTTGATAGTAAGGCTGTCATTATTTATCACGTCAACAGCGGCGGCTGTGCCGGAACTGTCAATATTTGTTTCCTGATTAGAAACGGGCTGATTATCGCCGTTGCCAACTGTCGCGGGTTGCAGTCTTCCCGATAAATATGGCTGTGCTACGGTAACGGCAGTTTCCTGCGTATTTGCTTTTGGCGTCAGAATAGCGATAGCGGCAGTGATGGTTACAAGCAGGAACACGCCTACCGAAACGGCAACTAATAATAATTTTTTCTGTTCTTTTTCCATTTTAATAAATCCCCTCTAAAAACTTGTCGAGCCGGCGTTCTAGTTTTTTACGTAGATTCCCTGAGCCGGTTAATCCAGGGTTCTCTACTATACAAATTTCGGCTTTTTTTGATAAATATTGAGAGTCGAAGTCCTTTTGGCTGGCAAAACGCCTAAAAATTTCCGTCCATGAGAGTTTGTCGCGCCTTTTTGCGCGGATTAGGCGGGTAAAATAGGGAGCCGTTACCAAAATGATACGGTCAAAACGGTTAAAAACCGTCGATTTATGAAGAAGGGCGGCGTTTATTACGCAAGCTCTGTCCCCGGCTCTGTCCCTGTCCGCTACCCATTCGCAGGTCAGGCGGTTTGCGGCGGGGTGGACAATGGCTTCAAGCGCAGTAAGTTTCTCCGGCTTTCCAAAGACCCGCTTACCGAGCAAACGCCTGTCTACAGACCCGTCCGCCTTCCGTAAATCTTCGCCAAATTGTGTAAAGACAGCATCTTTTTCCATTTCCAGCGCTTTGTAGCCCAATTTATCCACATCAAGGACAGGCAGACCACGCTCTGACAGCAGGGTAGCGACATGATTTTTTCCGGCGCAATATGTTCCAGTAAGGCCAATCAGCATATTTTTTAATCGGCATAATTCAACGGCTTCTAAAAATCAGCAATTTTCTCCAAGTAGTCTCAAAAACCCAACCGGAGTTTTTAGAGGTTCCCATATGGCTGAATGTGAGTTTTTGTTGTACAATTATAATATGAGTAAAAAAGTTGTTTTTACTGTTGTGCTGATAATTATCGGTCTTTCCTCGCTTGCTTTCGGCGCGGTGTCGTTTGGGTTGATAAATTTGCCTTCAAAACTGGATATTCCAACAAAAGAACAATTACTGGCCAAGAAGGAAGCGCAAGCAAAAAAAGAAGCGCAGGCCAAGAAAGAGGCTCAGGCAAGAAAGGAAGCGCAGGCTAAAAAAGAGGCGCAAGCAAAAAAGAACGCTGAAGGAAAAAAGATTGCCGCCATTAAACCCAAAGGACCTCTGGCGGCATGGTTAATTTCCGGAAGTGAAAAAGAGAAGGGTATTCAAAAAGCGCTTTCTGAAAAATCAAAACAGGTTGCCGCGGTTTGGGCGGCGTTAAAAGCCGTAAACGGAGTTATAAATGTTTTGCAGTCGGTTCAAATAGGAGGAAGCGCCATTGTCGAGGCGTCTGTTAATCCAATGGAATTTCTTTCCCCTATTGATAATGTTTTGGATCGAATTTCTAACTTGCTTTTACTGGCGTTTGGCGCGATTGTTTTCGAGAAAATTTTACTTTCAATTTCCGGGTATCTTGTTCTTTTGATTATAATTCCTCTTTGCGTAATAATTTCCATTGTAACAATATGGACAAGTAATGATAAATCGAAGGTAAATAGGATAATTGTAGTGTCCATAATAACCAGCCTGATATTAATGTTTGCCATACCGGTTTCTTTTTACCTGTCGTCGTTTATCGAAAAGACGGCGTTGGCAAATAACGTAAATACCGTTATTTCCTCGATAACTGCAAAGGGCAATACTGCCGCAAAAATGGAAAAAGAATTGACAGGTTTAAGAAGAATCGGAAGTTCGGTAACAAATTATTTAACAAACACGAAAAATATCGGAACCGCATTAGTGGAAGATATGATTAATTATCTTGTTATTTTTGTTTTTACAAATATTATTATTCCTATACTAACTATTTTGGGACTTTTCTTTCTTGCAAAATATTCAGCAAAAATGATATTGAATAAATAGCGCTATTCGTCAAAAAAACGCCGTATTGCCTGCGGCGAAAAACCTTCATTACTCAGCAAATATTTCAGTGAGCGGACAGTGTCCTCTCCCTTGCCTCGGCGCGTCTTTTGCCGGTTTTTTTTAACAAAGCGCTTTAAAAGGGACAATTCTGTTTCTTCGTCAAAAACAGTTTTAAGGGCGGCTTCAGCGTCTTTGCGGTCAACGCCGCGCCCGCAAAGAGAAGCGAGAAGTCTCTGCGGACTGCGCGTAAGCCTCATTCGGGATTCAAGCCACAGCTGGGCGAAACGCCTGTCGTCAAGCAAGTCCTGTTCCGAAAGTTCGGAAATTACCGTGTTGACGCAGGAGGTATCGTAGCCCCGCTTTTCCAGTTTGCGGACTAGACCGTGAGTACATTGTTCGGCTCTGGCAATCAACCGCAAGGCGGTAGTTTTCGCCTGCAGATAAGCGGAGGTATTGTTTTCGGTTTCTTCCAAAATTAGCGTTTGGAGAACTGGAAGCGCCGCCGTGCGCCCGGACGTCCGTACTTTTTACGTTCGACCATGCGCGGGTCGCGGGTAAGATAACCGTTACTGCGCAAACTTGTGTAGTTGGTATGATCAATCTGACAAAGCGCGCGCGCAAGCCCGTGCCTGCAAGCTCCGGCTTGTCCGTTACAGCCCCCGCCGTAAACATTAATCAATACGTCGTACTTATTTTCGTTGGCGGTAACCATCAGCGGCTGGCGAACCATGTTCATGTGTTCTTCCAGAGAAAAATAAGCGGACAAATCCTTATCGTTTACCGTGATTTTTCCGCTTCCATCGCGGATATAAACCCGCGCTACCGATGTTTTTCTTCTTCCAGTGCCTATTCCAAGATTCTTAATCATTTTAACCCCTTATGCCTCGATGGGAACCGGTTTTTGACTGCCATGCGGGTGGTTCGCTCCGGCGTAGATTTTAGCGTTTTTCGCCAACTTCCTGCCGAGCGGCCCTTTTGGCAACATTCCCTTAATGGCGTTTTCCAGCGGCATTGTCGGATGCCGTTCGATTAACGCCTCAAAATTCTGGGATTTTAACCCGCCGGGATAGCCGGAATGACGGTAATAAACCTTCTGTTGCGCCTTTCTTCCGGTTACCACGATTTTATCCGCGTTAATTACAACAACAAAATCCCCAACTTCCTGATGGGGAACAAAAATAGCCTTGTTTTTACCCCGTACAATGGACGCGACTTTAGCCGCCACCCTGCCCAGGACCTTCCCCTCGGCGTCAAGTATATACCACTTGCGCTCTACCGAGGCTGGTTTTGCAAATACTGTCTTCATATCAATAACCTATCACCTTTTCTCAAATTATTACTGTAACGGGAGTTTAAAATTACAGAAAAAGCGTGGTTATGTCAAGTGGGGTATGATGTATTTATATGTATTGCTTACGAAGCTCATTTAGGGAACGAATAACGGCTGTGGAAGCGGCGTCTACTGCTTTTTCGGTGTAGGAATTGATAAAATCTGATATTTCGTCTGTTGGAGCTTGCGGGGGCTTTAGAAACTCATACGCTTCGACGCCAAGGGCTGATGCAAAATTTACCAGCGTATCGGAAGACACCCAGCGTTTTCCTGATTCTATATCGCTGATGAAATTAGGGGAAATATCCAGCATTTCCGCCAGTTTTGCCTGTGATAATCCCCTGAAAATCCGGCGTTTCCTCAAATTTTCACCAAAAATCGCTCTTAAATCGCTTTCAGTCATAGTAGATACTAACTAATATATTGACAAAACTACAAACAACTATTATTTTATCTTATAATCGCTTAAAGCGATTATAGTTTTTTAATAAATTGGGGGTTAGTTAGAATGAAAAAATACATATGCGCCTTACTTCTTGGGCTTTTTGTATTTGGTATATGTATTGCACAAGAGCAAGAAAATACGTGGAACGGGACGGTCAGATTTAACCCTGCCGATATTTTCATCAATTTGCACGATGCCCTTCCGGGTACTTATATAACATGGACTCCCTATATTTTGCCTAATCTCGGTATTCCGGCGGAAATTGACATAAATTTTGGCTGGGGCGTTTTGCCGGGCGTTGAGATTTCACTGCTAAGCGGGGTTGAATATATCCCAATCGGACCGGCAGGGAAAGACAAGAACGGGCTTTTTCTGGACGCCAAAATCGGTCTGTCTCTCTTTTTCAACGAAGGCGCGAAAGCCGCGTTTATATCAAAGGCTGACGCTGGATACCAATTTATCACAAAAAGAGGATTTACCGCTGTTCCCGCTGTCGGCGTTGTCTACAATGGGCGCAGTGGTTTCGGCTTGAATTTAATGTTTGATCTTGGATTTGCATACAAGCGGAGGGAAAATGAAAAAGCGGAATAAAATGGCAAGAATTATATTTATTATAACTTTGTGTTTTGTTTTTTTCGGGTGTACTATTGCCGCGCTTGAAATATACTCAAGTTCTTTTGGCAGGGTTGAAGAATTTCCCGAAAACGAGTTTTTCCCATATCACCGTTATAAAGAGATTGATCAATATAAGTATCCCCGCGAAGAAGTACATTTCAATTCATGCGGGAATAAGCTTCAGGGCTTCATTTACGGCAATGGAAATAACAATGGTTTAGTTGTTATTTCGGAAGGCTTGGGTGGTACTGCTGACGATTATCTTCCTATGATTATGTATTTTGCCGGTAAAGGCTGGCGTGTTTTTGCATTTAACAATACAGGAGTTAGCGGGAGCGAAGGGGAAAGTGTTCGCGGGTTATCTCAATCGGTTATCGATCTTGATGCGGCGCTTACTTATATTGAAAATTCAGATAAATTCGCCGGCCTGTCCGTTATGCTGGCAGGGCATAGCTGGGGCGGTCATGCGGTATGCGCCGTGTTAAATTATAATCACCGCGTAAGCGCTGTTGTAAGTTTTGCCGGTTATAATAAAGGAAGCGACATGATCAAAGAGAATGGTGTATCAATGGTAGGAGGCTTCTTTTATATATTTACTCCGCAAATGCGGGCATTGGAAAAACAACTTTTTGGCGATACTGCCAATCTTACCGCCGTTGGCGGGATCAATAAATCCGGTATTCCGGTAATGATTGTACAATGTTCGGATGATAATGCGATAAAGCCTGGTACAACTTCTATTTACGCTCACCGTAAAGAAATTACCAATCCCCATGTGGAAATTATTTATCGTGACGGGGAAGACGCTACAGGTCATGAATATACATTTTGTTCAAAAGCGCAGAAAGAATATTATAATTGGGCAAATAAAAGCTGGGAAACCTATAAGGCGGAAAATAAAAACGCTACTAAACTTCAATGGGCAAATGTAATAAATTTTGACAAGGACCTGGTAAATGAGCTTGATCCTGATTTAATGGAACGGATTAATGTTCTATATAATAATGCAAAATAAAAGCAGGTGGTGTCCGAAAAGCATCCGGCTTTCCGGACAGTCCCATGATTCGACAGCGGTCATGGCTACACAAAACCGTATAACTTGTTACCAGACATCCTCACGCAGAGGACGCAGAGGATCAAGGGTGATTACTAGAGTCTGTCTATAATGTGGACACATTATAGACTCGTACCGAAGGTACGCGACTACCTTAAAAAACGTATTTTCGTAGCCTTTAGGCGAGAAAATACAAGGTCTGTCCGCAAGGTAACCGACTTTGTGGACAAACACTAGCTAACTTGTATCTCTTTCATGTTGTTTTTCATTATAAAATAATAAAAAAGCATAGCGGGAAACGCGCAATTAGGTAACAAAGCGCATTTCTCCGCGCCTTTGCGTCCTCTGCGACCTCTGCGTGATAAAAAACAAAGTGTATTTTTAGCGGTCAGACTGCAAAAATACGATTCTTAAACGACACTAATTTCTAATAAATTTTTCAAAAAAATCTCCACTAAAGTAAAGCGCCACGCACGGACGCACATATATACAGTATATCTTTTTAGGAGGTTGATATGAAAAATTTTAAATTGGCGGGTTTGCTCTGGGTTTTGGCTGTTTTGCTTGCTTCGGCGGGCTGTACGGCTTCGGAAACAAAAGCGGAGAATCCATCCTCGGACAAGGGTACTCTTATGTTGATGACATGGAATGTCCAAAATCTGTTTGACGGTCTGGATAACGGGTTTGAGTATGACGAATTTCTGAATTCGGCGGGTTGGTCGGTGGAAAAGTACAAGGGCAAGGTTAACGCTATTTCCGGGGCAATCGGCAGTATTAAGCCCCTGCCGGATATCATTATGTTTCAGGAAATAGAATCTCTTGTAACGCTTCAGGATATTGCCTCAGCCGTGTCCGGCAGTTATGAGTACAGCCACTTTGCGAAAAATCCAGGTTCTGCTTTGGGAGTGGGTATTATAAGCCGTTTCCCGCTTGACGGATCAAAAACCCATTCCATAACGATAGACGGCGAAACAACGCCGCGCCCCGTGCTGGAAACAAGAATTCAGGCAGAAAAAGAATTTGTTGTGTTTGTTTGCCACTGGAAATCAAAACTTGGCGGCGATGACAATACCGAAAGCGTCCGCAGGGCTTCCGCAAGAGTTATCCTGCGCCGTGTTAGGGAATTGTGGAAAGAAGAACCTGAGCTTGGGATAATAGTCGCTGGCGATTTGAACGAAAATCACAATGAATTTTACAGGCGGAACGTGAAAACAGTCTGCGCCCTGCTTCCCGACGATCCTTATTGCGCGGAACTGGCAAAAGGCGCGCAAAAAGATTTTATCGTTATTGGCAAAAACAAGCCGCCGGAACCTGTCAACTTTCCGCCTGAAACAATAGTTCTTTTTTCGGCATGGGCGCGCGATGTCGAAAAAGGTTCTTACTATTACAAGAATGCTTGGGAAACCATCGATCATTTTTTGGTGTCGGAGCAGTTTTTTAACAATACGGGCTGGAGTTTTGAAAAAGTTACGCCTGCGGACTTTTCACCTTTTGTCAACGAGTACGGTGTTCCAGTTTCATATAATATCAGGACGGGTGCAGGTCTTAGCGATCATCTGCCCTTATTACTGACATTGAAGATGAAAATGTAATTGGAATTTGTATAAGGTCTGCGTTATGGGTACAAAAAAGGCGGCGTCAGAAAAATAACCAGTTCTCGGATCGATCAGTTCTCTTGTTATTGTAAGGCCGCGGCTTTTGCGTCTACCGAATTTAAAATGACCTGTAGGCGGTCTTTTTCAATTAAGTCGATTAGGCGCGCTTCCGTGTATTTTCTGGCCTCGTCTGTAAAAGTACCAACCGTGATGCAGATTCCTTTTCCGGCTTTAACATCTTTCAGGTGTGAGTGGAAATCCCTTACAATCAACTCGCCTATCGATCCCTGAGTTCTTATAAAACGGAACATGATAAGATCAGACCATTTGATAGTATCAATTTCCGCAAGAATATCGGCCCATTCGCTTTTATGTACGTTGATATTTGATATTTTAACTTTTGCTTTGGGAAAATATGTTATTACTATTTTACGGCAAAGAGCGACAAAATCGGCTGATGAGCCTATCAGGAATGTCTGTAAATTGCGGTTGGCGTTAAGTTCCAGATATTTTTTCAACAGTAAACTTACGTCTTTATAGTTGCTGTTTTCGGCTTGTATCTGTTTTAGTATTGGTATAGCTTTCCCAATATTATTTAATTTAATATATGTAGTGGCTAGTTTGTAACGAAGTTCAACCAAAATATCGGCTTTGATATTCTGGTGTCTTAAACCGATTTCAAAATCCTGAATTGCTGTTTCATACTGTCTTGTTTCAAGATGGATAGTTCCCGCAATAAGACAGGAATTGGGTCCCATTACCGGGTCTGCCCTAAGATGGTTAAAAATACGGATTGCCTGTTCAACCTGATTCGCCTCGTGATAACATTCCGCTAAAGTATAAAGCGATTCTTTATCATCCGGGGCGATGTCTATCGCTTTGCGGATAAAGTTCATCGCTTCTTTGGGTTTTTTCAATCTGAAAAGAGAATGTCCCAGCTGGCGTAGAACCGCCGGATTGTCCGGGTCCTGGGTTCGGGCATGCTGTAAAAGCTGAATGGCTTTTTCATAATTTTTTCTTTCAAATTCCAAAGAGCCTAATTCGTAGTTTACTTCAAAGTTATCCTGCCTGTAGGTTCTCGCCATCGAAAAACCTTTGTATGCCTGTTCGATCATGTTGAGTTTTCGCGCCGATAATCCGTACCGCAAATATGCCTGAAACGCGTTAATCCTCTGTTGATCTACCGCTGTCATATGCTCAATAAGATGTTCAAAAGTTTTCATGGCCTTATCCCAGCTTTGCTCGTCAAAATATACATTTCCGAGATCGTACAAGGCAACGGGATCGTCCGGGTTCTGGGCTAGCCGTTTATTTGCATCTTTTATAATGGCATCACTGCCCTTTGATCTCTTTCCTATACCCAAGCCTCCGTGCGAGTGGCCTATAATAAGAAAGAAGATACTTATAACCAGTACTAGGGCAACTACTCCGATAATAATAGGAATCATATTCATTATTATCGGTTATTTTAATGGTTTTTTATACCCAATTTGCCGATAATATATAAATATTGTGTACTTGACAAAGACAAAAGCCACGCTTAAAGTTAAAATAGGCTGTTTATATTTGAGGAAGGAGCAGTTTTAATGGCATCAACGATAGGAATTAAGATCGCCAACGGGAAATTCTACCCCATCATGGAGGAGAATTCCACAATAAAAAAAAGGCTGATTCTTACCACTGTTCACGATAATCAGCCTAGTGTTCAGATTGACCTTTACAGAAGCGCGGCGAATGCCATGACAGACGCCCAGTATATAGGCAGTCTGGTTGTCGAAAAGATTAAGCCAAAGCCAAAGGGAGAGCCGTCTATCGAGATGGTAATTTCCTCCAGCAGTAACGGGAATATTATCGCCGACGCTATCGACTTGGATACTGGAGCGGGCGGCGAGCATTATGTTTTGACCGTTTCCCTAAAATCTCTTGATGAAACTTCCCGCGATATAGATTTGCCTGATTTTGAGCTTGAATCTAACGAAGAACCGCCTTCTGCGCTGTATAAACATTCAGAAAAGAAAAAGAAGGGAAAAAAGAGTTCACCCAAAATGTGGCCTTTCGTCCTTATTGGTCTTATTATTATCTTGGGGATCGCCGCAGTTTGGCTGTTTTTGTTTGGGGGGCTTGAATATGTTTCCTCCTACATAAAGCCAAAAGTTACCGAAAGTTCATGGTATAAACCCGAGCCTCGCGTTCAGGAGCCGGAAAGACAGCCGGAGCCGGTTAAAGAACCGGAACCGGTTAAACAGCCTGAGCCTGTTCAGCCTAAAGTTGAACCTACCCCTGTTATTCAGGCTCCGCCAGCCCCTACTGCGCCGAAACAGCAAACATCACGAAAACGGCCGCCAGCGCCTGTCGCGTCATACAAAGTTCCGGCGACCATTCCTAAAGAAGGCGTTGATTACAGGATCAGGTGGGGCGACACGTTGTGGGATATTTCCGGGGCATTTTACAGGGATCCGTGGCTTTATCCAAGAATTGCAAAGCATAACAATATCCGTAATCCGGATTATATTATTTCCGGTAGAACGATTCGTGTTCCGCCAAAAAATTAACAAACTGCCAATCCCGATAGAGGCGTTAACCTGAATTTTATGAACGAATACAACCCCTTAAGAATTTTTTTTCTTAGGGGGTCTTTGCTGGTTATTCTTTTTTTGTCTTTATGCGCTGATTCTTGCGCGAACCCAAAAATTCAAAATAATTTTTACCGCGGGTTATTGGGTGTTAATTCCGCCATTTCTTTTCAGAAAGCGTTATCTGATTCTAACCCGTATATCAGGCGTTTTGCGGCGGAAGAGCTTGCCAATATGATGTATAAAGGCACGGCGCTTTCCAAAAAAACTATGGAAAGTGTCCGCAGAGAGGCGGCGGGCGCGTGGGCGTCGGCTTTTGATACTGTTGAAAAAAAGGACAAAGAGCGCGCCCTTGCTTTCATGTTGGGTCTTGAAGATGATGCAATTTCCGTTTCAGCGGGACTTTATGCCTTGCGCGAACTTGAAAAGCGGGGAGTAGTTTTTACAGAAACAGAGTCGGCCGCTATTGACGGACATTTTGCCGTTTTGCGTTTACGTTACAATGACGCGCTTGAATCTTTTAGGAAATTTATGGAAGGTGAAAAATGGCCGGAGACAATACCGCAAATGTTTTTGTCATATCCGGTTCTGATTAACGATATGGGAAAAACTTTTCAATATACAAGTTCCGGTAACGAGGGGTTGAATCTTTTTTTACAATGGGAAACTAAACTTGATAAAGCGTCCGGCGAAAATGATCTGCGGTACAGGCTGTTGTTTTTTTCTGCGCGGATTGCGCGGCGCAGGGGGCTGAATGAACAGGCGATCTCGTTATTTGAACGGGCGCGGTTTCTTGCGCCTGACGGTGAACAACTGGACGCGTGTATCTGGTATATTATGGATATATCCGTAAACGGGTCATTCGATATTTTTTTAAAACGGCTTGAACAGCTTGTTCCGCATTGGAGCAAAGACATTTATTTTGACGATGTTCTGGAAAAACTTTTGCAAACGCTTGTTTCAAAAAAAGAATGGGAAAAAATTATCCGCGTATTTGACGTGATTAAAACCAGCGGCGCAGATTCAACAGCAGGATACGCATGGGTTATAGCGCGCGTTATCGAAGAAGGGTATCTTTCTGAAAATGAAAAACGGCTTGCGGCAATTGTGGCAAAAACAGCGTCAGCCGATCCCGCTGTTTTTTTTCGCAAATCTTACGATGCCGGAAACATTAATAATTCACTGGCGCTCTATTACCGTTCGCTGAGCGCTTCCGCGCTTGGACTGCCGTTTCTGGAATTGCAGTCAACTGCGCAAGCCGCGCTTAGGCGAACTACGTCGCAACAGCGGGCGGCGGCGCAACGGGCGGCATCTCAGCAGTCGGCGCAACAAATGGCGCATTCACCCGCACTGCAATTCCTTTTGGGGTTTTTTACCAATGATGCGGCGGCTTATTCAGTTAGGTACATAAATGCGCTGGAAAAAGATATGTCCGTAGATGAATTGCGCGCCGTAGCGCAAGCGCTTGCGAAAGCCGGCATGTACGCAAACTCTATACGATTGGTTTCTGGTTATGTAAACAGGAAAGGGTATACTATTAACAGAGACGACTTGGAATTGCTTTTTCCGCGTCCCTACAAAGAGTTAGCGGAGAAGTACGCAGTCGAACACAGTATCGCCCCAGAGTTAATGTTCGGTCTTATACGCACGGAAAGCGCGTTTGAAAAGACGATTGTCTCGCGCGCCGGAGCGGCGGGGCTGACACAGGTAATGCCCGAAACAGCAAAGGAAATGGCTGACCGTATACGGCGCACGGGAGGTCCTGATTTTTTTGATGAAAATAAAAATATCGATCTTAACAATCCGGAGCTGAATATTCATATTGGTTCGTATTATTTAAATTTGCTTATGAAGCATTTTGACGATATGTTAATTTCCCTTATGGCCTATAATGCGGGCGTAAACCGCGTGCGCAGACTGCGCTCTGCCAGTAAAATGCCTTCTGATCTTTTTTTGGAAACTGTTTCAATCTACGAGACCAGAAATTACGGCAGAAGAGTTATGTCTGCCGCCGCGGTTTACAAAGAACTGTACTACCGCTAATTGGAGTTATTTGATAACCAACGGGATTATTGAACAAGTTTATTCTCTTAAAAGCGCTTTTTCCAACTGCGTTCTTGGGTCGCCCTTTTTTGTTATGGTCTTTGCGCCTGCGACAAAAGCGGGAAGGTTTTTTCCCGAACGTTCATATAAATCAGAATAAAAATTATCCTGCGCGTGGTAAATACGAAAAAGTTCCAGATAGGCGTTATTAACCGGCAGAGATGAAAAACCGCGGTAATTATCGGTTGAAAATCGCTTTTCATACTCTACGTTAAATCTTTCTTTTGCAGAAGAAATAATTATTTCTTTTTCTTTTAATTTTGTTTCCCTGTCAATTTCGCTTGAGTAAAGCGCGTCCAGTTCCGCGATTAACTCCTGAATAAAAGCGACATAATTTTTATATTCGCTGTCAGATGAAAACGATTTACGGTATTCTTCGGAATCCGCCCCATACCGCGATTCGACATACAGCCTTGCGCCCTCGCTCCCGATAAACTCGGCCAGTTCTTCGTTAAATTTTACCTGCCCCTTTATAAAGACCGTAGCGTGTACAAGTTCGTGAATGATAAGATCGGCAAGCCTTCCTACGGAATAATTACGCATG
Source organism: Treponema sp. (assembly GCA_031286095.1). Taxonomy (GTDB): domain Bacteria; phylum Spirochaetota; class Spirochaetia; order Treponematales; family Breznakiellaceae; genus WQXQ01. The sequence continues at coordinate 4,516 of JAITUY010000123.1, read as the reverse complement.
TATGAATAAAGAGGGTCTTTAAACCAGCCCAAAGTGCTGAACGCATCGACCTTGCGTACCCAGACATCAAGGTCTTTTTTCTCAAGTTTAGCCCGCTCTTTCCGCGCGTCTTCAATGTTGAAAAATCCCTTGTAGGGCATTGCGCCCACAACAGGAAAATGCCATTCATGTCGGCGGAAAGAATCTTTTTCCGAGGCGGAGACCACCGCCGCAAGATACTCGCGGTCCAACTCGACATAACGGGTATAATTCTTGCTCATCGCAAGGCCAAGGTCTTCCATTGCAAACTTACGAATATCATTTACCAGATTTACAAAATCTTTGTCGTCTGTCTTTTCCAGAGGGACAGCGCGGTTTAGATATCCAAGCAATGTTACGCCCTGTTTGATGGTATAGCAACCTGTAAACAGTACGCCCGAAAAAATAAAGATAATTAATATTCGCAAATTATTCATACTAAATTATACTTGAAAATTTTTAATAATAAATAGATACTAAACTATGGATTCGAGTCAGACTGCGTATATTTTAAGCCAGCTTGTCTTTGGTGCTGTCGCTACTTTTCTTGCGATTATGCTGTGGTCTAAGACCAGAGACGCGGCGTGGATGCTCATTGTAATGGGTACGATTTTCGCCTATGTCGAGATTGTTTATTCTATTTTAGGTCTTTTTGGAATAGACGGCAGGGATTTGTTTCTTATAGGCTCTGTTCCGCTGATTTCGTTTATACTGCCTTTATTGCGGATGATTTTTTTTATAGCCGCCTTTGTGGTAATGATTGTCAGGCACTCAAGGCAAAACTAGTTTTTAATTAGGGTTGCTGGGAAACTTCAGTTTTCTAACACCTGTTTATAAAAATGTAGGAGGAGAAAATGAAAGCGGTTATTATTGGACTTGTGATTCTTGCCGCCGCAGTTTTTGCGATTCTGCCGGCTGACGTTCTTGGTTATGGTCTTGGCTGGGGAAGCGACGTGCTGACATTCCTGCGCGGCGGTGTTCCCGTTGTAGCGGTTTTAATCGGTTTAATTGCCATTTTCATCGGCATTGCCGACATGAAGGATCGCGCGGAGGCAAAGAAAGAATCAGCGGAGAAAAAAGAATAGAACCGCCGTAGTGGACGCGGACTTTTTACTTTAGTGCCGTAACGCCGTACTTTTTAGCGGCGTCATAGGAACTTATGCTGTAATCATTGCACAGGCGCAAAAGCTTCTCGATGTAATTGCTCTCTGTTTCAAAATCACAGGTTATACAAAGAGCAAACAGCGGCGGAGAAAGTTTTAAAACTTAGTCAAATGTAAAACATTTGTGTTGCCGAAGATTTTTGAAAATATTGGCTATTTCATACCAGAATAAATGGGGCGCGTATTTTTCATCTTCATTCTTAATTTCGGAGTACATTCTGCTGACATGCGGATTTTTTTCATCAGGAATAATGAGCGCGCCGGCAAAAGATGCGTCAAATGCATAGACCGCTATTTACGCCCTTCTTCAATTGCTTCGCGGATATTGAATGAACATGGTTTGCCGCGTTAGAACTTTCGTATTTCTTGCAGTTTCGCTACCGCTTTTTCAAAAGTCATTTCCGGTTCTTGTTTAAATGAGATAATTTTTGCCACTGGCTTTCCCCGTTTTGTAACGATAAAATTCGCGCAATGCCCGACTTTCTTAATTATTTGAGAAAAACGAGTCTTAGTCTCAAAAGCCCCGATTTGCCGGTTAAACATATTTACATTTATATAACTAGTTATGCGCCATGCCATTGACAATATTGAAATAATCATTTAATATATGAGAATGTATATGAATAAATTGTGTTTTGGTTTGCTTTTTTTATTGATTGCAAATGACCTGTTCTCTAATGATTTTAAAAATGATATTGTTTATAACGGTAATATAATTCTTCTTGAAAATCCCATAGGAGCGTCACAATTAATAAATTTTACCCCATTTGAATTACGCATACTTCGTAATATGATATATGCCAAATATAATTATAGATTTAGAAGAAGTGATTTGCGGGAATATTTTTCGCAATTTTCATGGTATAAAGGAATAGAGGATAATGTTGAAAAATATTTAACAAATGTTGATTGGAAAAATATAAAAATGATTAGTATTATTGAAAATAATTATCCTAAATTTATTTCTTATAATAATGAAAAAATGGATGAATATTATGGAGGAGTAAGAGGATTAATGATATTAGGTTGGAGTACGGATGGAAAATTATTTTATGCATGTACAAATTTAACCAGAATGTATTATCGTATTCATTTTGGAATATTTGATATAAGAGAAAATAAAGTAATATGGGATGAAACTGATCCATGGGGATTGGACACTATAAACTATAAAAGAGATACTAAAAGGATATTTGAATATGTAACAAATGAATATAATATTATTTTTACAACAGATTATACTTTAACAACTATTTATGGTTATGATATTTATTCAAAAATAAATGAACAACCAAATGAACCTTATGTAAGCGAGTTTTTTTTGGAGATAGGTATAAAAAATGAAAGTACTGCAATAGTATTGAGAAATATTCGTCCTCGTGATCCATATTTTCCTAATTCATCAGGTGATTATGAACCCTTATCAGAAAATGATGTAGGTTATTTGTGCATAAAAAGTCCATTTAATGAAAATTTAATAATATTAATCGTTATTATACCCTCATATCAGGGAGGTGATATTGAAGGTAGTATAACATTTTATGAAATAATAGGCATTGATTTGAATGAACTTGATATAAACAATGGCACAGCGCATAACAGCCGGTAAATGCTTCGGGCGCTGTTCGCGCCCTCGGGTTCCGCAAAACACCGTTCGGGCTTGCGCCCTCTGCGGTGTTTTGCTCCACCACATTTTGCGGTTGCTGGTCTTTGCTTCGCAAAGCCCTTATACGCAACCGCAAAACGTCATTTACCTGTTAACGTTATGCGCCAGTTTACCTTGATTATTCTAAATAATCAGTATATAATATTTAAGAAAGTGGAAAAAATGATCAAGGATTTTGTTTGTTGTTTTTGTGGTGAAACCATAGACAAAAATGATATAATAATATTAAACATACATTTAAATTTTGAAGATGATGCATCCCAACAATTATATTCACATAAAAAATGTTTAAAATCAAAAATAATTAAAGATATTCCGACGATGTTTGATTTTAATAAGGATTGATAAAATGAAAAATCGGGATATAAAGATCGGTGTATTTATAATAATTTTTGATGTAATAATGTTTCCATTATTTATGAACATTGATTTTTTTATTAAATATTTTGTTGAAAAATATTTAATCGTTGATTTTATTATAGGCGGTGTATTAATAATTTCATTTATAATAAACACCATTATTCTAATTGTAATTAAACGAAGAATAAGAGTTATTTTTTTTATAGATATGTTTTTAATACATATTATAATTATTTGGATAACATTTATATCATTCAATTTTAAATATAATTTAAATAGTATTAGATTATTTGTATTTCCGGTAATAATACTCATTGTTTATATATGCTTTTCAGTAATATTACGAAAACGGAGAAAAAAATAATAAAAAAGGTAAACCGGCACATAACAGGACTGTAACTGCATCGCCGCCTTACGGCGGCTCGGGCTACACAAAACCGTGTTCGGGCTGTCGCCCTCTGCACGGTTTTGTTCCGCCACATTAGGGGCGGGGGTCGTTGCTCTGCAACGCCCTATTACCCGCCCCAAACGTCAGTTACAGCCAAAACGTTATGTGCAAGTTTTTTGAAAATATTTATATATAACCTATTGATATTTTTATCAAAATATTATAAATATGTTAATATAATAATATATAAGGAGAAAAGATGGAGTATATCGAATATATAGATAATTTAAAAATACGATTAAAAGAACCATTTGACTTAAAATTTATAAACCAATTTGGTAAACTTTTTTGGGTGCTTGATACGCAAGGTTCTGGCAATCTTTGTTTTGGTATTGAAAATGGGAGTAAAAAATATTTTATAAAATTTGCCGGAGCAAAAACTATAAATGATCATGATTTACCGCCAGAAGACGCAATTGATAGGCTTAAAATTGCTAGTCAAAAATATAAAGAAATGGATCATTCTGTATTAACTCGCTTAATTGACTCAATTGAAATTGGAAATGGATATGCTTTAGTGTTTGATTGGGCTGAAGGTGAAAAAATAGGTTATAATGACTTTTATGTTTCTGAAAAATTTTATTCTATTCCAATAATAAAAAGAATAAATGTATTTGAAGAAATATTACATTTTCATGCTCATGTAGCAAAATGTGGTTATGTTGCTATTGATTTTAATTGTAATAATGTATTGTATGATTATAATACAGAGAAAATAAATATTTGTGATATAGATTTTTATGCAAAACAGTCTTATATGAACGGCATGGGGAGTATATTTGGTGTAAAAACTCTTATGTCCCCAGAAGAATATAGATGTGCCGGATTAATAGATGAAATTACCAATGTTTATACAATGGG
>JAITUY010000083.1 GCA_031286095.1 Treponema sp. | reverse complement strand
AAGTTTTTGCATATCAAAAATTATGAGAGTAACGGATATTGGGATTTCTGGGAAAAACAGGATAAAATTCCCGGTCAGGATTGTGATACTATCTGCGGATTGCTGGACAGTATAAAAGGGAAACTCGACGGCAAAGATGACGTTATCGGTAAATATTCAGGTCAAATAATAGCTCATATTTACGAAAACAATGTGAATATTGCTGTAAAAAGAATTCTGGTTTGGCAGTCAATAGCGGGATTTTGTGGCTTTTTTATGGGATTTATCGGAATACAAATTGTAATGGCGTTGCATAATGTGTAATAGCTTTAATACCTTTTTGACTTCCATGCAAGGCTGTTTTTCATCAAATGCGCAAGCGAATTCGGATTGGCATAGATGAATATTTACTTGAAAAATAAATCTGTTAATATGAAAAAAGCAGGGGGGCGGCTGAGAGGCAAGCAAAACGCCGTTGGCGAAAGAATCACAATCACATACGGAGTAATTTGTATGTGTAGACATCGCCCGCCTGTCACTTTATTTTTATCATAGTGTTTTGAACTTCAACAAAATCTTCCTTTTTTATTGTATCAATACTTCTGATTGACGGACATGTTATTATAGAATCATTGCCTTCAACGCTTTTTGGACTTACTGTTATTTTGTAAAATTTATCATCTGAATATGGGAAAATATAAACTAATTTACCTGCTTGAGAGCACAGTCCCTTTCCTTTTTTATCGTAATAGAGTTGTTCGGAAACTTCAGTTTTCCGAACAACTACCAATAAAAAAGTATTTTTGCAGGGCTAAAGCTTACTTTAGCCCAAAAAAATGCAGGACTTGTAAGACAACCAACCGGGTTGTCGAACAAGTCCAGTAAAGCCTTACAAAAATGCAATTTTATAAGGGAGTTATTTAAAAACTGATATTTTTAAACAACTCTAATGATATTATTTATTCTTGCACCGCAAGGATGCGGCGCATTAAATTATTATGAAATTTTATTTCACCTAACTCAATAGTATGTTATTCTATAATCGTCTAAAGCTGTAAAACCGAGACCCGCATAAAGACACTGCGCCTTAAAGTTTGATTTTTTTACAAAAAGAGTTACCCCTCTGCCCGTTTTAATAAGACTCGAGATAAATTCCGCCGTCATTCTGCGGGCGATTCCCAAACCGCGGAAATCGGGGTGAACAAAGACGCCGCCCACCTGATACCTTGTAAAAGAAACGGCGTTTATGTTTATTTTTCCCACTATTTTTCCGCAAACTTCCGCGCAAAACATTTGCTCTTTTGCGATAATATTCGCCAGATTTACTCTGCTTGCAGACGGGCTGAAATCTGAGCCGCTTGGCAGAACCTCCTCCCGTTCATAAGCCGCCTGTAACGGAGCGATTGCGTCTATATCAACCAGCCGCGGTTTTCGCAAAACAAGATTAGAAGGTCCCGATGAAAAGCTTTTTTTCTCCGGCTGTTTGTCAAGACTCATAAGATCGTAATCATAAGTATCCGAAACCTGCGCCCCCATATGTTCCATTTCTTCTTCCAAAACAAGCACGTCTTCTTTTTGTCCCTGCACGGAATGTATTTTGTTTTTTTTGACAAGCGCTTTTAGAAAATCAGGACAGGGGATTTCTTTTTTTCCGCATAATACGGGATTTATCGTACTTCTTGAATATATCAACAATGCCGAAGGGTTTTGGCCTCTTTTTTCACCTAACAGCCAAACGCCGCCTCTTGTATCATTAATGGTAAGGAACCTTCCGCACGCGCCCACACATTTATTTTCCATGGCGCGCAATAATGTTTCGGCGGCGGAAATATCGCTTTCTTTCATTTTGCGCCATTTTTGCGCGATGGCGTCCGCTTTTACAGGGGATTTATCATTCATAGGGGAGGATTCCCTGCGCCGGAATTCTGCCGGTTATGGCAGAAAACCCCGCCGCAAAAGATTCGGGAGCGTAACTGTAAACCGCTACAGCGCCGCTTACCCATGGAACACTTTCTATATAAACGGGGTTTAATACCGAAAAAACTATAACTTTTTTATTTAATTGTTGAATATTGCGCAACAAACGTAAGTCATAAGAGTCTGAAAGGCAGAATATCACGGTGTCCGCGTTACGCGCAAGTGAAATAAATGAGTCCGCATCCGCCGTCCCGCCGTATCTGTAAAAGACGGCGTCTGGAAAAGCGGTTCTGCCGTAAGAAAAAAAATCGCCGTATTTGCCCGCCAAAAGCACGCGTCCGGCGTTCTCTTTTGTAACCGGGAAAATAGAATCCGAAGGGGACGGCTTAACGATAGTTACACTGCGCGCCGCAAGGTTCAGGAAAAAAGCCGCGCTTTCGTGATCGGCCATTCCAGTCTGTACGCGCGCAGGATCGGGAATGTACGGAACACTCCCGTTGCCGCGCAGATATCTTAATTTTAATTCCAGCGTTCTGCGAGCCGCGTTTCTTACAACTTTGCGAAAACTATCATCTTCCTTCATTGAATTTAACAGTAATGTCCATACAGGATCGTAAAGAAGCGGCGTATTTGAAAACATGATAATGTCGTTACCCGCAATCAGCGCCTGTTTTGCAGTGCGCGAAAGAGAACCTAAATATGACGTAGCGCCCGTCATCATTAAATCGTCCGTTACTATAACTCCCTTAAAGCCGATTCTGCCGCGTAACAGATCGTTTAAAAACCACGAAGAAAGAGACGCGGGCGTGTCTTTTGCCTGCGTCATAGGAAAGGCGAGGTGTCCGCTCATCACCGCAGGTATGCCTTCGGCGGCTAACATTCTGTACGGGATAAGTTCCCTTTCCCACAAAACATCAAACGAAACATTAATTTTTGGAAGTATGCCGTGCGAATCAAGGTCTGTGTCTCCGTGCCCGGGATAATGTTTTGCGGTAGGAATAACGCCCGCGGCAAGCTGACCTTTCATAAAAGCCGCCCCAAGAATTCCCGCTTTTACAGGATCGCTTCCGAAAGCGCGCGGCCCTATCAGCTCCGAATCGCGGTTTGAAAAAATATCAACCGTAGGCGCAAAGTTCATGTTGATACCAAGCAGAGCAAGTTCTTTTCCTATATAATAACCGGAAAGATAAGCGTCGCGCGGATAACTGGCGGCCCCTATCGCCATATTGCCGGGAGTCTCGCTCGTGCTTCCCTTGACGTGGCGAATCCAGCCGCCTTCCTGATCGGTGGCGATAATAAGCGGAATGTTAAACGGATTTTTCAAGCTGGCGGACTGCAGTTCACCCACCGTTTTTGCAAGTCTGAGCGTATCGGCGGTGTTCCAGCCGAAGATTTTTACTCCGCCGATATTTCTCGCCCGAATCCAGTCCATTATTACCGGCGAAGGTTCTTCCCCCACCCAGCCGAACATAAAAACCTGCGCGAGAGCCTGCTCGTCAGTCATCGCCTTTTCAATGGCGGAAGACAGTTCTTCAGGACTTCCCTCATCGTTAAAACTCAGCGAAAAAAGAGGAGTAACAATAATTATTCCGATTACGCCTAACAGCCTGAAAATGTTCTTCAATTTTATGTCCTGTAACCCGCTGAATCAATGTATTCCGCCGCGCTGTGAGCCGCCATCGCGCCGTCCCCGGCGGCTGTTACAACCTGACGGAAAGCGCCAGAACGTATGTCGCCCGCGGCAAAAAGACCATGTATGTTAGTTGTCATATTTTGATCCGTGATAACATAGCCGTTTTCGTCAAGTTCGGCTTTTATTTCATTATCCGCGACAAGCGACGATTGGGGAACTGTCCCGGCAAAAATAAAAACCGCATCCGTCTCTTCCTCGTAAACTTTCGCGCTTGTCGTTTCCGCCAAAATGACCGATTTTACTTTTTGTTCTCCCTTTATTTCCTTTATTACCGTGTTAAAACGCACCGTAATATTCGGGTTATTCATCGTCCTTTCGACAAGGGCTTTTTGCGCTCGGAAACTGTCCCGCCTGTGAATTAACACAATCTTGTCCGTCAAACGCGAAAGGTAACGCGCCTCGTCGCAGGCGGCGTCCCCTCCCCCGACAACGAACATTTTTTTGCCTTTAAAAAAATTGCCGTCGCAGGTAGCGCAGTAAGAAACCCCTTTTCCGGCGAATTCCTTTTCGCCTGGAACGCCAAGCTGTCGCGGTTTGGAGCCTGTCGCAAAAATTACAGCATAGGCGGTAAGGGTCTTTCCGTCCGCAAGACCAACAAAAAAATGCCCGTCTTTTTTTATGGAAACCACAGAGCCGGTAAGAAAAGACGCTCCAAAAGTTTTAGCCTGACGGTGCATGGCAAGCGCAAATTCATAACCCGATTTTTGTTCGACATTGCCAGGATAATTTTCCAGCACGTCAATAACCAAAGCCTGTCCGCCAGGTCCCAACTGTTCGACAACGAGAACTTTCAGGTTCGCCCTTGCCCCGTACTGGGCGGCGGTAAGCCCCGCGGGACCCGCGCCAATGATAATTAAATCCGCATCTAAACCAGACATTTTTTCTCCGAATATTCTCCAAAAAATTATTCACTTTTTTATTTAATGTATAATATAATAAAGCGTGAAGTTAAAACCGTCAATTACGGCTGTCCTTGTGTTTTTTGCCGCGCATACGGCCGCTTTTTCGCAGAATACAACTTTCCCCCGCCTGCAACCCGATCCAAAAGCGCTTGAATATTACCGCATGGGCGAAAACGGCGGCTATTCATGGACGGCGCTGGCGCAGATAAGCCTTTGGGCATCCGGTGACACTTCCGCCGTCAATCTGGAAAAAATCCGCACAGCCGCCGAAACGATAAAAAATTCCGCCGATCTTCCATCTGAAGAAAAAGACAGAGCGGAGTATATTTTAAAGTTCATGCATAAAAATATTTTAAAATCGTATTCGATTTATCAAACCAGAATCGACACTTTGCTTACCACAGGCAGGTACAACTGCGTGTCTTCGGCGGTTCTGTACATGATCTTCTGCCAGTCTCTTGGAATAAACACAAAAGGCGTTATGACAAGAGATCATGCTTTTATAACTATTCCAGCCGGACAAACAAATGTTGATGTTGAAACTACCAACGCTTATGGTTTTGATCCAGGCAACCGCAAAGAGTTTCACGACCAATTCGGAAAGGCGACGGGCTTTTCCTATGTTCCCGCTCAAAACTACCGCGACCGCCAGACAATTTCACAGATAGAACTTGTTTCCCTTATTTTGAATAACAGAGTCGCCGATTACGAAAGACAAAATCAGTTTGCCGAATCTGTCCCTGTCGCAATAGACCGCGCCGCCCTTCTTGCGGGTAACGCGCTTACAACCGCCTCAATAAAAGAACATCAGGGGATAATTTTAGCTGACCCGCGGAATGATTTAATGGACAGGCTTTTTAATTTTGGAGCCGTGCTTTTAAGGGCGGGTAAAGAAGAAGAATGTTTACGGTGGGCAGAAACCGCTTCCGCTGTTTATCCTGATAAAAACCGCTGGCAGGAATTTATATCGGCGGCGGTGAACAATCGCGTAATGAGGCTGATACGCGCCAACAAACACGCGGAAGCGAGAAAATTTATCGATGCGCAAAAACCTGTTTTATCACAGGCGGACTTTGATAAACTTGACACCATACTTATCGACTCCGAACTGCTTGTTAGAGCGAACCAGATTCGTTCCGCATCAGACGGGGATACCGTCGTAAGCGCCGTTGAACAAGCGCGTAACAGCGGTAAAATTCCCGAAAAGCGGGCTGTTGAGTTAATTACATTTGCCGTGCAAAAAACAGCGTCGTTCGTCAGCGCGTCCCCGGCGGGAAACTGGCGGAGGGCAATTCAGTACATAGAGGCCGCGCTTTCCCGTTTTGGCGCAAACCGCGAACTTGAGCAGGCCTTGAACGTTTACCGCAGTAATTTGGCGGCGGATTATCACAATCGTTTCGCTACAGAATGGAATAAAAAAAATTACACGGAAGCAGAACACATTTTAAACGAAGGGCTTGCCGAATTCCCCAACGACAGACAGTTGTTAAATGATAAGCAGACTATTAACCGGCAAAACAACTAGTTAAGCGACAGTTGCGCAATATATTGTAATGGAGTATAATGTATAAAAAATTCTTTTTGCCCCACATTTACTCGTCTCAGTGCGCCGTCCTGGCGCACGGGTTTTATTCCGTAAAAGGGGAATAAAAAAGGGAATAAAGTTATAAGAGTGCGCCTTCGGCGCGATATAAAATTATAGTATATTAAAACCATGCGCTTACGCGCAGTAGAAAATTATGGTATAATATTGACGAGCGTACCGCCCGCCTCTGCCTTATGGTGGAAAAATATAAGGGGACAACAACCATGAAAAAGACAGTAGCATTAACAAATTTTCTTTTTGCAATAGTGGTGCCTGGCACCTTTGAGCAGACAAAGAATTTATTCGCGATCTAATCGGAGGGAAAATCAATGCGTAAAATAATGTTAATATTGACGTTTTTAACTTTAATTAATGCATTAACGGCACAGGAAACTTATACCATTAATGAATATGGAACCTATGTAACTGACAC
>JAITUY010000045.1 GCA_031286095.1 Treponema sp. | reverse complement strand
CCCCTCTGGGGCGTTTCAAAAAATGTACCGCTGACAAGGTATGTGGGTATGTACCCTGAGACAAATACCTTACCAAAACAACCATACCCCGTCCGCTCTGCGGCGGGGTTGGTTGATTTTTTTACCGCGAACCAACGCAAACCGAGGGTTGTCCGAGAAGTCGGCTGTTTTTCGGACACCACCTTACAAACTTTTAGTTGATGTCTTATCTTTATCCGCATTAATTTGTAATATATATTTCTTTTGTTCGTATTGGTCGTGAGGTTCTGTCGTAAAGAATTTTTTCGGACACCCCAGTTCGCTGTAGTTCGCAGTTGACAATTGATTTTCTTAAGCCTTGTTAAAACACAAATACGGTATTATAATAGGAAATCTAAATTTAAAGGGGGAGAAAATTATGGTTGATACCCTGACTACTGCCTTCGGCGCACAGATAAAAAAAGCGATGTCAACGACAAAAGCCGCCACCGTTATAACAGAAGACAATGTGTATCAGGAAGGGGACCCGAACATTCTCCCGTTATTAGACGAAATGGTTGAATCTTTGCTCCTTCCCGGAAGCAGGCTTGCAGGACTGGAAAATCTTGAAGACCTTTACAAAAAAGCCCAATCTGGAAAATCGTGTCTTCTTCTTGTCGAACATTACAGCAATATGGACCTTTCCATTGTCTCCCTTATGGCTCGAAAAGCCGGAGGGCGCGGCAAAGAAATAGGCGATTCAATTATCGCCATCGCGGGAATGAAGCTGAACGAGGACAACCCCATTGTCGCCGCGTTTGCAAGCGCTTACACACGCATAGTAATTTATCCAAGCCGTTACCTGCACGGCATAGACGAAGAAATTAAAAAGGTGGAACTTCCGCGCAGTAACGCGATTAACCGCGCGGCAATGAAGATGTTGAACGAACAAAAATACAAAGGAAAACTCGTTCTGGTTTTTCCGGCGGGAACCCGTTACCGCGCATGGGACCCGGAAACAAAAAAGGGAGTGCGCGAAATCGACTCCTATATCCGCTCTTTTGACTACATGTGTTTTATCGCCTTAAACGGCGAGATTCTGCACGTTCAAAAAGCCGATATGCTGAACGATGCGGTAAGCAAGGATGTTATGCTGGTAACCGCAAGCCCCGTCGTGTCATGCGAGGAATTTCGAGAAAAGGCAAGAGCGTCCGCGGCGGAAGACGAAGATAAAAAGCAGATTGTCGTAGACGCGATAATGAACGAACTTGAAAAAATGCACATTTCCGCAGAAAAAGAGAGATTAAAAATTGTAAACGCGAGTTAACGCAACGTACCGCTTACCCCTTTAAAAACAATTATTTAAAAAGCAGTACGTTGCGTAAGCAACTTACCAGTTACCGCCACCGCCGCGTTCACGGCGAGGTTTATCCATCGCTTCGTTTACGCGCAGTTGGCGTCCGTCCAATTCGCGGCCGTTTGTGCCGGCGATTGCCGCGTTTGCTTCTTCTTCGCTACCCATTTCGATAAATCCAAATCCCTTGGAGTTGCCGGATTCACGATCGAAAATGATCTTGGCGGATGCGACAGTACCAAAACCTGAAAACAGGTTTTTAAGACCATCCTCGGTTGTGTTGTAAGAAAGGTTCCCGACATACAGTTTCTTGGCCATTGAGAAAATTCCTCCGCCCGGAACAAACAGGTCTGCCCTTTAGGGCAATTCCGGCTTGCATACGTCCGGGCAACGTTTGAACAAATTTTCCGGATATTATCCGGAACAATGTCTGCTGGACTTGCGTCCAATGGACTTACGTCCAAGTATTCACGCCCACATAAGCGGACGACTCAAACTTCTCCCGTCCGAAAACAAGAGAAAATTAGATGCAAAGTTGTTAAGGGAAAAAATGAAAGGCGAAAGGCGAAAATCAATAACAGAACCCCTAAACCAAAATACATTCAACATAAAAACAAAAAAACCTAATATTGTTTAAAGTCTACAAATTAAAACATATTATGTCAAGCGTTTACATATAGGAATCTCAAAAAACAAACCGTTTTTAGATTTTCCCATAGATTGACTTAACGGCGGATTTTATATTCCCCGCGGCTATCAACCCCGGCACAGGCTGATTTTCCGCAGAAGGGCCAAGAAAAGAGCCAAAACCGAGATTTGCGCTCGTTTTAACGCGCCCGGCAAGCCTGCGCACGGGACGAATTTCGCCAGTAAGGGACAGTTCCCCGGCAATAGCCAAATCCGCAGGAAGGGCAAGTCCGGTTCGCGCAGAGTACAGGGCGAAAGCAAGAGCAAGTTCCACCCCCACTTCGGTAATACGGATTCCCCCCGCCGCGTTCACGTACAAGTCCTGATCCGAAAGTCTAAGCCCGAGATGTTTTTCCAGCGCGGCGGACACCCGCGAAACCCTGCCCGAATCAATCTTGTCGGAAAAAACACGGCTCATTGCGCCTTTTGCCGGAATGGTGAGCGCCTGAATTTCAACTAATATGGTTCTTGTGCCTTCCAGCACAGCCGCCGTCGTTACTCCTGCAGGCAGTTCCCCTTCGCGCCGCACCAGAAAAAGGCGACCGGTGTCCTCGACAGGGGAAAGTCCCTGCTCGCCCATCGTAAAAATCCCTATTTCGTCTACAGAGCCAAAACGGTTTTTCGCCGGTCTTAAAAAACGGCAGTCGGCAGTCCCTCCCAACGCGGAAGATTTGTCGTTCTGCTCAAAATAAAGAACCGTGTCCACCATATGTTCAAGCGTTTTAGGTCCGGCTATAAGCCCCTCTTTGGTAACATGCGCCGTTAAAAAAAGCGCCGCATCGTGTTCTTTTGCCCATGAAATTAATTCAAAAGAGCAGAACTTCATCTGGTTCACGCCGCCCGGCACGGAACCGCCTTCCGCGGAAAAAAGCGTCTGCGCGGAATCTACAAGCACCAAAACAGGCTTTACGGCGTTAAGAACAGTTTCAATTTCTTCAAGGTTTCCCGTGCAAAGTATTTCTATACGCTCCATGTTGTTTTTGATGCCAAGCCTGTCCGCTCTCAATCTTAACTGCCCCGCGGATTCTTCGCCGGAAATATACAAGACGCGCCCTTTGGTTTCAACCGCGGCAGAAAGCTGTAAAAGCAATGTTGATTTTCCGATACCCGGCTCTCCGCCGACAAGAACAGCCGAACATTTCATAATGCCGCCGCCAAGCACGCGATCCAGTTCAATTATACCGCTTTTTATTCTGCCGCCCTCAATTGGGTCTATTGTCGAAAGCGGCAAAGTCTGCGGTAAGCCTCCGCGCCCTTCGCTCCGCCCGATGTTTGCGTTATTCACCGCTGTTTCCAGAAAGGTGTTCCATTCGCCGCATTCGGGACAGCGGCCAAGCCATTTGGGTTCTTCATGGCCGCAGGAAGAACATTTAAAAACAAGGGATTTCTGTTTTTTCACTTATTCACCAGAGCCGGTCTTTGGCTCGTCCGCTTTTGGAGGCGCGGATTTCTTTCTCGGCGTTATGCGCAAACCAACGCCAAAACGCCAGCCGTCGATAGCGGGAAGATTTTGATCCGTCCACAAGCGGTAAACGGGAAACCAAGCGCGAAGATCGAAGCCAAGCAAAAAACCTTCGTTGACGGGAAAATCTATTCCCGCGCCTAACACGGGGTAAAACCATCTGCCTTCGCTCCAGAAATAGTTACTAATATTTTTTGTCTGCGCGGAGGCGTCTTCAGCATCGTCCGGGTGTAATCCAAAGGCCTGAACAACAACGCGCAAATCCGCCGAAGGTCCGCCGTATACGCGCACACCCGCGCCGTTTTTACCAACAGGAAAAAAACCCGCAAGCTGAAGTCCGGTTATAAAACCCAGCACAAAAGCGGAACGGTTTTCGGGATTGCACGGCATAGCGTAACCAAGTGCCGAATTGTACTCGTAATTTGTAAAATAAATGTCTTCGGTAAGTTCCAGCCTTAACGGACCGTAAAACTGCCATTCAGCCGCAAAACCCAGCGAGGGAAGAATGGGAGCCGGGTCGGCGTTCTGCTTGCCGTTATCGTTAGCGAAAAAAAGAATACTGCCGCGGGTAGCCCAATTAACATTATCTAAAAACGAATCCGCGCCTACGGGAATTAAGGCAAGAAAAAAAAGTAATAAGGCGGCAAACAGTCTCATAAGAATATTATACCGTAAGAATAAATCATGGACAATTGAGGAAATTTGCGCTGTCCGAACAAGTCTTTCAAACTTTTCTGACACCCCCGTCTGCCAAAAAAATCGCATTTTCGCAGAAAATGCAAAGTCTGTCCAGAAAGCAACCGGCTTTATGTACAGACACTGAACTTGTTCAATAACCCCATTGTTTATTCAGCAAGTCCCGCGTTTTTTCAGGCAAAAGTCTTACAAAAATACGATTTTATAAGGAAGGTATTAAACAACTCTACTAAATAATATATTATCAGCGGGATAGCCGTTTTTTCGCAGTAAAGCATAAACCTTCTGCGCCTCGTCCTGCCCCTGCGCTGTTACCGCCGCTACGGAGCCGTAAAGCCGTATAAGTTCCGCTTTTCTTAAAAATTCCGCCTCTCCGTCTTTTATAGTTAAAGGCCCAGCAAGACTTCTGCCCTGCAGACGCTTAAGACCTGTTTCGATTACGTCCATGTTACGGCTGTTAATATAAAAAGGAACTTTGGCGGCATAAGGATTCATCAGGGCAAAGTCAAGAAAGCCGTTTAAAGTTTTTTCATCGTTTACTTTGATATTGATAATAACCGCCCCGTCATCAACCATGTTACGCGCTAACTCGACAGCGTCCTCATAGTTTCCTTCGTCAAGCAGTTTTAAAAATTCTTTTTTCGCGGAAGAATCCACCGTAACTTCAAGTTGAACAGCGTTATCCAAAGCGCTAACTGTATCTAATCCGCAAAAGACCGCCCTGCGGGAAACGGCGTGAATAGCGCGGGGCTTGTAAAGAGCAGTTTTTTTGACGATTTCAGCCGTGTGAGAAGGAGAAGACCCGCAACAGCTTCCGATGACATTAACAAGCCCGTCTTTCAAATAATCTTCAATATTTGCCGAAAACATTTCCGGCGTTTCTTCGTAATGACCAAGCTCGTTTGGAAGACCGGCGTTAGGATAGGCGCTGACAAGGCAGGGGGCAATTTCAGACACCCGCCGTACAAAAGGCATTAGCTTTTGCGCACTTAAAGAACAATTTAAACCGATTGACCAGGGGTTAACATGAAGAACCGAATTGCAAAAAGCCTCGATAGTTTGACCGGAAATCAGCCGCCCTGACTCGCCTGATACGGCGGCGGAAACCATTACCGGAACGTCAAGATTGCGCTCTTTCAGCAGACGACTGATCGCAAAAAGCGCAGACTTAGCATTGACAGTATCAAAAACCGTTTCCACCAGCAGAATATCCGCGCCGCCGTCCAAAAGCCCTCTCGCATTGTCGTAGTAGGCGGCCTCAAGCTCGTCCCAGCAAATACAGCGTTTAGCGGGATTATTCACATCGGAGTAAATGCTCGCGCCCTTTGACGTGGGGCCGATGCTTCCAGCCACAAAACGCGGACTGCCGTTAGCCGAAAACTTGTCTGCGGATTCACGGGCAATTTTAGCGGCAGAAAAGCTTATCTCGTACGCGAGACCGCCAAGCCCGAAACCGGAGAGTGAAATAGAAGTTGAGTTAAAACTGCAAGTCTCGATAATATCCGCGCCCGCCCTCAGATAATCGTCATGTATAGATGCGATTACATCAGGCTTGGTCAAACAAAGCAGATCATTACAACCGCCAAGCGGAGAAGGATGATCCGCAAATCTTTCGCCGCGGAAATCTTTTTCGCCAAGTCGCAGAGTCTGAATTACCGAACCCATTGCGCCGTCTAAAACAAGAAAACGTTTTTCCGCGATTGAATTTAACTGTTCCCGTACGGACATAAATACAACTTCCTTCATATTTTACATCAGTGGACTTGTTCGACAACTGCGAACCTTCGGTTCGAGTTGGTTGTCTCATGTCAGCTACGCTGACCAGTCTTGAGGTTTTTCAGGCTATAAGCCTGCGAACGCGGACTTTAGTCCGAAAGTTCGACAAAACCGCATTTTTTATATAAAGTTGTTCAGAAACTGAAGTTTCCGAACAACTCTAGTTTTATTTTATCATATGTTCTTTCATAAAAATAGCAACTGTTACCCTGCTTACGCCGTATATTCTGCCGATAGCGCTTTTGGAGAACTGTCTGGCAATCAGCGCTTTTATTTCTTTTTCGTTGCCTGTAAGTTTAACCCGCGATGATTTACTGCCGAAAGGCCTCCCAAGAGTTTTTCCTTCGGCGCGTTTTCTGGCAAGCGCTTCCTTTGTTCTTTGAGAAATCAGATTTCTTTCAATTTCGGCGGATAAACCAAAAGCAAAAGCCAGCACTTTCGATTGAATATTATCGCCTAACCGGTAATTATCCTTGATTGTCCATATTCTGGCATCATTCATCATTAAGTGATTAAGTATCGACATAATCATGAAAAGATTTCTTCCAAGACGAGACAATTCTGAACAAACAATCAAATCGCCCGCCTTAACTTCGGCAATCAGCGAACCTAAAAGCCGTTTTTCCGGCGACTTAGTGCCGCTGATTGTTTCCTCGATCCAGTGGTCGATTTTAATATTATTTGTTTTACAGAACCGATTTATCTCGAAACGTTGATTATCTACCGTTTGCTTATCGGTACTTACCCTGATATAACCGTATATCATAATACCCCCTAAAAAATCGCAGTTTTATAGGCTAGGCCGAAAAACTGCAAGACTTGTTCGGCAATCAACTCGAACCGAAGGTTCACAGTTGTAGAACAAGTCCATTCTTATTTATCGTCTTTTTTATCAAGCGCATATCAGTATTTTGTATAGAAAAATCGTCATTAAGCACTATACAATATAAGGATTTTTATGCGTTGACGTATGATAAGCACCCGCCAGCTTCTATAAACAGCGATCTTTTTCCGTTTTTATATTTGGCCTTCCCTTTCAGATTTTAAATTTTTTCCGCAAGGACTCCTTGAAAGACGGTTAATTTTTCTGGAAAAGCCAAAAAAATCTTTCGGTAACGAATGTCTCTCTGGCTACATCTTCAAAAGAGATTTGTCTTGTTCTTTTTAATTTTTCGGCAAGGGTTTCTGCGGTCTCGACCATTTTATCATAATGAAACATCAACTCTTGATAGAGCCTAAAATAATTAAGATTGGACTTGTTCGACAGCCCGGTTGGTTGTCTCGCAAGTCTTGCGGTTTTTCAGTCTATAAGCCTGCGAACGCGGACTTTAGTCCGAAAGTTCGACAAAACCGCATTTTTTATATAAGTTGTTCAGAAACTGAAGTTTCCGAACAACTTTATTTTCGTTCTCTTACTTCATAATTAGTGTCTGTCCACAAAGTTGGTTACTTTGCGGACAGGCCTTGTATTTTCTCGCCTAAAGGCTACGAAAATACATTTTTTAAGGTAGTCGCGTACCTTCGGTACGAGTCTATAATGTGTCCACATTATAGACAGACTCTAATTATAGGAATAGTTATACGATAGTTACTTTTTGGCAAATAAACAGCTCAAGATGTCTCATAATGGAGTAAATTTTCATATTTAATCGAAACTTTAAATTATTTTTTATGCACCTAAACTTGATTTAATGGTAATGGATTAAGGAATGAATACAGTAGACAAGATGTTATGTTATATAATATTAGACTTGTTTAATAACCATTTAAGGATGGCGATCATAGTTTATAATACCACAAATTAATTTCATCCTTAACGAATGCCGGTTGAAACAATGATTACGGTAAGGGTATGACAT
>JAITUY010000012.1 GCA_031286095.1 Treponema sp. | reverse complement strand
CAAAAATTGTTCGGTTTGCGATATTCTCTGGCATAAAAATCTGCCATTATACAAAAAATTCATAGCCGGACATACCGGATAAAAGTGGCGCATGGCAGAAAAATCCGGCGTAACATCTTATACGATAACAAGGCAGGCGGTTATGGTTTCGGGTGATTAGTTGTCTAATTACCTCACTACTTAGTTTTCTCTTCACTACTAATTACAGGATAGGAAAACAGACAAAGACGAGTAGAATTATCTGAAATTCCATAATTGCAGATAAGATTTGTGAGACAGTGTCTCACAAATTGGAAAGAGAAGATAAAAAAGACGCATATAGTTCAGACTTAACCGGCTGAATCCCCTGCTATGCCGTCTGTTATTCACCCGCCGACTTCTTCCTCTTTTTGATTTTCTTGATTTCCTTGTCAAAATCTGATTCAAACAAGCGGTCTTGAATAATGCGGTATTTCTCAAATTCGCTTTCGGCAAATTCTTTTGCGACTTGGGCGCTTATCTTGCCTGCGTCTTGAAGAACAGACCTATCATCAGCCTCAAGAAAACGGTCGAGGCGTTTTGCCCAATCCTCCATTGTCATGGGAATATGTTTTTTTGCCCTGTCTTCCGCAAGATCGAGATAAGCGTTGACAATGCGCCCCAGAGATTCCAATTCGGTTTCAGTCAGGTAGTTTTTTGCAACAGCTACGTCTGTCTTGACAATTTTCCCTTGAGGGCTGTTTTCCCATGTGGTCAATCCCATGTGTTCTTTACCAGCATCGGCACGTTCGTATATTACCTCGGCGGCGGTGTGTCCGTGAATGGCGTAATGTAGCTTGTTTTGAACTTTAGCAAAAAACTCCTTCGTTACAAGGGCGTTTTTATTGTAGTCCATTGCGGTGGCGTAAATGTCGGTTATCTTTTGATAAAAGCGGCGTTCGCTGAGGCGGATTTCCCGGATTTCCGCAAGAAGGTGTTCAAAATAATCTTCGTCTAGGAAAGCGCCATTTTCCATGCGTTTTCGATCTATGACATAACCACGCAACGCATAGTCTCTGAGAACCGCCGTAGCCCATTGCCGGAAAGCGGTAGCCCGCTTGGTGTTTACCCTATAGCCTACGGCGATTATGGCGTCAAGGTTGTAGTGTTTGACCACTCGTTGAACTTCCCGGTTACCTTCCTGTTGAACTACCGAGAAATCCTCGGCAGTTGCAGATTCTGAAAGCTCATTCTCCGCATATATACTTTTTAAGTGCAGGGAAATATTATCGGCGGAGCAGTCAAACAGGGCAGCCATGAGTTTTTGGCTTAGCCAGATTGTTCCGTCCTGTATGCGTACTTCTATGCCGTTTTCTCCGGCTTGCTTGGTGAAAATGAGAAATTCGACGGTACTGTTACGGATTTGCAGGGTTTTAGGGGGCATGGGCGGATTCCAGTGTATTAATTTTCATTATTACCCTCTTTAGGATTATGTTTAAATAAAGTATCTTTCAGCTCAATATAATTTTTCTCTGAAAAATTATACCTTTTTATTGAGGCTAAGATAATCTGATGTTCTCTAAAATCACGTTCTAAAATATTCATCATATCTGTAATATTGATTTTATCGACTTCACGTCCACTAGGAGAATCCATAACTATTGGTAATTTAACTCCCGTATGGTTAAATATAAGTTTAATATAAGAAATTTTAAAAGAGAATACTATCTTATGGAAGATTGCTCCTGATAATGATTTTAAATCATCTGTGAAAATAAATTCAGCCTGTGGACGAACATATCTGCTATCGATTCCAAGTTCAGTTGTATATGCTGAGATTAATTGGTATAACTCAAATATAATAGGATTATTCTGCCAACTTTTCTTCTTTATAATATCTTCCAATTTTATTTTTTCATTTGTGAGCTGTTTAATAATTCTTTCAGTTGTTATTGCATCAATTTTCATTTTAGAAACATCTGCATCAAATTGCTGTATTCTTGTTTGTACACTTAACAAAGCATTAGAATTTTCTTGGCTTTCCTTTAGTTTGTCAATTTTTTTATCAATTTCAGCAAGTTGATTGGCTACTAATCGTCTTTTAGTTACAAGGTATTCAGCATTTTCCTGAAATCCAACAAGCGTATTTTGGTTTACTGGAATTTCAATCCCATTTTTTTGAACAACAAGATTAAAATCACTTATATACTTTACAAAACTAGTATTTTTCCTAATTACATTTTTTATACGTTCAAATTCATCAAAAATTGGTTTTCTCTCACTATATAAGACATCTATCTTTTTTTCTACTTCTTCAGATGGAGTATCAAATGCAATATTTTCGTTGTATGCGTTAATATCCGCCTGATACTGTGCAACATCAAACATATATTTATATTTCTGTAATTCTCTCTTTATTTTTGACAATTCCAATTCTAAATCTGTACATGAACGATCTGATAAACCTCTAATTAACATTTCAATGTTAAAAGGTATTTTCCCTATAACTTTTCCTCGATTAAGAAGTGTCCATCCTTTTTCTTGATCAATATAATACGCTCCTAGTAGATTATCAAGAATTTCAGTATTTGCTATGCCAAATATCCGTAAGTGTAATTCATGTAAATCGTCTGGCAATGAATAATGTAATGTTTCCTTTTTTTGAAATAACACAACTATACTATGCTCACGTTGAATATGACATTTATTATTTTTTTCATCTATTATTTCCAAATCACATTCGCACTTATCAAAGTTAATCCCACGAATGCTAGGTATTTGATAACCCAATGAATACATCAGGAACCTTAATAAAGTCGTCTTACCAACACTGTTTTTTTTACTATAAACAATATTAATTCCTTCAGAAAAATCATATTTATCGCGGAACATACCATGATTAATCGTTAATGAAACAAACCTCATAGTTTTACCGCCTTTTGTATATCAGATATTCTATAGCGGTTCTTAATGACATTTGCAATTGAAAGTTTAATAACAGCTTCTAGTATTTCAGGTGAAGCACTGGGTATATTGAATTCATTCTTGTAACTACTCCAATATTCTTCTATAAACGATCTTTCTTTATTATCGGAATTTGACGGTTTTTTGTATATATTATAAGATGATATTACTTTTGTAATAAATGTAAACCGTTCTGTATTATTACAAATAATTGCCCCATATTTATTTTTTATTTCTTCAAATTCTGCATTATCAATGTCAATTAACAATGAATCCTCTCTATTTATTTCACAAAGAAGAACAATTAAAGGCCAAATCATTTGTTTTTTTGAGATAGTGGTACTTAATTTACGCTGGGAAGCATTTATAGAAAAATCACGATACCAAGTTTCAAGCATTTTTTGTCCGAATCCTCTATCACTGACTTCAATTTTATTCAAAAATTCATTAATAATATCTTTAACTGCCTTATACCTGTTCTCGCCATCACCATGGAATTGTAATACACAAATTGAAAATAATTTTCTGTCAAAATTGTAATTATTCTTCTTACAAATACCATCGATTTTATTTTTGCATGTACTATTTAATTCATCATATTTTAGCAATGTTATATTACTAGAATATGCGTACATTGTTCTTATACTATTGAATGGATTAGGAGAATTAGTTAAATAGATTAAACTTTCTATATTTGGTTCATTTGATACATTGTTTAATGTTTCTAACGCTTCTTGAAGTTTTTTTAGTACATTAGTATAATCTTCAATATCATTTACTGATTTAACTTGTGAGTAAATTATTTGACCATTATTAAGCGTTATCTCAATGTCTTGTTTAGGACCTTCAACTCTTATTTTAGAAGCTTTCTCAATATTCTTAATCATTAGTACAATAGCGGCATAACTTTGAAATTCATCACCAAAATATGACGGAGAAGCATTGGAAGATTTTGCCATCACATCTTCCTCCCCTTACCCCGCTTTTTCTCTTCAACAAACAATTCCCCGCACAACTTTTGATACAGTTCAAACAGATACGCCACCCGCTGGCTATCATCGTCAAAAGAGCGGCCATAAGCGGCTTCTACCGCTTTGTCAAGTTTTTGGTGAGCTTTTACCAGCTCGGGTATCATGGTGTTGCTGTCATAAAGTGTTGCCAATGATAAATCGGGGAATTTGTTCCGCGCGTCCAGTACGCCTTGCGCTGACTTTTCGATGTCTTGCTTTTGTTTGGTAGAAGGGGATGGCCAGGGATAATTGTTATATACTATGGAGGCTGAATAGCGGTAACGCAGTTCAAGCCTTCCGCATACATACCGCACCCATGCCATGTGCATTGAAGAAGTCAACACGCCGAATTCGTAAAGGGTAGCATTAGAAATGAGAAGATTTGCATTTGAACTGATTGTATTTTTATCAATAAATCCAATAGGTATATATTTTCTATGTTCGGAAGATGTACTCGGAACCAACAAATAATCTGTTTCTGGGTGTCTAA
>JAITUY010000243.1 GCA_031286095.1 Treponema sp. | reverse complement strand
CGGTTTTGTCGAACTTTCGGACTAAAGTCCGCGTTCGCAGGCTTATAGCCTGAAAAACCGCAAGACTGTGAGACAACCAACTCGAACCGAAGGTTCGCAGTTGTCGAACAAGTCCATTGATTTTTGTAAATGACAATGCTATATTTAAGATACTGTATTTGGCGATTAGAAACGCTTCTGAAAAATGGACGATGCCGATACGGGATTGGGGGCTGGCGTTAAACCAGTTCGCCATTTGGTTCGGGAAAGAACGGGTTCCGTTCTGATGATATTTCGTCATTTACACAAAAAACCGGATGGGCTCGTTTTACAACATAATTATGTGTCAGATCAATAACTCTATCTAATATTCCCCCATACTTCAATCATTTTGTTAGTCCATTTTAACATATTTGTTAAATATTTTATATTATTCATATTATATTCTAACCTTGCTGAAGATTCTTTGTATATTCTTGCTTGAATAATATTTTTATTCAAGAAATTTATAATCGCTAAACCACCCATGCTTTCCGCCTTTAACCTTTTATTATCAAGGTTTAATTCTATACTCTTTTTAAAATACTCTTCCGAAAGATTTAATTTATCCATATCAAAATATAAAAAACCAAGATTGTTATAAGGTTCGGCAAATTGATTGTTTAACGATATTGCCTTTTTAAAGGCATTTTCAGAATTTTTAAAATCAGATAAATGGTAGTAGACAATGCCCATATTATTATAAAGATCGGGGGTTTTTTCGTCTATTTTTTCAGCTTCCTTTAAATAAGACAGCGCGGTTTCATAATTATTTCCTTCACAGTATAAATAGGCTAAAGCGATATACGAAAATTGGTATTCAGCATCTTCATTTATTGATTTTTTAAAATAATAAATTGCGTTATGAAAATCGCCTGAATAATAATAAAACCAGCCCAGAGAATTATACATTGTAGGTTTTTCCGAAAACTGAATTAACGGGCTTATTGGGCTTGTTTCTCTGTTTCCTTTTTGGGAACTCCAGTTTCCATATGCCGCATTATAATTTCTTTGCGCGACTTCATAATCAGGATTTGAAACAAATGACAAGTGAAAATATTTCATCGCGTTAATATAATCGCCGTCTTGATAATAAGCCGCGCCGATATTATTCAATATTTCATAATTATTCTCATGTTCCTTTAAAGTAACACTAAAATAGTCTATCGCTATTTTATTCATATTTAATTTCAGATAACATAATCCGTACAAATATGCCAGTTCTTGTTGATGATTAATAAAATACTTATTCAACAATCTGATAACTTCCTCATACTCCGCCAGTATATATTTCGTCAAAACATATTCTATATCGGATTCATAAGATACATCTTTAAACGCATCTTTAGATAAATCTTTAGATAAATCCTGCGCAAATATTAAATGGCCGTTATTCATAAATTGAACAACCAGTAATGACGTTAAAATTACAATCTTTTTAAATGTGCGGTTAATTTTCATTTATAATCTCCTTCTTTTTCTGTTACTGCCCGTTTGTTTTCACACATAGTTAACTTTTCCCCAATATTTTTATAAGGAAGCCATTTAAAACTTCAGTTTCTGAACAACTTCATATAAAAAACGCGGTTTTGTCGAACTTTCGGACTAAAGTCCGCGTTCGCAGGCTTATAGCCTGAAAAACCGCAAGACTGTGAGACAACCAGCTCGAACCGAAGGTTCGCAGTTGTCGAACAAGTCCAATATTTGTTTAATCATCACTTTACCAGTCCGTTACAAGTAATCCTTTTGCCGCTTTTATACTGCATTTTTGATATTTAGCGTATGCGGACGCTCCTCTTTCGCGTATATCTTCATTCGTTTCTCCGTTGATATATCCTGTTATGGCATCGTGCAGTGTATAGGCTTCGGGGGCCATCAAATTGGTCGTCCAGATCAACGGATTTACATTCGCCTTTTCCAAATGGGGGCTAAAATAACGTTTGCTGTAACACGCCAATATAATCACATCATGTCGTACGTTGTCCGTGTTTATAAAAGTTTCGGATAATTGAAAATCCATTAATCCGTCGTGGCCAACGTACGCCAAAAGAGAGGCATTGCCACCAATGCCCAAAGTTTTGCCGTCAGCCTGCAGAACGTCTTTCTGATTTCCGCAACTGCTGTTAAGAAAATCTATGGTGCATTGTTTGATATACTTTCCGTTATAAGCGTCGGCTATCAAATAATAATTTTTTTCGGTGTGCTTAAAAACAAGTCTTTCCAGCATAACGCCTTTTGTTTTTTGCGCGGACAACAATTCCCATTCATCGCTTTTTTTGAAATAACTGCGAACGCCGTAAAGCGCGCCCCAATACAGATTTGTGTTAAGGTTTTGTCCGTTGCCAAGCGCCGCAGACACGCGGGTAATGCCCTGGTATCTGTTATCACAAAGGGCGGTAAATATGTGTATGGTTTTTGCGTCATGATCTATTAATTCCTGTTTATTAATATCCGCTTTTTTATTTTCGCAGGAAAATAAGAAAAGACATATAACGATTATTCTTGTTATGTTTTTAATCATATTCTTCTCCAAAAACAAAGTTAATTTTCGTTAGAGTTGTTAAAAAACTTCAGTTGTTAACATTAAATATAGCATATATTTATGAAAAAGTTAGCGGTAATTTTGTTTTTTCTTTGGCGGTTTTTTGTTATGGAATTGAAGTCCCGGCTTTGTCCAAGTTATCCGATTCTCAGGGACGGTATCCTGCCAATAATCTTATTGATCATACATGACAATCATGGGTGGAAGGTTGCAAAGGTAATTGGACAGGTGAATACTTACCCTGACCATGGATTATACCGCAACCATAACCGGGTTTGCGCTGAAAAACGGTTACAGGAATATTTATTATTTCGCAAAAAACAACCGCGTAAAATTTTTTAAAATTTATGTTATATGGAACTTATATTGAAACAATCGCCGTCAAGGATTCTACCAGTTTTGAACAGTATTATTTTTAAAAACCAGTTGAATGTGAAACTATTCATTTTGTTATTGACGATGTTTATACGGGAACAATGTATAACGACACATGCATAGCGGAAATTGCGCTTTTAATCGAAATTTACAATGGACTTGTTCGACAACCCGGTTGGTTGTCTCACAAGTCTTGCGGTTTTTCAGTCTAAAGCCTTAAAAAACCGCATTTTTTATATGAAGTTGTTCAGAAACTGAAGTTTCTAAATAACTCTAATGTAATATCGCTTCCAGAGCGTATTAGCGGCTTATCAATGGTGAAACGGATATAGCTTTTTGCTATGATCTTTCAGCCGCAGAAATTAAAGTTGACGCGGAAAAGGGTAAACGTTTCAATTTAACGCCAATATGCAAAGACGCGTTTATTGAACAAGTCCTACACTTTTTCAGGCTAAAGCCTTACAAAAATGCGATTTTATAATGAAATTGTCTAAAGACTGAAGTTTTTAAACAACTCTATTTTTATTGTTAATGAAAAAAACATTGTAAATAATATTACTCAAACAGGTACGGGATATTTATTCCGGCAGACAGACTATTTTTCAATCAATTATGAAAGAGGACACAATTATGTATCATGTTCTTGGAGAAGAATCTGTTCCAAGCCATATGTTTACTAAATTACGCATGGTTGCCTCTGATTTTTTCAATTACAACTGCTCTATATGGTATTCATTTTCATACTACACAAACCAAATGGCTAACGATGCGGGAGTTAAGGCGTTGTCTGTTGACGGCATTACGCCAAATAAGAAAAACATACAAAACAATTCTTATCCTTTTACGCAAATTGTATACGCGGTTACGGCCGGAAATGAAAGCGAAAACACCAAAAAATTTATCGCGTGGATTTTGTCCCCTCAAGGGCAGGAATTTGCTGAAAAAACAGGTTATATACCGTTAAAATGAACGGTTATTTAATTTCAAAATAATCTGCGCGTTGTTCAACCCAATTCGATTTCAAATTAATTCTATCTTCACTCGTTAACGCATTCTCATAAATATATGTTTTTATTTCTACCATATCAAGTAAATTACTTATTGTATATATTTTTATAATAAGAGAGTCTTTTTCATCTGTATTTATCCAAGTTCCGACGGCAATTAATACCGTATCTGTTAACCAATTATAGGCGTCTATTCCAAGAGACGATCCAAAACTATCATGAAAAAAGATTTTTTTGTTTCTATCCGCAAATACAAAATGACTATCAATGTCGCCGCCGGACATTATGTATTTTCCGTTCTTTTGTTTTTTTAATCCAACATCATTAAAATTATAATACGCGACTATATTTCCGGAATAATTCCATCTCATAAATACGGGATAAACCAAAAAAGCGCTGGTTAAATAATTCCTGTTAGAATATCTTGTTTCTTTTTCAAATAATTTAAAATCATTAATTTCTATTCTTGGATTTGCTTTCTTTACTTCGTTTATCCACCAAAGTAATTCGGGCGGGAAATTAATTTCATCTGATTTTACATAAAAATTAGCCGCCGACAGCAATAAAATTGATAAAATTACTTTCTTCATGCTTTATCCCCTGTTCAATATTAGCAAAATATCAATGTAAATGACAATGTAGCTGTTCGGAAACTTCAGTTTTCCGAACAACTACTAATAAAAAAGTATTTTTGCAGGGCTAAAGCTTGTTTTAGCCCGAAAAAATTCAGGACTTGTAAGACAACCAACCGGGTTGTCGAACAAGTCCAATGGTTTTATGTTAAGTTGCTTTTAAAGGTTCTTTAATCAAAAACCAGATTCTACGATATTCCGTACCAAATATTTGTATACTCAATTATTTCTCATGTATTATTATTTTTTGAAGTATAATATAATAGTAACTTTCAACCGTAAATGAAAAGGGGATTGTTCCGGAATTTATATTAAAATATACGCGTTATTTATTTCTTCATGGGACTTGTTCGACAACCCGGTTGGTTGCCGAACAAGTCCAATAATTGATATAATGAAATTATGAAAAAATCATATTTTGCAATAATTATACTATTGCTTATTCCCGCTACCGGAATATCATACGCTGACGATTATAAATGGGATTTAGTCAACGCATTAATTAATAATGATTTTCAAAAGGTCGAGACCATAATAAAAAACAATATAAACACAATGTCAACATCAGAAAAACGGCTTGTAATGAGTTTTACATTAACTTACTCTTACGGTGAAACAACAGTAAAAACACTTGGTTTATTATCTAGTTACAATATTTTACCGGGTAGTTTTGATTTATACACTGCAATAAATAAAAATCAGTCAAATGCGGTTATACAATTACTGTTGCAAAACGGAGCGAAACCGAATGGCGAAATACTGTTACTGGCAATGGAAAAACAAAAATTTGAGCAGGCTAAACAATTTATTGGAATGGGAGCCGATGTTAACTACAGGTATCCTTTATCCAAAAAATACGCGGACGGCATGACGCCGCTTTTATACGCTTCAAAGTGGAATAATTTTGAACTGATAAAATTACTTGTAGAAAAGGGTGCAAATATAAATTTAAGAGCATCTAACGGAAACACGGCATTAACAATAGCTCAAATAAACGGAAACAATGAAATTTATAAATATTTAATTGAACATGGAGCCATTGAACCGGGAAACAATGTTACTCTGCCGCCGCAAGGCAACGGTATTGCAAATGTATTGGATAGCAACACAATAGATTTTCAACCAGGAACATACCGGTTATCCGGGGGCAGTAACTCTATGAAATTTACCGGAAATTCAAATTCCGGCAGTGTAAGTTATGTGAATATAACCAGTAACAAAGTAATTAACGGACTTTACAGAATAAATGGAAATAATATAACAATAACTATAGATGGATATACATTCACATACAAAATAGATTCCCATGAATCTTTTTACGGGAACGGAGAAATATGGATACGAACAGGGGGCTTACGGTGAAAAAAAGTCTGTTTATATTTTTTGTTTGCCTGTCTTTTTTAGGCTGTAAAAGCACATCAAAAAACGCGCAAGATACATATTTACTGCTTGGCGATGGACTTGGGGTGATTATTAATGACACTCTAAAATATTATTCATATACTAATGGCTGGTACGAAGTTAAAAAATTTGAATTTGCCTTGCCAAAAGGATATAAAAGGGTTTTCCGCCTTGGCAAAGGACTTGGGGTGATTATTAACGATACTCTAAAATATTATTCATATACTAATGGCTGGTACGAGGATAAAAAATTTAATTTTGATCTACCAAATGGTTATAAAAATGTTTTCTGGTTAGGCGACGGGCTTTGGATAGTTTTTAACGATACCGTAAGATATTATTCGTATAACAGTAGCTGGAAAGAGAATCAAAAATTTAATTTTGCCTTACCAAACGGGTATAAAGATGTTTTTCGGTTTGGTAATGGACTTGGAGTGGTTATGAACAATACTGTAAAATATTATTCATACAATAATAGCTGGAAAGATAATCCAAAGTTTGATTTTGATTTGCCGAACGGTTATAAGGATGTTTTTTGGTATGGCGATGAACTTGGGGTAGTCTTTAATAAAACTGTAAAATATTATTCATACAATAACGGCTGGAAAGAGAATCCAAAGTTTGAATTTAATTTAAAATAACAGCGTATTTTTACCTATACCCTTTTAAAATACACGGAATAATCCTATACCCATTACATCAATTTCACAGATAAATTTTTCCGCAAGAACACAAGAAGAAAACAGAAAATTAATCAAAATTATAAAAAATATTCGGAGCTATCCTATTTTGTGTGTAAATAGATTTTCCATTCTTTTTTACTTCTTAAAAAATCAAATTTCCTGCAGTTTTCTTGCTAGGCTTGTCATAAATTTTGTATAAATGGGAAAAGAATCAAGGTTTTCATTTACACGCTTTTCAGGATAGGTTCAAATATTAGAGTTGTTCGGAAACTTCAGTTTTTGAATAACTTCATATAAAAAACGCGGTTTTGTCGAACTTTCGGACTAAAGTCCGCGTTCGCAGGCTTATAGCCTGAAAAACCGCAAGACTTGTGAGACAACTAACCGGGTTGTCGAACAAGTCCATTCTTTTTATTTCTTTTTCCGCTGTACCGCAAAAAAGGGATTTACAGTTTAACATAAAAAATACTTCTCTCCTGTTTCATGAGCGGCAAATTCCTCAAAATCATATATTTGGGTACGACCCAAAGACATCGGTAACACCTATTGTGAAAAAAACGTTGCCACAATTCTATGCAGGGTAAAAAAATAGCGTAAATTTTCTTAATAAAGCATGATAAATCGCTATACGCAAGTTACACCTAAATCTATATGCTATAAGAATTTAAATAAAAGTTTTACCGATGTTTCTGTACAAAGGTGTGAACGATGTCTCTGACATACCAAACCCAATGTTGCATAACGTTCCGGCGGTAAAAGACGTTTTTTTGCGCCCGATAAAAGAAACTGCGAAGCAGTTTCACGGGCGCAAAAAAATGTGGCGGAACAAAAACGCATAAAGGGGCAAAGCCCCGACTGCGTTTTTGTGTAGCCTAGCCGCCCAATGGGCGGCAAAGCAGTTACCGACCTTGTTGAAACTGTCGAATTTTTTTTCTGGTAAGAAACACTTTGTTTTTTGATTGAAAAATGTCTTTAAACTCAAAAAATGACATATATTTTGGATGCTTTCTCATTCAAAATTATAAATCCGTCAGTCTCGTTGAGGTTGCAGAAAAACATAGTTTCTAAAAAAATGACTTCAAAATATACCTAAAATTAGCCTCAAAACACCAAAGATCAATGGTTTTTCAACAGCTTTTTTGTTCAAAAACAGTTTTTCTGCAACCTCGTTATGTGCCGGTTTTGCCCATACGCTATTTTATATATATCTTTTATTATTGTGTCATTTTTATTTTTTGGATTTGCCAAAATGTTTATTATACTTCCAGTTTTTAGAAACATTGTATCATTTGTATTCAAGAAATGGTATTTACTTTCGTAAATTTGATTATCAATATAATAACTATATATTATTCCTTCTCTTTTTTTAAATGATTGAGAATAACAGCTAAATAAATTATAAAATAGAAACTTTCCTCTCACTCCGCTGGATAAAATTTCGTTTATTACAAAAGCAGTAGTTTCAATACCATTTCTAAAATAATAGTCTATTTTTATTATATTTATTATTGAATAAATTATAAAAAATAAAAATAACGTTATGGATACAGAAAACCATTGAATTTTAGTATATAAATCATTTATACATAATAATGTCATAATAAAACAGATAATAGAAGCAAAGCAAATAACAACAAGAGTATATCCGATTTTATTTTTTATAATTTTCAATAAAGAATACTTTCCTGTCATAAGTTATCTCCAGATATAATTTTATCACATTTATTATATTCAATGTATCATAATATTTTAAATAATCCTATGGCAAATAATGTTTGGGGCAGGTTATAGGGCATTGCCAAGCAAGACCCCTGCCCCAAATGTGGCGGAGAAAAACCGTACAAAGGGCATTAGCCCGACTGCGGTTTTTCGTAACCCGAGCCGCCGTAAGGTGGCGAAGCAGTTACAATCCTGGGAGCCTATCAGATATTTTGTGTAAATGGCAAAATATCATTAGAACGGAACCCGTTCTTTTCCGAACTCAATGGCGAACTGGTTTAACGCCCGCCCCCAATCCCGTATCGGCATAGTCC
>JAITUY010000199.1 GCA_031286095.1 Treponema sp. | reverse complement strand
TGACGATCAACACGCTCAAATATCTGAAACGGTTTTGGGAACTTGAGGACGGCTATAAAAAACTTTTGTCTATCGTTCTGGTCGGGCAAATCGAAATGAAAAACAAACTTGACGAATCCAAGAACTGGGAGGCTCGGGAAGTAATCCGGCGCATGGAAATTTTGGAACTATCCCCGCTTGGAAGCGGCAGGGAGATCGCCGACTACCTAGACATTAAATTCAAACGGCTGGGTAAAAAACGCAAAGAGATTATTACCGATACGGGATGTTTGGCGATTGCCGAACGGCTCCGCAAGCAGACACGGACGGAAGTTGTTTACTCGGTTGCGTACCCGCTGTTAATCAACAACTGGACGCGCAAGGCTATGAATCTTGCCGTAGAACTCGGCGCGGAACTTGTCGATGCCGAAGTGGTAAACGCTTTGTAATAGATAACTAGGGAGGAGAAAAATGCAAAAGATGACGTTAACGCTGCCGCCTGAAGTTATTGACACGTTAAAACAAAAAGCCAAAAGCGAGGGGCTTTTATCACACACAACATTTGCAAGGGCGATAATTTTGAAGGAACTGCAATCGGTTGTGGATTCAAATTCAATAACTATAAAAGTCCCGGTAAAAAATTTCAAAGAATTAAAGGCGTATGTTGACGCAAAAAAACTTGGCAGTCTTGAAGTTTTTGCCACATACGCAATGGAATTGGCAATGTCCAGAGCGCCGCTTTCAGAGGCTCAAAAAGCAAGGGTGGTAGAGAATGACGGCTTTTAGCCTTTCGATTATTTTGCACGCCTGCAAAGCGCAACAGAAGGCGTTTAAAAACAGGTCAGGGGAGGCGGTTTTTCCCCTGACCACGGCTTAATTTGGAGAATTGAAAATGATTTCGGAAAAAAAGAAAAAGCTGATAAAACTGGTACACATCGGAAAAGCCAAACTCGGTTTTGATGATGAGGCTTACCGGGCTTTTTTAGAAGGCGTATGCGGCAAGAATTCATCTTCCGGCATGACCGTCCGCGAACTTGAAAAAACTCTCAAATCAATGCGGAGCCTCGGATTTAATCAGATACCGAACCGCGTACAACATGAAGAAAAAGGCGGAGCGACTTTGGCTCAACTTGAATACATAAAAGGAATGTGGGCGGTCTGCGCCCGCAATAAAAGCGATGCGGCGTTACTGGCTTTTGTAGACCGCGTTACCCGTGTTAAAGCGCTCCGCTTCCTTACGGTAGAAACCGCGCGCGATGTAATCTTGGCGCTCCGCGAAATGATGTTCAAAGCGGGATTTGATCCAGACACGTCTGAAAAACTGGGAGCATAGTAAAATGAGCGCCTTACAAGAAGCGGACAATGCATTGGATGTTTTTCTTGAAGAAAACGATTCATGCGCTACCTGTGTTTTTTGGACAAAGAACATTGTTGGCGGCGTATGTGACGCGCCGGAATATCCTATTGGTTTTTTGGAAAATGACACTATGACATGTGAACAACACGAATTCAAGGATAACAAATTGAAAAAACAATTAATCATGTTAACAGATAAGTGGTATAACGCATGGTACATCGTAGAAGGCTTTTTGTTTTCTCCGCCACTGGAACAAGATTGGGAGAACAGCTGATGGAAAACCACGTTTTTGTAAAAGACATGATAGCATCTTTAGCCTGCCTCATGGAACAGGAATCGGCGCGGCGCGGTCTACGCGCTCTGTGCCGATATTTTGGCGGACAGCTTTTGTATATTCCGCAAGATAAAATTGACGGGGAATCAGCCGAAAAAATACGCGGCGTTCTCGCGGACGAGGTCGGAGACGCCGACGCCGAAAAAATAATTGAAAAACTTATGGCGTTTTACGGCGGGATTCAGCTTTACATCCCTCTTGAACGGACGGGTTTTAAAAAAGACATCGCGAATGAAATTTATGAGAAGTATGACGGCACGAATGAATCCATGAGCGAATTGTGCAGGAATTATAATTTAAGTTTCGCGCAGGTTTACAGGTGCGTCCACAACGCGAGAGAAACAAAGAGGCGCGAGCGCGAACGGAAGAATCAAAATGAACTTTTTTGATTTAAAAACAATAACGATTGTTAATCTTAATAGGCGTATTTTTTATTATAGGCTGTTCGTATGGAAACGGACAGCCTTTTTTTATCGTTAAATATCGAAGGGGAAAAAATCCCTTCAAAAATAGAACTCGTTCCCGCTGGAAATATAATCACGGGACGGGACGGGCGCACGTGGAAAAATAAAAATCCCAAAGAAACAGCGCTTAATTCAATGGCGCGTCTGCCGAAACTTCCCATTGATGAAAACCATGCGACCGATTTAGCCGCGCCCAAAGGCGGCGCGTCTCCTGCGCTCGGCTGGATTACTGCGTTAAACGCTTCTGACAGCGGGGCGATAACAGCCGAAGTGGAATGGACTCCGCGCGGAAGGGAGGCGGTTCTAAATAAGGAATACGCTTTTATATCGCCTGTATTTCTCTACAACAAAGAAGGTGAAATCAACTGCATCCTGCGT
Organism: Treponema sp.; assembly: GCA_031286095.1. Taxonomy (GTDB): domain Bacteria; phylum Spirochaetota; class Spirochaetia; order Treponematales; family Breznakiellaceae; genus WQXQ01. Next base: position 14,038 of record JAITUY010000199.1, on the reverse strand, counting down.
GCGGCTCTAACCAACGCGCCAAATTTACAGCTACCGGCGCTGAATTCTGAAATGCCGGAAAAAAATATAACGGAGGATTATATGGACAAAGCATTATGCGACGCTTTAGGGTTTGCCGAAGACGCGAGTTTAAACGACGTGCTTGACGCTATCGAAAAACTCAAGACGGCGCAGAACGCGGCATCAGGCGGCGGCAAAGTTGACTTGCAGGTTTACGCGCCGCGTACCGAACTGAACGCCGCGCTGGAAAAAGCAGTCGCCGCCGAAAAACGGCTTGCTGAACTGTGCGCGGAAGCTTTTAAAAAAGAAGCGACGGCGGCGGTTGACGAGGCGATCAAAACGGGAAAATTTACGCCCGCAAGCAGAGACACCTGTCTCGCGCTGTGCGCGGACAAGACGGGTCTTGAAAAGTTTAAGGAACTTGCTTCAAAAAACCACGCCGTAATTGACGGCAAGGTGCAGGTTCCCGAGACCGCTCCGCCTGCGGGAAGCGGGAAGACCGCCCTCAACAGCGAGGACGCGGCTATGGCGAAAGCGATGGGATATTCCGAAGAGGAGTACCTGAAAATTAAGGGGGCAGGCAAATGATCATAACACACCAAACACTTCAAGCGTTGCGCACGATGGTGCGCGGCGAGTTCGCCACACAGATGGCGGATCTGCTGGCAAAGGGCGCATATTACCAACAACTGGCAACTACAATCCAGTCAAACACGCGGAGTAACACCTACGGCTGGCTTGGCGACTTTCCGCATTTGCGCGAGTGGGTAGGCGACCGCGCTATAAAGGACATGAAGGAAACTGCATACGCCATCATCAACAAGAAGTACGAATCGACGCTCGGCGTTGACCGCGTTGATCTTGAAGACGACAATCTTGGCGTATACAGAACGCGCGCGCAGGCGGAAGCGAACGCGGTTATTTCGTTCTTTGAGCAGAGTATAGCCGCCCTGATGAAGGACGGATTTTCGGGACTGTGTTTTGACGGACAGCCGTTTTTCGACACCGACCATCCCGTGTATCCGAACACGGACGGCACGGGCGCGGCGGAAAGCGTCTCAAACATTGTCGGAAGCGGAAACGGCAAGCCGTGGTTCCTGCTTTCTCTTGACGGCGTGTTAAAGCCGTTTATCCTTCAGGAGCGTTCCGCCCCCGAGATGGACGAAATCACCGACATCAAAAACGAATACGTCTTCATGAAAGACAAGTATTTGTTCGGAGTCAGGTATCGCGGCAATTTCGGCTACGGTTTCTGGCAGCAGGCTGTCGCTTCCAAAGAGGAACTGACAGCGGCGAACTACGAAGCGGCGCGTCTTAAAATGCAAACCTTCAAACGTGACGGCGGCGACCCGATGGGAATCCGCCCCACGCATCTTGTCGTTGACCCGACAAACGAATCTAAAGCGAGGGCGATATTGGAAACACAATTAATCGGCGGCGGAAATTCAAACCCGAATTTCCACACGGCGGAACTGATCGTGTCGCCGTGGTTGTAGGAGACAATTATGGGAAAAATAAATCTTTTTACATTGATCTCCGCTCTGTATCTTTTGGAAATACAAGGGCGGGCGGAACAAATTAAAAACGCCGCGAAGGAGAACGGCGTTAACGAGGGAGAACTTTTTAAGGCGCTCAAGGAAGCGGGATACAATCCCAAAGCTGAAAAAGGGAGCGCCGCCCCCGAAGACAAAGGCGGTACTCCGCCTGATCAGGGCGAAGAAAAAAAAGAACAGCCGCTACAGGGGACAATATCTGTTTTGCTTCGGCACAAGACGGAATATCCGCAGTACCGCAGGGCGGGGCTGGTTTTGAAACAAACGCCCGCCGAATTCTACGTTACGGCGGAACAGCTTGCCGTCCTGAAAAAAGACAAATGGATTGAGGTCAAAGAAAAATGCCCCCTCTTCTGTCCGTAGCGCAGTTTCTTGAGCGCGTAAAACCAAACGAACCGTTTATCCCTCAAAACGATGACGGAGAGCTGGATGAGGCGCGTATAGAAACCGCGCTTACAGGCGCGACAGGCGTTATCGTGGCGCATCTCCCCTGGCTTCTTGATAAGGGAACAGGGGAGATAGCGCGTCCCGTTAATCCGCAATTCGCAGACGTGTTAGACGCAATATGTGTTGATATAACGGTTGACCGTATGAGCGATGTGATAAGCGGAAGCGAAAACACGCGCAATAAATACAAGGAAAGCCTTGCGCTTCTTGAAAAGATAAACAAGGAATATCAGGGCGGTCTTGAAGGCCCTGGCTATGAAAGCGCGAGCGTTGTGGTATCAGGCGAAGGCGGCATTGATGATTGTAGATTTTTCAAGAAGGGGGGCGTTTACTGATGGCGGACGGCGGCGTTTCATTCGACCTGCGGCAATTGGACGCGGTTAGTAACAATGTTTTGTCTGTCGCCGCGCTCACAGATGACAAGCGTAGCAAATTGCTTAAAAGCATTGGTGTCGAAATGGAAGCGCAGACAACGGAGCGCTTTGATACCAAGACCGATCCGCAGGGCAATAAGTGGAAGGACATAGCGGACACTACAAAATCGTATTACAACGCGATGCTAGATTCAGGCAAGACCGACGGTAAACCGCGACCGCCGTTAGTATTCACGGGCGATTTGCGGATGAGCGTAACAAGCGAAGTGCAAGGCGGCGGATGGAGCGTGATAGTCGGCGCGGCTAAAGAGTACGCGAACGTCCACCAGTACGGGTTCGAGGCAAAAAACATTCCGGCGCGCCCGTTCATCGGAATATCGGCGGAAAATCAGCGCGAGATCGAAGAAATTATACGCGCGTATTTAAGGAGAATGTTCAAGTGATCAATTTTGTCGACATACGAAACGAGGCTGTCTCGCAAATAAAAAAAGCTATAGCGAATGAAAAAATTTATATTGAGCCGCACCCGGGGCGTTTCAGCGAAATTGAAATAAGACAGGCGGCGCAAAGAACGCCCGCCGTATTGACATCAATTCTGCAAATACGCAAAGAACAAAACACGATTGATTTTGTCAGTTGGGTTTTATACCGCGCAAACAACAAAGATATGCTTTATGACGGCGCTCTGAAACTGGTAAACGCATTAATACCCGTTATAGGAAATTTGGATGCAGAATGGAGTATAGATATACCAAGCGGCATAACGGCGGAGTGTTTGTTTTCAGGACAGTTGGATGTTATGAACGTGACGCTCTGGGCTGTGCGCTGGTCATGGGAAGTTCTGCCTTCCGTTTTTGAAAACGGCGAGGGCGGCATTCCGCTTGGCGAGCTGGATATTTTTGAAGGATATGACGCGGAACACGAAATCGGCAATAACGCAGTTTCGGACTGCGTAACTATAAATAAGAAAGGAGAATAAAAATGGCGATACCGTTTAAACAAATCCCGGAAAACCTGTTGGTTCCCGGACAATATGACGAGATTGACAATTCCCTTGCGGGTTCGCAGGGCGACATTAAAAAGGCTTTGATGATAGGGTATAAACTCGCGACGGCGGAAGCCGAAAGCGGGAAGCCTGTCAACGTGTCTTCGGCTGTGAAGGCGCATCAGCTATTCGGGTACGGAAGCCCCGCCGCGATTATGGCGGAAACATTTCTCTCGCTCAACAAAGTCGAAGAGTTGTACGTGCTTCCTATTCACGAACCCGAAGCCGGAACCGCGTGGAAAAAACAATTCACAGTCAGCGGAACAGCCGCAGTCGCGGGAGCGGTACGCATTACGGTAAACGGACGCTACTTTGATGCGGCTGTTACCGCCGGAGCGACTGCGGAAGAAATTGCCGCCGCCATAACAGCCAAAATCAATTCGGAGATTACCCTTCCTGTTTCCGCCGAAGCGGACGCGGATGTTGTTACCATTTCAGCTAACGTGAAAGGAACCGCCGGAAACAACAACAATGTCTGGGTGGCGGGGGCTCCGTCATCCGGTATTTACGTTATTTACAGCGCAACCACAGACGGAACGGGCGTTACCGAAATTAAGCAGTACCTGAAGGGACTTGGCGAAATCCGCTACAATTTTATCGCAAGCGATTTTGACGATGCCGAAAATATCCGGGCAAGTTCCGACGAGCTTGAATCCCGCTACGGCGCGATGAGGCAAATCGGCGGTAGAATGTATATTGCGCTTTCCGGCGAATTGGGAACGAAAACAGACGCAGGCACGATGTTGGCGAAAGCGGACAAAGTAAATTCACCTCATATTATTTTTATCCCCAAAGGCGTAAGTCCAGAACTGCCCTGCGTCTGGTCTGCGGCATGGTGTGCATCCGCTTGCCGTATTCTTGCCGATGATCCCGCTGCCAACACCTATGACACAAAAATTACAGGCTTAATCGGCGGCGTTGAATTTAACGCTGACGAACGCCAGAAACTTTTGGAAGCGGGAATCGCCACTTACCGCCTAGACACGACCGGCAATGTGCTAATCGAACGGCTTGTAACCAGTTACACCGAAAACACGGACGGCGGACGAGATACGAGTTACCTCGACGTGCAGGTTACCGAAACGGTTGACGCGGTGCGTACGTACATCAACGCGGAAGCTAAAAAACGTTTTAAAGACTGGAAACTGTCAAGCACAAATGAAAACTTTGGAAGCGGCGCGAAAGTTATGTCGCCGGGCGTTTTCCGTTCTTTCCTCGCGGGGCTTTACAGCGACGTATTTATCAAAGAAAAACAGTGGTGTCAGGATTTTGACGCTTACAAAAAATCAATCATCGTGGAAGTAAAATCTGGAAGCAAAACGCGGCTTGAATACAAACATCAGCCGAATCTGATCGGCCAGTTCTACATCGGAGCAGGTGTGCTTCAATTTAAATAACAGGGGGAATTTCTCCGCGTTGCGGAGACTTCGATTGAACCGCCGCTCATGCGGCTTAAAATAGGGGTTAATTATGAAACTTGAAAGAGTGCAAAGAGTTATTTCGTCCCGCCTTGGCGAATTGCCCATACAGGAGAAAGGCGCGACCTTCAAGCCTGCGGGCATTAAGCGGGAAACAAAAGCGGGCGAAGTGCCGGAGAATACCGGATACACCGAATCGCAAACATTCGCTTCACTCAAGCTGAAGCTGAACGCGACGGGGAAGGTTGGCGTTGAGGAACTTTCGATGTCGGAAGACACGCTCACGATTTTTACCACAGGCGGCAAGCAATACATGATGCCCAACGCGTGGGTGGTAGAACCGGGCGAACTAGGGGACGCGGAAATGGACATTGAGTATAACAGCGGAACGAGTCCGCGTTTATAGGGGGCGTTATATGAAATTAAATCCTTTTGAAAACGAAGTCCTGCGCCTCCGCGTGCCGCTTAAAAGCGGCGAAATGACTGTCGACACGCTGACTTTCCATCCGCCTACCGTAAAGGACGCGCTCGCTACGGACAAATATCCGCCCAATACGGTCGCCAACGTTGTCGCGATGGCTTCGAGTATGACGGGCGTTCCCGAAGTGTTGTTTAACAGCATGATACCGGAGGACTTCGCCGATATGTGCGTTATTGTGGCGCGGACAAAACAACGCTTTTTCGGGGAAATAAATTTGTTTGACAAAGAGCAAAACCCTACGAAGGCGGAGCCGGATACAGCAACGCCGACTTCGCAAGAGACCTCCGCTCTTTAGTAGGTGAGCTTCTTGTACTCATGCCGTCTGTCAGTTTTGAAACCGTTATGAATTTCACCTGGCGGGAACTGAAGGACTGGCATGAAGTCGCTATCGAAACCTATAAAACGATACACGGGATACAATAATGGTGAATATAAAAGCGGCAATAGAATTATTACTCAAAGATAAATTCTCTCCAGGCATTAAGGGAGCCGCCGCTGAAATTAAAAAATTTGGTGAAAAAACTGTAAGCGTTGCAAATAACGTCAACAATGCCTTCTCGGGACTCGGGGCGCAGATAGCCTCGCTGGGTGTAACAATCGGTGCGGCGGCACTTGCAAAATCAAGCATAGACTACGAGGACAGTCTTGTGCGCATAGGAACCAACGCCGGAATGTCGGCGGCGGAAACAAACCAGTTGCGCCGCGAGTTAATAAAAATCGCGCAAGACACAAAAATTTCAAATGACGAGATGGTTTCCTACGCCGCTACGCTCGCTGATAATTCAATAGGATTTGAAACAATAAAAGAGAGCGCCAATTTCGCCGCCCTTGCGATTCAGGGGTTAGGGTTAAGCGGGCAGGAAGCGGCTGATTTATTCAGCGTTCTCAATTCGCGCGGCGCGGATGTTGACACCTTCAAAACAAAATTGAATAACCTTGCGGAAATAGACGACAGAATGCAGGGCATGGGGCTTGCGGAATTCACGCGCTATATTCCTCAACTGATGGAATTGAGCGACACCCCCATCGAAAATTTAGAAGATTTGTATACTACGATTCTTACGCTTAACAAAGGCGCAAAAAACACAAAAGCGATTCAGCAGTATCAATCCGCAATGCAAGATTTTGCAAATCCCGAAACACGGGACGCTATGCGAAAATACTTAAACGGGTTTGACACCAAACAAAACGGAAAATTAAAGGATTTTACTGTAATAATGAACGCGCTGGTAAAAAAAGGCAATGAACTTGGAAATTTTGATCAGTTGCAAAAAGCATTTCATTTGAGTGATGCCACTATAATGGCGCTCAAACAGTACAACAACCATTATCAGGAAACAATAGATAAAGTCGGCGATTTGGGAGACACGCACGACGCGGTTTCAAGCAGGGCGTCAGCAAATATGAAAACGATGAAGTCCGCGCTTACCGGACTGCAAAACGCTATTATGGCGCAGTCGGACGGCGCTCTTATTAAGCCGCTTGAAACAATAACGCGCCTTTTAAATGAAAACCCCAAAGGATTAGAAATGGCGATAAAGGGCGTAAAATATACGCTCATAGGTCTGACCGCGTTAAAAGCATTTTCGTCTGTGGTTTCTTTCTTGTCAAATTGGAAAAATCTTAAAGGCGGAAAGGCGGGCGCAGGTATTACAGGCGGCGCCGGAATTCCGGTTCACGTTACTAATGCGGGGTCGCTTGGCGGATTGAACGCGGGGAAAACGCCTAACGGTATGCCTGCCGGAACACCGCTTGCCAAAGGAACTCCTTTCAATAATGCCCAAAAGGCAGTAGCGAATTTAACGCCAAAACATTATGCGGCGGGCGGAGCCGCGATGGGGATAACTGCGGCATTTACCGCAATTCCGGCTATGGTAAACGAACTTGACGCGATAAAACAAAATGAGGAACTGACAAACAAAGAACGCGGCAAGGCGAAAGGCGGAGCAATAGGGGATGCGACAGGAAGAATTGTGGGTGGAGTCGCCGGAGGAATCGGTGGCGTTGCGGCGGGCGCGGCGGCAGGTGCGGCTATTGGTACTATCATACCCGGTATAGGCAACATTGTCGGCGCGTTAGTCGGTGCGGGAGTGGGCGCTCTTGGCATGTGGCTTGGAAGCAAAGCGGGACGCGCAATCGGCGAGGGAATAGGCGAAGGACTGGCAAAAGACGAACCGCTTGTAAGAGAGCAGCAGACTGTAGTAACAGATGATTTTGCCGCATATAATCCACAATTGCCTGAAGCATATTTTAGAGAAATGCAATCCCTGCCACGCCTCGCGGAAACTACAAAGTCTGTAAATGTTGAAGGCGAAATAAAATTACAAAGCCAGCTTATTATTGAGGATTCCGGGTACAGATTAAGACAGTCTGTTGTGCAAAATACAACGCCGTTCAAATTCCCTACTGGCAATACTTTTGAAGCGTGGTTAACGCCATGATAAAAACAGGACTGAAATTTGACGCGGCGCTTCCCGATCCATATAACGCCGTAAATTGGCGCGAGGCGTATCGCAGTGAAAAAAGTGATAAACCAAGAAACGCAAGCTATCAGGCTCCCGGCGGTGAAACAGTAAATTTTATACAGGAGAGTTTTAAGTTTTCAGGCGGTCAGGCGTTGGATACGGCTGAATATCCGTTTGGCGGATTGTGGTCTGTTGAACGGCTGAATGAAAAACCGCAGGCGCTTACCGTCACTGGTTTCTTGCGTGGCATTGATTATATCAACAGGCGTAACACGCTGATCGAGGCGTTACGCGTCAGAACCGATGACGAAAATCCGGGTTTTATCGATTTGCCGTTTTGGGGGCGCTTCCCTGTTGTAGTACAAAGTTACGACATAGATGAAAAAACACAAGATCAGGGGCAGTGCGGAATTAGCATTACATTCACCCGCGCTGGCGCAACCGTCAACGAGCGTTTTACGTCATTGAGTAACGCAAAAACACAAATGGATAATGCCGCCGCTAATTTAAAATCGGCGGCGATTGGAGATTTTGTAAAGAAATTAAATAATTTAATTGATATACAAACGCTTATGGCGGGGTTTGGAAAAATCAAATCAATTCTCGCAAGCATAGTAGGAAATATCCAAGCCGCCCAAACCACCCTGAACGTAATCACCGCCGAAATCAACGGCATTACCAGTTTAATCGCGCAAGGAATAAGATCACCCGGAGAATTTGCGAGTGCGCTGTTTAACGCCGCCGCGTCAATTGTCGCAGGATTGAGCGAGATAAAAAACAGTGTAGAAAGTTATACAAATTTAAGCGAAGGTTCGGCATCCGCCTACTCGCCGCCTCAATCCAACAGCGAAAAAAAAGCCGTGTTATTGTTTTTATCTGCAAAAAAATACAAGATAGATGTTCCCGCCGCGACTGTCGCACAACAGAACACCAAAAGTGCGATGGAGAATTTATATAAAACAGCCGCGCTTTTTGCGGCAAGTCAGATTATTACAGAAATGGACATATCATATCAAAAAACCTCGACCTACTGGAATTTGTTACAAGAACTGGAATTGAGTATAGATAAGGAAGATTCCGCCGTTTATACGTCTGTAGAGGATTTGCGCATTGCCATTTCCATCTTTCTATCATCACGCACATTGAACACGGAAGCAATAAAGCAATTTCCCGCGCCTCTTCCGCTTTTATATATCGCGCAATATTTAGGGTGTGATGAAGCAAAATTGCGGGAACTTAACAGCATAGCCGATTCTTTTATTGTTACGGGGGATGTCGTTTATGTCTAAAATTATTGTAACAAACGTTACTAGGGGCAGAGAGCTTTTGTGGCGAAAAATTAAAATCCGCAAGTCGCTTGACGATATTTGTCATACGCTTGAATTAGAAATCCCGAAAAACGAACGGCTTAATGTTGGCAAGCACGATAAGATTAGTGTGCTTTACGAAAATAAATTTATTAGAGAAAAGGACAACAGACGGCGTGTTACAACGGTGCTTGTTGACGAGATCACCGCGAGCGCTGATGTAACAAAGCACAGCGTTGTTATTTTGGGACGTTCTCCCGCCCGTGATATTATCGACAGCACATGGACTTATACGCTTGGAGACATGACGTTGTTAAATGTTGTAAAAGAAATAGGAGGAAGGTTTAATATCGAGAGTTGCACATTCCCAGAGGATGAACCGGACAGAACAGGAATGGTTTACGGATTCTCATGGCAGGATGAAAGCCCATGGGCGAAGCTTATTAACGAGGCTGATATTAATGATGATAAAAGGTATCTTTTAACGAGCAACGAAGCTGGCGGCTTATATGTCTGGCATGTAGCGATGGTAGTACGGGGAGAAGGGTTTCATTTAACCGAAGGACAAAATATAAAAACAGCGGAATGGAAAGAAAACGGAGCGGAACAATATCATACATACGTCGTAACAGGCGGCGGAAAGACTGTTACAATAATAGACGAAACCTGCCGCAGTAACCGTGAACTAACTATTGGCATGTCCGATCCGATTATTTCAGAGAAAGAACTAGAACGAAAAGCCAACGTAGAAAAAAACCGCAGAAAAGAGAATCGTACAACTATTACGGTTTCTGGATGGGGATTGACAGATCAACAGATACAAAATTTAGGCGCGGTTACAAGCGGCAAAGAAATTTTTTGGGTTCCTAATATATTAATCCCTGTTAGTATACCCTCGCTGGGGTTGTCGCGTAGTCTTTTAATATCGGAAGTCGAATACGAAGCGACGCCGGAAGCCTTTGGATGCGTTGTTACCGTTGTAAACAAGGAAGCGTATTTATGAACAGTTTGATGTTAATAAGGGATTTAGCCGCTAAACTGCGCAATCTTTTTTGCGTTTCTGAATTACAGAAACGTTATAATGACGGCGTTGTTCAAGTAAAAACACATAACGGCAAAGTCCTTGAAAAACGTGAATCTTTTCCTTATGGGTTTTACGCAAAAGGTAAAAATGGGAAGGCAATTGTCTTTTGTCAGGGCGGGAACTATAACGATTTTGAAATTATGCCCGTATTGAAAGCCGATGACATTTCCGCGCCGGAATTACAGGAAGGCGATGCCGCGCTTTATACTGGTGAAGGCTGTTGTGTAATTGTCCGCGATACGGGAGATGTGGAAGTATTGGCGGCGGGAAACGGCAAAATAAAAGTAATCGCAAAAGACGGCACGCTTTTTTTTGCAAACAATAAAACAAATTCATGCAAAATCCTTTTGGATTTAATTGATGAAATAAAGGGATTAATAACAACAGGAGCCCCTACAGCGCACACCATTAACACGGCAAGCCAACAAAAATTAGATGCATATAAAAATAAAGTGAAAGAACTTTATTCGGAGGCGGAATAATGGCTTTGGTTCAGGCAACGCTTAAAGCAAATCTGCTGACGCTTTTTAATCAGATGAAAAAAAACGAAATGAACGAAGATGACTACGCAGACCGCCTTGCGGCGATTATTACCAACTTTGTAAAAACAGCGGAGGTTCAGCCGGGTATTCCCGTGTCAACAGCGGGAAGCGCGGCGGCGCAAACCGGGGCGACTACCGGAACTGGAGTATTGGCATGAGCGCGCGTATTGAAAATTGGCAAGATATAAAAGAACTCGTGCTAATGAGCATCGGAACGAATAAAGGCTCATGGTGGGCGAATCCAAATTTTGGAAGCGAGCTGTGGCTTTTAAAGCAAACCGGAAAAGTTGACGGACAGACCGCTGGAACTCTGCGCAGAATGATATTGGAAGCCACGTCCTGGCTTGTTACTGACGGTCTTGTCCAAAAAATCGACTGCCAAACTGAACGTACTGGTAAAAACCAAATTTTGTATAACGTAATTATACAGCAACCGAACAGAGAAAACATTTTTATTAAAGAGGTATGGAATGCCCTTTAAACGCGACAGTCTTGGAGTAATGCTAGACCGTATATACGCAAATTATGTCTCGCTTTTCAAACCGCTTGACAAAACGCCGCGTCAAAATCTCCTTAAAGTTTTTTCAGCAGTTGACGCCGGAATATATCATCAGTTGTTAGGCGATTTAGATTTTTTTTCGCATCAATTATTTCCTGATACGGCGACCGGCGCATATTTACGCGAGCATTGGTCAATCCATACTCCTCCTCTGCACGCGATAGCGGCAAACGGTAACGTAATCATATCGGGATTACCCAATAAGCCTGTCCCTGTTGGTATAGTATTTAAAAGTATCGCAGGAAAAATGTATTACACCGAAAACTCGTACAAACTAGGCACGGACGGCACAATTATAGCTTGCGTTAAAGCGCAAGATACAGGGCTTAAAACAAATCTTGCAGAAGGTGAAGAATTACAAATAATTTCCGCTATTCCGGCAGGCATTGATTCTAAAGCCGTTGTAGCGTCCGGCGGAATATTAGGCGGTACAGACGCTGAAACCGATGAAGAATATTTAATCCGGGTTTTGTTACAATTACGAAATCCCTCACGTTACGGAAAAAAAGATGATTTTGCGTCATGGGCTATAGACGCAAGCCCTGAAGTGTCGGCGGCTTGGGAGTTTAAGAATTTCGGCGTATTCGGCGCTGTTTTAATACAGGTAATTAACGGCAATCAAATGAACGGTGTAAGTCCCGTGCAAAATATTAGTGAAATAAAAAATTACATAAACGAAGTTGCGCCTCCAATTTTATTTGAAGTTAGAACTCCAGAAATAATAAATTTAAATCCAACTGTAGCATTGCCGACAACAGAAGATAGTCAGGAAAACAGGGAACTGTCAATAAACAGAATGAAAACATATATGCAAATTTTAGCGCATCCGGGCGTATCGGTAACGGCTGGAGCGTTGAGAACGTCAATAATTGACGGCGTCGCAATTACGGACGCGACGGTTAAAATTGGCGGAAGTGTTACAGGAATAATGCCCACGACTATTTTGCAATACCCGTATATTGGAGCGGTAACATGGGATTAGCGGTAGCAAACGAAGCGCGTTACGATGACGCAGTACGCTGTTTATTTCCTCAAGGTGAGTATTGGGATACGCAATTTGCCGATCCGCAAAGCGACGTAAATCTGTTTTGTAAAGTAAAATCCGCAGAAATTATCAAATTACGAAAACGCATGTGCGATCTGTTTGCTGAAAGCAGTTGTCAATCCGCAGTGGAAACCATAAATGATTGGGAGCGCGTTCTGTTAGGACACCTGAATATGCAACTGACGCTTGAGGAACGCAGAGAAATATTAATTAAAAAAAATACATCGTTAATTAATCGCGCATTAATTGCGGAGATTGCTCAAAGATATGGTTTGACGCTGATAGATATAATATTTCCTTTTAAGCCCTCATTTTTTGGGTTCTCCAAATTTGGCTGTTCTATATTTTCACGTCCCGCTTTTTATTCAGCATTTTACATTATAACGAAATTCCAAAATGAGGAATTAAGAGCTGAAGCCGGAAGGCGGGTAGCGAAGTTGATAAAAAACTCCACATTCGGATCAGGCTGTTTTGGCTTCGGACAGTTTTTGGGACGTTCTTTTTTTATCAAGGACTATTCAAGCCGCATTTTTTCAGGAATCAAAATACTTAATGATTTTGAGATAGCTGTAAACAACAGATTAATTGCGAGTAATATTAATTATTTTTTATATAAATTTTAGGAGGAATTAAAATGCCAGGAATGTATCCAGATGATGAGGTAGTCGAAATTTTTGGGGAAAAGGTAATGTACCCCGGTCTTGACCCTGAAACGCACAAATTTACGGACGGGGATTTTTCTGATCCGCTGAAAAAGCCGTCTCATATCCCTGCGGCGACATTCAATCTCTTGCTTGATAACATGGAAAATTTTATCAGAGACATGGGATTAGAGCCAAACAATACGGAACCAAATCAAATCAAAAAAGCTATACGTCAAGGAATTTATACAAAACAAGAAATTGACGACAAGCAAAATGCGTTAATTAACATGATGTATAAAAGCGGGTATTGGTATGGTCGCCGTTATACGGCTACACCATGGCCAGTGCCGGCGGCTGGCGATACTTGGACGGCAAACTCAAGAAAGGCTTATGATTTTGAAACAAATAAAATTTGGATTTGGAATGGGACACAATGGGTAGCCGACGAGACACTTCCCGTTAGCAATGGAACTACTATTGGTGTGTCGGATAAATTTTTGGATATTACTGACAACGGTTACCCTGGCAAAGCTATATATAGCGGCGATAAAAAATCGTGGGATTTTTATCCTGACAAATACAATGAGGAAATTATAAAGAGAGCCGTAATTATGCCAGGGTTGGCTGAATCCTGTTTTGTATCTGACGCGGCTGTACTTTCCTTGTATAGAAGAATACCAATGGACGGACGGACAATATCTATAAACGATTCAAGAGTAGAGCGCTTGCTTCGGTATTGTCTGATCCCTCATGCTACGGCTATTTCAAATGTTGATATAATTGGGATGTATTTAACTAATGAATATTATGAGGATCATGCCGCATGGCTGGCGGCAAATAAAACGAGACCCACCCCTGCGGCAAACGGTGTCTATTTAGTTATTCCGGATGGCAGTGGCATATTTCTGCGTGGAGCGAATCAGCACGGTGGGCATAAGGCCGCGGACGGCACGCTTTATGATGGCGGGGCTATTGGGAAATATCAAACTGATAAGTTAAAAAGACACATTCATTCGATTTCAGCGTTTAGGGCTACTGGAAATTTTGGTCTACCCGAAGGGGGGCATTATTACT
>JAITUY010000191.1 GCA_031286095.1 Treponema sp. | reverse complement strand
CTGATACGCTCTGAACGGTCGCCGGAACCGACCTGGGTCTTGCGGGCTTCGGCGCGTTCCGCCGCGGCTTTTGCCTCTTCCATCTCGTAAATGCGCGCCCGCAGTATCCGCATCGCCTTGGCCTTGTTTTTGATCTGGCTCTTTTCATCCTGGCAGTGGACGGTAATGCCGGTCGGAAGGTGGGTGATCCGCACGGCGGAGTCCGTGGTGTTGACGCACTGGCCGCCTGGACCCCCGGCGCGCATTACATCAATGCGAAGATCGTCAGGCTTGATGTCGATTTCTGTTTCATCCGCCTCGGGCAGTACCGCGACAGTCACCGCCGAAGTGTGAATCCTGCCGGATGACTCTGTAGCCGGAACCCTCTGCACACGGTGGACGCCGGACTCGTAACGAAGATTTTCGTACACATTATTGCCGCTGATCGAAAAAACAATTTCCTTTATGCCGCCAAGCTCTGTTTCATTGGAATTCATTATCTCAAATTTCCAGCCCTTTGTTTCGGCAAAGCGCGAATAGAGCCGGTACATGTCCGAAGCGAACAGCGCCGCTTCCTCCCCGCCGGTTCCGGCCCTTATTTCCATGATGATGTTTTTTTCATCCAGCGGGTCTTTGGGGATCAGGAGGAATTTCAATTTTTCTTCGCAGGTTTGCAATTTTGTTTCAAGTTCTTTTAATTCTTCCCTGGCAAGCTCCCTCATCTGGGGGTCTTTTTCAATGGCTTTTGTATCGTCAATCTGCCCTGTAAGCCCTTCAATTTCATGGTGGAGGGATGCTATCTCGTTAAGCTGTGAATATTCCTTCATTGTGTCCCTGTAACGCTTTTGGTCCTTCGCCAGATCCGGTTCCTGTATCAATATGGACAATTCCTCATAACGTTTTAACAGGGAATTAAGCCGTTCATTCATGCTAACCTCAATTAAACTTATCAAAAACGCCGGTTTTTTACCAGCGTTTACCCCTAAAAAAGACTGGACAGGAGTTAAAAACAGATGATAAAATGAAATTTAGGAGGAATTTATGTCAGAACAACAGCTCTTTTTTCTAGCGCCTATAGGATCTATCCTGGCACTGCTCTTTGCCTTTATCCAGGCAAAAAAAGTACTGGGTTTTTCAGAAGGCAACGAAATCATGCAGAAAATATCCGCTTCGGTACGCAAGGGGGCGAATGCCTACCTTAAACGGCAATATACCGGTGTAGCCATGTTTTTTGCCGTTATGTTTGTGATTTTGGGAATAATGGCTTTTGCCGGTCTTTTGACCCCTTTTGTTCCGTTTGCGTTTATCACCGGAGGTTTCTTTTCCGGCCTTTCCGGTTTTATCGGAATGAAAATCGCCACTTCGTCCAATGCCAGAACTGCCCAGGCTTCGTCTGAGAGCCTGAACAGGGGGCTGAGGGTCGCCTTCTCGTCCGGCACGGTGATGGGCTTTACGGTAATAGGATTGGGGCTTCTTGACCTGTCTATTTGGTTCTTTCTCTTAAAGTATGTTTTTTACGCGGACCTCGTTGGAGACCCCTCCGAACAAATTCGTCGCATTTCTTCTGCAATGCTGACCTTCGGCATGGGCGCTTCAAGTATGGCCCTTTTTGCCCGTGTGGGCGGCGGCATTTTTACCAAAGCCGCCGATGTGGGCGCCGATTTGGTTGGAAAGGTTGAGGCGGGAATCCCCGAAGACGATCCGCGCAATCCGGCGGTTATAGCTGATAACGTAGGCGATAACGTGGGAGACGTTGCGGGTATGGGCGCCGACCTCTACGAGTCCTATGTCGGTTCTATTGTCGCCACTATGGCGCTGGCGGTTTCGGCGGGTTACGGCTTCGGCGGAGCGGTTGTTCCCATGCTGATGGCCGCTGTCGGAACGGTAGCTTCCATTATAGGAACCTTTTTTGTGCGCTGCGGAGAGAAGGCGGATCAAAAGACCCTGCTGGGGGCCTTGCGGAAAGGAACATATATTTCTTCCGCCATCATCGTTGTTGCGGCCTACCCGCTCATTCGTATTGCGCTTCCTGAACACCAGGGAGTCTATTTTGCGGTATTGTCAGGACTGATTGCCGGGGTGCTTATCGGGTTCTTTACCGAGTATTATACTTCGGATCATTACAATCCCACCAAGAATCTTGCCGCTGCCAGTTTGACCGGGCCCGCTACGATTATCATCGGGGGGATTTCTCTGGGAATGCTTTCCACCCTGCTGCCGGTAATCATTGTAGGCGCGTCCGTGTTGACCAGTTTTTTTGTTTCGGGAGGGGGAACTAATTTTTCCTTTGGCCTGTACGGTGTTGGCATTTCAGCTGTTGGCATGCTTTCCACCTTGGGCATTACTCTCGCCACCGACGCTTACGGTCCGGTCGCGGATAACGCCGGCGGCATTGCCGAAATGTCCCATCTGCCGCACGAGGTCCGGGAACGCACCGACGCCCTGGATTCTCTGGGAAATACCACTGCCGCAACCGGCAAGGGCTTTGCAATCGGTTCCGCGGCGCTGACCGCCCTGGCCCTGATTGTCGCTTATATTGACGAGATTAATATTCACGATCCGACCTTTGTAATGAATCTCGAAATTAAGAATCCTCCGGTGTTGATAGGGATGTTTGTGGGCGTTATGCTTCCCTTCCTTTTCTCTTCCATGACCATGAGCGCGGTAGGCCGGGCGGCGCAAAACATCGTAAAAGAAGTACGCCGTCAGTTCAAGGAAATCAAGGGTTTGATGGAAGGTACTGCGGAAGCGGACTATGCCACCTGTGTGGATATTTGTACCCGCGGGGCGCAGAAAGAAATGATACTTCCCGCCCTGACCGGCATTATTTCACCTATTATTGTCGGACTGGTCCTTGGAGTAAACGGCGTAGTAGGCATGCTTGCCGGCGCCACGGCTTCCGGTTTTGTTCTTGCGGTTATGATGGCCAATTCCGGCGGCGCATGGGATAACGCCAAGAAACACATCGAAGGCGGAAAGTTCGGCGGCAAGGGATCTGAGCCCCACAAGGCTGCTGTTGTCGGTGATACGGTAGGCGATCCCTTCAAGGACACTTCCGGCCCGTCAATTAATATCTTGATAAAACTACTCTCAATGGTTTCCATTGTTTTCGCGGCTTTTATTCTCAAGTTTTCCCTGTTTTAGAAATAGATTTGAATGATAATGGGGCTGCCTGTTTCGGGCGGCCTTTTTTTACAGCACTTCCCGTGTACGGTAGCTCCGTTCCAGTTCTTCAAGCTGGGAACGCATCTTTGCCGCGAATGTGTCAAACTCTCCAAGATCCTCGTTCCTGACAGTGCTTTTAAGCCTGGACAGGCCTTCCTTTAGGCCCATTACGGAAATTTTTGTGAGGGGCGCTCCAAGCTTGATGCAGGTTCTCGCGCGCTCATGGAATTCCATTATCAGTTCCAAAAGCCGAATCTGTTTCGCGGGGACGCAGTACATGTCAATTTCATCGAATGAATTTTGTTGTAAATATCCGTCCTTGATGATGTCTGATGTGACAAGGACAAGTTTCTGTTCGTCGGGCAGGGCGTCAGGGCCGATGAGACGGACAATTTCGGTAAGTTTTTGATCGCTTTTGAGCAGGTCGAGGCACTGGCTGCGGACTGTCGCCCAGATTGCGTTTACACGCTCCCACCACGGGCGCACCTCCTCGGCGTACTCGGAGTAACTGTCCGTCCAGCTTATCGCCGGGTAATGGCGGGCATTGGCAAGCTCGCGGTCCAAAGCCCAAAAACAGCGGATAAAGCGTTTGGTGTGCTGGGTGACCGGCTCGGAAAAATCGCCGCCCGGCGGGGAGACCGCCCCGATGATTGAAACTGAGCCTTCGCCGCCGGAAAGGGTGGAGACGCGCCCCGCGCGTTCGTAAAATTCCGCAAGGCGCGTGGGCAGGTACGCGGGAAAGCCCTCCTCGGCAGGCATTTCCTCCATGCGGCCTGAAAGCTCGCGCAGGGCCTCCGCCCAGCGGCTGGTGGAGTCCGCCATAATCGCCACATGGTAGCCCATATCGCGGTAGAATTCGGCGAGCGTTACGCCGGTGTAAATCGAAACTTCCCTTGCCGCAACAGGCATATTGGAAGTGTTGGCTATAAGCAAAGTCCGTTCCATAAGACTGCGGCCAGTGCGAGGGTCTTGCAGTTCAGGAAATTCGGTAAGAACGTCCGTCATCTCGTTGCCGCGCTCGCCGCAGCCGATGTAGATAATCACGTCGGCATCGCACCATTTTGCAATGGCGTGCTGGGTCATGGTTTTGCCCGTGCCGAAGCCGCCGGGTATTGCCGCCGTGCCGCCTTTTGACAGGGGGAAAAACACGTCGATGACGCGCTCGCCCGTGATCAGCGGCTGGTCAGGCGGAAGCCGCCCGGCTGTGGGGCGCGGCATTCGCACCGGCCACCATTGCGCCATCGGTATCCCCTCGCCAAGGCTTGTTTTCGCAACTTCTTCAAGAACCGTGTAATCGCCTTCCGCGCTGAGGCTCCTAATGTCGCTGTCCTTTATACCGGGCGGAATCATAATCTTACAGACAACGCTTTCCGTTTCCTGTATCGATCCCAGTATAAGCCCCGCTGTTGCCGGGACTTTTTCGCCTTTGGCGATTTTTTCTTTTAATGCCGCGTCCGGGACAAAATGCCATTTTTTTTCAGTATTAAGGGGGTTCCCGCGCTCGCCGGGCGTCATAAATGCACCGCTTTTGCCGTAAAGCAGTTCAAGCGGGCGCTGTATGCCGTCGTAAATGCTGCCGAGCAGTCCGGGGCCGAGCAGTACCGAAAGAGGCCGCCCTGTGGAAACGGCGGGCGCGCCGGTTTGCAGGCCGGTATTGTCCTCGTAGACCTGTATAACAGCTTCTTCGCCCTCAAGACGGACAATTTCGCCTATGATCCGTTTTTCCCCGACTTCTACCACGTCAAAGAGGCCCGCCCCGCCAAGCCCTGTCGCGCGGACTATGGGGCCGGAAATCCGCCTTACCCTGCCTTCTAACACAAAGCCCCCCCGACAAGCGCGTTTTCTCCCAAAAGGGCGGCGATTAGCTCTTCGCGTTTTTCGCCCAAAATAAAGTCCGCCGCTTTTCCAATGGACGCATATATGCGGATTTCCTGGTTTTCCAGAATTATTGACGGATAAGCGTCGGTCGATTGCGTTTTTTCGATGGTACAGGTCTTGCCGGGCAGGACTGCTTTTAAGATCGCCTCGGCTTCATTGGCTTCGACCTTGTGGATATAGGCCTGTATCCCGCCCGACGCGGAAAAACCGCCGCACGAGGCAAGGCGTTTTGACAGTTCCGTTTGCAGGAACCCAAGAACGCGCTGGCGGTTCAGGCGGGAATACCAGGTTTCAACAGCGGAATTAAGCAGTTCCTCGATTTTTTTTGCCCTTGCCCTCTGTTTGTCTATGGGCAGGACTGCCATTATTTCTTCTGTAATGGATTTGCTGTTTTTGGCGTATTTTTCTTCAAGCTCGTCCAGAGTACCCTTTAATTTGGTCTCCCATTCGGCTGACTTTGATTTTATAGTATCATCGGCGGCCTTGAGGATTCGGTGCGCCTTCTTCCTGGCATCTTCCAGTATTTCTCTGTCAAGTATATCCGTTGATTGAAGTTCTTCCATGATACCTTTTCTTTCCTTATAATAGAACAGATATGTAAAAAAGGCAAGTGGTTGTCAAGAGAAATACAAGAGAACAGAGAAGAAAGAAAAGAGAAAAGGACAATTCCTTTACCCCCTTACCTTGCAAAAGTAATGAAGGAAAAAGTCGGTATGGAATTCTTTACAAGATATAACTGGAATTTATCGGAAGTAGAGGCCGAATTTGGACCTGATTACATTAGCAAATAATATTATAAATGCCGCAACGTCAATTGATGCAGACCGCAAAGGTTTTGCCACCAGAGGCTTTGTTACCTTAACAGGCAAAGTAATGTATGTTTTTTTATGCCAATACTTGCTTAATAACCTCGTAAACGCATAAGATTACTTTTGTATTCTGTATTATCAGGAACGAGATTTAGCGCTGCTTCATAATCTGCAACAGCCAGTTTTTTATCGCCGCTGTTTTCATACGCAATCCCGCGATTGTAATATGTAGCAGCGTCATTGGGGTCAATCCTGATAGCTTCATTGAAATCAGCGATGGCATGGTCGTAATCTTTCTTTTCCTTATACAAAATTCCACGGTTGTAATAAGCTTCAGCAAAATTGGGGTCAATTCTGATAGCTTCGCTGAAATCGGCTATGGCATGGTCGTAATCTTTCTTTTTATCATACGCAATCCCACGGTTGTTATATGCATTAGCATAATTAGGGTCAATTCTGATAGCCTCACTGTAATCGGCTATGGCATGGTCGTAATCTTTCTTTTCATCATACGCTTCCCCACGTCTTACATAAGCACCTGCGTCATTGGGGTCAATCCTGATAGCTTCATTGAAATCGGCTATGGCGAGGTCGTAATCTTCCTTTTTACCATACATCTCCCCACGGCTTACATAAGCATCTGCGTCATTGGGGTCAATCCTGATAGCCTCACTGTAATCAGCTATGGCATGATCGTAATCTTCCTTTTCTGAATACGCAAGACCACGGCAGGAATAAGCGACAGCAAAATTAGGGTCAATCCGGATAGCTTCACTGAAATCGGCTATGGCGAGGTCGTAATCTTTCTTTTCTCTATACGCAACATGACGGTGTGCAATCCCTCGGTCTTTATAAGCATCAGTAAAATTAGGGTCAATTCTGATAGCTTCACTGAAATCGGCTATGGCATGGTCGTAATCTTTCTTTTCCCTATACGCACACCCACGGTTCTTATATGCTTTAGCATAATTGGGGTCAATCCTGATAGCTTCACTGTAATCAGCTATAGCATGATCGTAATCTTTCTTTTCATCATACGCACACCCACGGTTGTTATATGCATAAGCATGATTAGGGTCAATTCTGATAGCTTCACTGCAATCGGCTATGGCATGGTCGTAATCTTCCTTTTCATAATACGCACACCCACGGTTGTTATATGCTTTAGCATGATTGGGGTCAATTCTGATAGCTTCACTGTAATCAGCGATGGCATGGTCGTAATCTTTCTTTTCATAATACGCACACCCACGGTTGTTATAAGCATTAGCATAATTAGGGTCAATTCTAATAGCTTCGCTGAAATCAGCTATTGCATGGTCGTAATCTTCCTTTTCATAATACGCAAGCCCACGGTTGTCATAAGCATCAGCATGATTGGGGTCAATTCTGATAGCTTCACTGCAATCGGCTATGGCATGATCGTAATCTTTCTTTTCATAATACTCTTTCCCACGATTGTAATAAGCAGTGGCATCATTGGGGTCAATAATTGAAGTTTCATTTAACATAATAAATCTCCTGGAAGTAATGTAGATTTTACAGATTGCGAATAAGCAAATGATGAAATAAAGATGAAAAGCAACGCAGAAACTTTATACATAGAAAGCTCCTAAATGGTATAAAAAGCAAATTTTGGGTAAAAACCACGAGCGTATATAAATACGCTTACAGATTGATTTAAGCATATATATAAGCTGGTGTCAAGTAGACGAAGGATTTTAACATCATACTTGCTGCCACAATAGTCGCGCATGAAATATGACGCTGGCCGCTTATTGTCCGTATACGCCTGTGGTTCAATAGCACAGTACACGCCGTTGATCCTAACCACAATAAAAGCATGACCCATTTCGCTGTTGCTCTCTATACCGCAGTTGGCTTTATCAGGATACAACCTGTAGAACAGTATGGCAGCATCCTGACAATTAAGCTCTCCGTCCTTGCTGTAATCAATTCCCTTTGACCATTCCCGCTCTACCGCAATTAATGTAGCCTCAATCATCTTGCTCGGCGTATCCTGCTTGGGAGAGGCTACGCGCCTGTCGGCATTGTTGTACCTGTACACCGCCTTGCACGTACCAAACAATACGCCAATCACCAAACCGGTAATTACTGCAAACTTGATTAGCCCTATTATAATTGCTCCTATCCATTCTATACCATCTTTAATAGCATCCTTAATCTTCGTCCTAATACTGAAGCGGCTTCTTTGATATTTAAGCATATGTGCATCCTGCTCTGCCGTATACATGAACAATTTAAGTTGCTGCATTGGCGCAGCACTGTAATTACCTATATACACGGAACAAGACGCGCAAGTTACAGACCCGAACTGGTTAGGACACTTGCCCATAACTCGTGTGTAGGCGCAGTCACGCGCCATCGAGTACAGAGCAGACTGCTCATTCATCATCATAATTTTACTCCCCCTAATAAATATTATTTAACCGTTACACCTTGCCGTACACCGCTAATAATAATGAATTTGCCTAATCCAGGAATGAATAGCCAATATCCGCAAGCATTTCACCAACCGCTGTATTTTTGAAACTGAATGCTTCCTTATACCTATAATTAAGAGATGCCGCACTGCACTCTGCAGGATACATGAAAAATCTAATCTGATTCATATCCGCCTGAATATACCTGCCAAATAGATATTGAATTCGTACATTCGTAGCTGCCGAACACATGTTTACACGTACCTTTAACTCTGTTGTATGCACAGTTCTCATCCATCTGAAACAGAGCCAGTTGTTCTCTGTACATAAACTAACCTCCATTACTATTATCAATGTCCGTAAATAAGAAAACTTAAGGTTTTAGGGGAAAATCATTATTTTTTCAGGCAAATTTCAATATCATTGAGAAATTCGCCAAGATTTTTTGAAGCCATTGCTTCCGCGCTGGATTTTTGAGCCTTTGGGTGGTATTTTTGATATATCTCGTATTGACTTGGATTTTTGCCGTCCTGACAGGCTTCTATGACGTCTTTGTCAAGAACAGAGTATAATTCTTCAAAGTTTTTGTTGTTTTCAATATAATGCAACGTAAAAAGCGCCCTGTAACAATCCCTGCTTCTTTCCTGTTTTTTCCCCAATGCAGATTCGAGCGCTTTCCGTTGTGTTTCCATATCTGTTTTTCTAATATATTCATCAAGCGGGTCATTAGTAATATTGGTATGATAAATTGAATTGGCTTTTGAATCTAGGACGTCTTTTTCTTTGTCTTCATTATTGATGATAGCTGAAATTCCGCCTACATTTTTTACCTTTAATAAATCTACATATTCATGATTCTTAAACCATTTGGATATACTGTGTATGCGCTCATTATTAGTTAATTTTCTGCCAAGCTGGCTTTCCTTCATCCTGATGAAATCTTCCACTTCTCTTAATTTCCGTCTTTTCTCTTTTGGGATTCTTATTGTTTCATTCTCATTATATTCATGCCTGGAACCCGCTTTTTCTCTTTTTATTGATGCGACGAGGTATCTGAAAAAACCGTCTTTGTCCTGCGGTATTCCGGAAATGGTTTCACTTTTAATAAAACGGCTGATAACCTTCGCTATTTCCAGACCCATCCCGTCCGCGTCAACCGGAAGGTAATCCCTGTACCATATGAATACCTGCTCGCATAAGGACGGATAATACGCCTGCAAGCGGGCGGGCGCGGTTTCGCTGCGGCATTTGGTGAAAATGTCAAAAATATGGTCTTTTTGTTGTTCTTCCGTTCTGCGCGCCGCCATAAATACCCCTTACATGGCAAAAAAATCTTTGAGCGTGTCCATTGCGTTTTCGGCGCTGGAAGCGCCCATCGAACCCATCAATTTGAAAAGATAATAGAGCGAGGTAATGTCATAAAGCATGGGTTTTTCCGGCTTTCTGGTCTCCTTGTTGAATTCGACTTTTCCGTAAACGATATACCGTACGACAGCTTCGCGGAATTCTTCGACAAAGCGAAGCGCGCAAAACAGTGAGAGGGTCTCCGGTTTGAAGCCGAAAGTGGTATCCGCGTAGATTTCCGCATTGTCGGGGATTTTTCCGGCCAGGTCGGTGATTAGTTTGTTGTATGTCTTGTTAGCAGGCTCAAAATCAATTTCGATTGTATCATAGTTCAAAATGGCTCCTATTTCCCTGTTGATGTCTTCCAGTTCCCGGGTATAGGCGCTTTTATTCCGTTCGCATTCGCTGTTTTCACCTGTTGTAAGGATGTAAATTACCTTTACCTGTTCGCCTTTTTTTAGCGTTTTTGCAAGTACGCCGTTTATGGGACAGCGGACAGGCTTTTCGTATTCAACGTCTTTGTTTCCGTCTATTGGGTACTGTATAGCTTCTACCTCGTTAGGCGGCTTCATAGGTACTGTTACGATTACGATTTTCATCTTTATATACTCCTATATTATTATAATGGCTGGATTTGGGAGATGTTAAGGGGTTTTGGGCGGCAAATAAAGATGTCGTCCGATCCAGCCGACTATTACTTTTTCTTGATTATTATCCCATAAAATGTAAATACGAACTGTCCTTGATTTATTACCTAAATCTTCGTTAATACTAAATGTATTAGGTTTTAGATGTAAATTAAAAAGTATTTTTTTATTATTTCCATTGTCAAACATTCTGGCGTTTTTTGTTTCTTCATCATTCATATTAATTTCACTTTCATAACTACAAATACACCCTAAAGCGCTTAAGATAATATCATCAGGAATGGTATTTCCATTTTTTCTTTTGTATTCACAATATTCAGTTAATGTTTTTAAATAAGCAAATATTCTATCGGGCGGACCTGCCGAGTCCCTAATTGTTTCAATTCCCCTCTCTACATCATTTCCAAAGACAATATAACGTGAGAATTGGTCCTTTGCATTTTTGTATACTTCAAAAACAGATTTATATTTCTCTTTATTACTATATTCAATATAATCAATATGTTCTGTACTAATTGTTGCGGACATCATCTTCTCATTTATTTCTTTTTCGCCTAATAAAAATTTTATATCATTAGATTTTAATGAAATATTTTTAACTGATTCTTTGATAAGTAAAACAATAAATCTAGAATCTTTGTAAATAAAATTATTTATTATACCAATTAAATTTAATCTATTATCAAATTTATTATTCCCATCTTGTTCACATCTTAAATATTTTATCCTTACACATTCTTCAAGCCAGTCTTCAAAATAATATTTTTTAGTTCCAATTCTAAAGCCATAGTGATGATTTGGAATGTTATAATGAATAATATCATCTAGTCTTTTCTTATACATATCTACTGGAAGATTAGTATATTTAGACGCAATTCTTTTGTACCCATCATCAAATGTATTTTGAGAAAAGCGAAATACATAAACAGATATATTATTATTAATAATAAGTTCATTACATTTATTGATTGTTCTGAAATATCTATTTATTTCGTCTGGAAACATTTTTTCTTCAATATTGTTCTTTGGAGTAGGCGGAGGGGTAAAAACAGAAGTGTCAATTGTATAAGAAATCACTGTTTATTATCCTTGTTTTCTTCCCATTTTTTAGTAGCCGCCTTTATTATCTCATCGGCGATCTTCGATGATTCGTCAAAAAAACCATCTGGCCAATCAGACATTGCCGCGTATTCATTGATATTTAATGGCCTGAATATTGTATTTCCTTTTTTATAATCTTTGTAGTCTTCTTTAAGATTATCTGTAAAATATATCTTTACGGAGTCATTAATAGATTTTTCAGACGGCCAATTAATAATTCGAAGTCTTAACCTGTTGATAATATACTCACTATGCGTCTCAATTATTAATTGCTTATTGCAAAGTATTGCAGAAACAAAGAAATCAGCCAATCTTGACTGCATGGCAGGGTGAAGATGAAGTTCAGGCTGTTCTATAATTATTGTAGATTCTTCCGGAGCAAGTAAACAAGTTAAAATAATTGGTAAAATTTGACTTACGCCGACGCCGACATTAGTTAAATCATTTGTCTTATTTTTACCAAATGATTTAATTTTTAATTCATAACCATATCTGCCATTGAAACTAATAATTACATCAGATGCTACTCCAATATATATAAGCCATTCCTTTACAGCATCTAAAAGAATACATTTATCTAAGTCTATTTTTTTATTTTCTTGTTCAAAACAATCGGGTTTAATATAATTTATTATTTTATTTTTATTCTGATACAATGCACCAGCAAAATTTTCGCCTTTTATACCAATATTTGTAGTGTTTGCAATATATCCATCATATTGTAAATGAGGTTCTTCCCTCAAGGGACCAATATATATTAGGTTATGCTGAAAAAAATCAGTAATATTATTTATAGCATCTTGAATATGAACAGGCAATTTTTCAGTATCTATATATTTATCAGATTCTGAATTATGTTTTTTATCTTTTGTATCGGAGACCGATAAAAAGAACTTATTAAAAAGTTCTTTTTTATTTATATTCTTTAATTTTGTAATTGATCTATTCATATATTGATGAAATATTCGCTCATTATTTATTTCTATATCTTCAGGTATGAGAAAATCTGAAATATCTATAAAATCATTGAAACATCTCTTTATATAACGAATAGAATTATTAAAATCAAAAACAAATCGATTGTTAAATTGCTTTATTTTAAGATTTTTCCAACTATCTACAAATAAATTTATATAATTAGACGCAGATAATGGAAGATTTACTTCAGTAACAAATTCTTTCGGAATAAAATGATTCAGTCTTAGACCAATTAGTGATAAATTATCTATATTTATCATCTTTTTTGTAGTATTATCCATTTTAAAAGTAAAGTAATTAAAATTATTATACTTTGCATCTATTTCTTTATATTTAGTTATTCGTGAAGCTGTAAAATTAAAATAATATTTAATATTATTTATTAAATATTCATCTTTAATATATAATTGATTAATAAGCGGTATTATATTGGAAATATCATTTATTTTTTTATTGAAAAATGATATACTGAGATTAATGTTCTGATTTCTGATATTTATATTATTTATTATTTTATCAAGTTTGTTTTTAATAATTTTATTTTTATTTAATACAACAATAAAATCGGATTCTGTAATTACAAAAATAGCCCATTCATTGCCAATTCGTTTATTAATTACTAAACGATAAATATTATCTACTGAATATGTTGTCATGGAATAATTTACATGATATTTATCCATTAAATCTTTTACATTTTTTGAAAGTCCTGTATTTAATTCCCATTCTATATCTTCTATTTTAATATTAAATAAAGTTTTTGAATTTATTGTAAATATAATTTGATTAAGGTCATTCGAAAGAAAATACTTAAAATTTCTTTTCAATTCTTCAATAAAAATTTCCTCTTCTATAAATCCTTTATTATTTATTGCATAATACTTCTCTCTAAATTCAAGAGACGCAGACGCTCCTTTAGTCGGTTTAGGGTTAAAAAAATCTATATCAATGGAAATATCTTTTGACGTAAGAAATTCAGATTTAATATCATTAACGCCGCCAAGTTTCACCATCGGGCCATTTAGAACAAGGGTTTGTGACGGCACATTATTTTGAAGCGTTTGAGCAAGCAGCAGAATTGATTGAAGTACGGTGCTTTTCCCGCTACTGTTTTTACCGCAAAATATGGTTAACGGGGCGAATTCAAGTTTGCCTTCGATTATTTCTTCGTCGTTGGCTATTAACGTTTTGCCAATGGATTTAAAATTTGTTAAAGCTAATCCTTTTATCATATAATAGCCTTATTAAAAATTAAGTCCATAATTCCACCTTCTATCTTCTATCTTTATTATCAAAATTTGATAATTTTTCAAGCTCCTATATATACAAATGCCATAAAAACATAAAACTTAATGTTTTTGTAAGTAATATATCACTCTTATTCTCTTCCTCTGATAATAAAGCATTTACGACCAAAATAAATGGCTATTACAACTTCAAGAATACTATTTTTAGCCAAAATGTCAATATATGATTTATTTTATCAAGAACCATAGTTATTTGTTCATGCCTTTTCTATTGTTATACTGCCTTCAAAGAGGTAAGTATCCTGAATTTATACTATATTTTTTAAAATATGGCAATATAGCAATAAAGATAGTGGACTTGTTCGACAACTCGGTTAGTTGTATCACAAGTCTTATAAAATTCTACGCATTTTGCTGTTCTAATCGGAAGTTGTGCGGAAACTGAAGTTTCCGCACAACTCTATTCTATAAAATAGCATGGAATATCGCTCAAGGTGGACATATAGAGAATATTTTGGGGAAATTGAGCAGTTGCATTTTTTTTGCTTATTTACAGCCGATGTTACTGGCTTGTAACTCTTTACTAGGTAAGGAGTTAACACAAGTTAAATATTAATTCCTCACATACAAGTAAATAATTCATATACAGGTTCTTAAAATATTGAAGCAAAATCTTTTAAATCATTGGTAATTTCTACATCATTTATGTTTAAATGTTTCTTATAAGGGATTATTAATATATTCTAATAAAGAAATATAATTAATACTTTTGTTAGTTAAAAGTAATAATTCTTTACTTGTATCCTGAATATATTTTTCACTCCACAATGGATGATAAATAAAATTTATTTTATCTTCAGAAGATGTATACCAGAATTTATCTCCCTTATTAAGTTTTGTTTCAGGAAAATTATTATTATTATTTATAATTTTTTCTGTCTTTTCTAGAATTGAATGCCAATAACTGTTCTCTTCCGTATATGATGGCAAATAATTATTATTATAAGACAACATAGCTACATCCAAACCCAATCGCCAATTTAATAGAGCATGTTTTTGTTGATTATAATAATCACATAAGCAGTCATAACAAGACGTATCGCAATAATTTTGATGATTATTGGTTAATATTTCAAAAATATTACCATTTTTCAATAAAGGCTCAATAAACACATTATATTTTTTCTTTGCCTGTAAAGATGCTAAATGATCCGTGTAACCCGCTCCATTTTCCAGTTGCTCCATCATGTAAATACTTGGATATGCTTGTTGGATTTCATTATCACGTCTGATTGAATAATCAACAGATAATTCGCTGTTTCTTATATCTAAATAATCAGAAACAGATCTTCTTACAAGTTCACCCCATGATAAAAATGCCGATTTTATAAGTTGAGGGCGAATTTTGTTTATATTATTAATTTTACCTACAAACAATGGATTTATACAAATATTTTCATTCTCGCCAGCTATAGCCAATATAACAATACCTGTTATTTTTGATGTTACAAGAGCAATTTGTTTTTCTTCCGCATTAGGTGGAATCCTAAAATTTACCAAATCAGGATTTACCCATCCATTATTAGATGTTTTTGTGATATGAAACAATTCTCCGTTATTGGTATTGATTGTTCTTACTACACCCTTATCTGGAATTATGTTATTTCCCATTTTAATATTTGTTTTTTCAATTGATTTAAGTTCGATTTCACGGGTTACTTCTGAGTCCAAGCGAGAACTGATTTTTATCGGATTCCAGTTAAAGTTTCCATCAAAATCTTTAGGCTGTTCTGAAAAGTTGACGCAATATCCCTTGGGGGAACAAATATCCGAACATATTTCACCTTTATCTTCTTCAAAAGTATGGCCACATATAGGACATTTCGAAAAATTTGTATTATCAAGTACAGCAGTATACCAACATTCAGGGCATTGATATAAAATTTTATTCTCATATTTATTTAAACCATCAATTGATTCAATTCTGCCATTTTTCCGTGTAAAATCAATAAATCCTACTGATGTATATATTTTTTTGTCCTTAACGATTTCAGAACCTGGAGAAAAAGTTGCGAGAGCCAAGTCCATATGCCTATCAGTAATATCATCTGCGGGTAATCCTTTCGGCCATGATTCATATAAGTTTTTAACTTGAGTTGGAAAGCCAAACATGGGAAGTCTGCCGCCAGCGGCGAGTCTTTCACTTAAATACATTTGATTGAAATTTGGATCGCTCAGAGTTTCGTCAATATTGGAAATAATTTCCTTTGATATATTTTTTAATATTTCTTTTTTTTCACCTTTGATCTTTTCATTATCAAATTTATTAATCAAGTATGAATAATTTTCCGGTATACTTGTTTGTTTTTTTAACCAATCTGAAATTACAAGTTTATTTTTGACCCAATCATAAACATATCCAAATTGTCCATGAACACTATCAGATTTATTTGTTGATATGCCACAATTAACAAAAGCGTTTCTTAATAACTCTTTATAAACTATCCTTTTGAATATATCTTTGCTGGAGAAATCAAGGTAAGGAGGGAGTGGATCACCGGAAACTATTCGTTCTGGGTTGGCATAATGCATTTGATCATGACTACTTGCTCTTGAAACAGTCAAAGCTATAGAAAGAGGATTACCTCGTCGTCCTGCACGACCAACACGCTGTTGATAATTAAAACGTTGAGGTGGTACGTTTCCCATCATCACAGCTGATAATTGACCAATATCAACACCGGCTTCCATTGTAGTGGTTACGCTTAGTATCTCAATATTATCAATTTTTTCATTCTCATTTTCATAAAATATATCTTGAAATAATCGTTGTCTGTCCAATGCATCTTTTGTGTTTGTTTGCCCCGTTAATTCTTCACAATGTAATTTATTAATATCTCTTTCTTGAGTATAATACGTTTCTTCCATACGGAGTTTTTCAGGTTTTGGCTGAAGATTGGAAAAACAATAAGTACATATACCATCTGAATGGTGCAAATGTTTTGTGTTACATATAGGACAAATCCAAACATTATCTCCCTCTTTAGCAGGTATAAAAACAATAGTGTTTCCTGTAATACGTAAATCAATATTATCTTTCAAAATATTTCTAACAACAAATTCTTGTTTTATGAGATCAAGTAATGGATGATTTCTGGTGGTCTCATTTTTTACAACTCTTATGTAATTCCAAAGACGTCTTGGAAAACTTCTTTGTTCTTCAGTCATATTTGTATAAATACGGTTACATTCTCCTATTATTCTCAATATTGAATCTAAAAATTCAGGAGAAACACTGTTCACTGATGTTTGTACATGATAATATCCAAGTCCTAATGATTCAAAAGAACGTTTTGGAGTTCCTAACATAACTCTTAATATTTCCAGCTTACATGAATTCTGCATTTCTCTCACAAATTGTCTTGTTAATGGATCATTAGCAATAAAAGAATTATCATTGAAATCAATACACTTATACCATCTTATGTTTCTATTCATTGGATCAATATAATTATTATTTGGGTAAGGTCCGGCAGGATTAATCCCTGAATTTTCAAGCTTTTTCATAATAGTACTCATAATATTTTCTAATGAGGGACTTATGCCTGTTAATTTATTATCAAGTATTGCTTTTTCACATGGAGACAGTTGCCCTTCTTTTTCATCTCTTATGTCAACACGAATTTTATTCAAATAGACGTTGTCTTTTATAGAACGTCTTTTGTTTTCAGGAATATCATTATAATCCTTTATATCCCCTTTACGCCATCTAATTAAGTGTTCAATTAGTTCAGAATTAGAATTGAAAGAGGTCAATATAGTCTGTCTTAATACATCCCTATAATGATCTAATTCAATGCCAGCAGACAATTTTGCTGCACTCTGTCTGCTGTCTGAAAAAATAACCAGTTTCCTCGCTTCATTTTCACCTGATAGAACCTGCATAATTTTATCAGCACAAACTTGATTTACTTTTTGAACACCAGTACCATGCCTGAACAAGGCGGAAAAATCACTGGTTCTTAATCTGGTAGTAGAGAATTCACAACGAGGACATGTGGTTGGAAAATCTGAATCTTCATTTTTTTTATATTTATAGTATTCACCATATCTGTCATTTTTTATTTTCCCAGTTTTATAATCAAAATCAACAGTTATCCAATTGTCTATTTTCCCATCAGGGTATAATTCCTTTTCCGGTTTATAAAGAACAATAGGTTTACTAGGAATAAAATTGTCAGGTACATTTATTAATTTCTCATTATTAATATATCCACAAAAATACATCTCGCCGCAATGCCTACAGACAATTGCTTCATAAACCAATGATCCGCATGAACATCGTGTTATGGGGGTATTATACATTTTACCATATTGTCTGTTTTCAAATTTATACTCTGAATCTACCATATTACAGTCTTTATTTACGCACATATATATTTTTTCAATATTCCGTAAAAAATAATGTGCCCTTAATGGTTGTAAAGAAAAACCATCATCTCCTTTAGACATATTTATTAATAAAATGAAAATTTCTGTAAAAAGCTGCCTATCTTTAGATTCATACGCATCAAACAAAATATTACTGATCTCATTTATAGATTTAGCATAAATGTTACCGGATCTATTATTTTGTAAGGAATATGTCAACCAATCAATCAATTTATTTTTTTTAACAAATTTTATGATATTGTCATCAATATTATTAAAATATTTATTTATAGCTGTTTCACATGAATTATTTATACAAATATTAGAGATATCTCTAATTTCTTTAATGGGAAATGGTGGTAACAATTTTTGATTTATTACTTCTATCTGTTTATCAGAAATTAATGAAAATGAATTAAAATCAATATCAAAAAAAGTAGATATATATTCCCGCGAGTCAGGTGACGAATCCATTGAGGCACTAGACGCAAGAAACCTGACCTGTGGTGAATCTGGAGAAAGCCCTAATCTATGGAGCAATACTTTTATAATATATGCAACTTCAGTACCGGCAGTACCTCTATACGTATGAAGTTCATCTATTACTAATGTAAATAAATTTTTTTTATCCATAGACAGCCACTCACGAGTTTTTTCAAATAATGATTGTTCTTCATTTCTCATCAGCATTATATTCAGCATACTATAATTTGTAATGAGAATATCAGGGGGTGTATTTTGCATACTTTTTCTATCAATCATTTCAACTGAATTTATATCACAACAAGGGGAGGAGAAAATTAACTCTTTTAATTTATTTAATTGTTTCTTATCTTTACAGTTATCTATAATACGTTTGACAGAATCCCAACGGAATTTTATATCATTAAATTTTATATCATATTTATTTTTGGGTGTACGGCTTATATATCTCCCAAACGTAATAAATTTAGTCAATTCGTTTTTTCGATACCATTCTTTTACTTCTTGTCTTTCTAATGATTTTCTTAATCTAATCATTTGATCTTCAGCTAAAGCATTAAGCGGATAGAAAATTATCGAGCGTAACGCAGCATTTTTCTTACCTTGCTCTTTCCATTTAAATGATTCTTCAATAATATTTGCCAGTAATGGAATTATAAATGCTTCTGTTTTACCTGAACCTGTTCCAGTTGTTATTACCATATTTTTCTTGTTTTTTATAACATCAATTATGGCTGTTTCCTGATGTTTATAAAGTTTTCTTTCTTCGTTATTATCGCTATATAATAATCCGCAATTAATAAAATCGGCAATTCTAATATCAATTTTATTTTCATTGAATATTTTAGATAAAGTTTTTTCGCCTTCATATTTTTTAACAATTTCTATATATGGTGGTTGCATAATGACACCATTTTCTTCATACATCTTATTACGTTCATCCTCATAATATTTTTCCATAAGAGGTATTCCAGCTTTTATATACTGCAAGTAAGATTTTTTTAATTCTCTTCCTATTTCGATTGGATTATTCATAATCCTCCCTCACTGCATTTTCCCCGAATATTCGTTTCAATTCAGTTATATGTTCTATTGAAATATTGTTTATCATAGACTTCCTATTATACAATATCTTGTTATAATTCGTGAAGTCGCAAAGCAATAATGCTCTACAAATAATAATTGGGATGATTGAGTTAAAATCTTCAGTAGTAATTCTTTTTTTCTTAGAACTGTAGTAAAAAATTGGTTGCTTATTAATTTCTTTAAGATAACATAATGCGATATTGATGGCGTCAATATTATCCTCAATGGATGGTATTAGATACAACCCCCCTTTTCTTGTTTTTAGATATTTCTCAGAATAAAATTGATTAGAGTTTGTATATATATTCGACTTTGTCGCCGTTTCATTAATTCTCCGGAAATGATTTTTGTTAAATCTATCATAAATATAATTCATCTTAATATTAGATGTAGACCAGTGCAAAAGAATGTCTTCTAATGAGGATATTCTTTTTAATAAAAATAATGAAGCGTCATTGGATATTATAGGTAATGTTCCAATATTATTTTTATCTACTAGTTCGCAAGAACAATTTTCTGGTGTTATTTTAAAAAATTTATCATCTAATGTCTGGATTATGACATTAAGTCCAAGACAGTAGACTAATTTTCCACTTTCAGGATTACGAGCAGTTTCTATAAAACCATTTCTTAATAATGGATAAAGAACTGAATATTCAGAATTCTCACCTAGAACAATCTTATTCTCCGGTTCTGTATCAATGAGATTGTTAATATTTCTTTTTAAGATATGCCATGAAGCATAGCCAGCGATAGATAAAAACAAAAGTATTTTTTCTTGAAATGATCTAATTAACAGAATGCTTTTATCATCGTATTCCAAAATATGCGTCTCCTGGTTCTCGTTGTTGATATGAAAAATCATCTGGGTTAAAATAACCATATTGTTCATAATTATTTAGCTTAATAGGAATATTATATCCTTGTTTGTCAGGTTCAGCAAATGTACCCCATGTTCTGAACAATTTTCTTGACAATTTCAGCCCTACTGATTCGTTTTCATTATAAGGAAGTATTGTAGCAAATACCTTAAGATTATCAGGTAATCCAGAATTTGTACCTTCAAGAAATGGCCTGTAACGATTTATAACATCTAATAATGGCATCATACCACATTCCGGTTGTGTAATATTTAACTTATCAAGTACTAGTATATAATTTGTAGCTCTGTCATTTATAGCTTCATTCCATATATCAATCAAACCGTTATTACAAAAATCACTATAATGTAGCCAGTCATGTTCAATATGCATCGTATACACCTTTGCGTTTCCAATACTTTGAGCATATATGTATGCCCATGAGATACATGGGATAAATACCGTTTTTGCCTTTAGTAATACATCATTTTCACTTCTATAAAGATCCAAAAGATGATCATTATAACCGGTCCTGGATAAATTCTTTTTTATTAGATCGAATTGATCCAATCCATCTTCCTTTATTGTGTCAAATGATTTACCAACACTAGAAACAATAAAAGGTAACGGTTTTATTTTATTTTTTTGTCCCGAATCGATTCCGGTATTTATTTTTGCATCTACTTTAAGTTTTAATAATAATAAATCATAATTTTCATTAACTTGTTTTTGCATCTTTTCTAAATCAGATAATTCTGACTTAATTTTCTCATTTTCTGTTCTTAAATTTTCTATCTCGGTAATTATAATATTCTTTTCTTTTTCAATGTTTTGCTTTTGATTTATGATTATTTCTAAGTCTTTATTAAGTTCTTTTTCATACTCATCTTTTATCTCTGATCGCATATTCTTAATTATATTGTTTGTTTTCTCAAAACCATCTTTAGCAAATAAATCTTTTAATTCTTCATATGAAAACTTATATTGATCTAAACAATCTGAAACACGTTTTAGTCTAGCTGTATCAAGATCATTTGCATCAAAAATAGATAATTTTTTAGCTTTATCAAGTAATGTTATTGTGGATTTATCATCAAAATTTATTGATTTTTTAATTTTTTCCCTTAACCAATCTTGTAGTTGTAAATTTGACATACAGTCAACTTCACCTTTTTTATTAAATGGTATATTAGACAATTCAAACAATAATTTATCATTATCAAAAATGTAATCATCGAAATTATTATTGATTTCATATACTGGTACTTCTTTACCTGTTTTAGGACGAAGCTCTTTTTGGTCTCTAATAAATGGACCGAGCAATTCATTGTTGTGCGAAATTTTTATAAAATATGTACCTGTTCCTTCTGGATTTTTTTGATTTTGCCATAATTTTTGAATTTCTTCCAACGGAAAAGTATCTGGATTCTCTAATTTTTGAATGGTAATTAACTTGATAAATATTATTGATTTCAAAGATAAATCAACAGCCAAATAATCATCATTATCTTTGTTTTCTTTTTTTTTAGAATTGTATTCAATCTGAAAAGTCTGATATGAAGATATTGGTTTAGTTACAAAAACTTTTCCAATAGGAGGAAATAATCCTTTTATGTCCTCTTGAGAATATTTTAAGTAAATATTATTCTTTTTTTCTCCATATACTGTTATACGTGAAGCTGTTTTTCCTTTTAATTC
This sequence comes from Treponema sp., assembly GCA_031286095.1. Taxonomy (GTDB): domain Bacteria; phylum Spirochaetota; class Spirochaetia; order Treponematales; family Breznakiellaceae; genus WQXQ01. Next base: position 13,482 of record JAITUY010000191.1, on the reverse strand, counting down.
TTCTGCTAATCCCCAGTATATTTTACCTTCCTTATCAGATGCCATATAATCTCCTTCTTTCAATATTAGTAATATTTTTATTTAATCTTGCATGAAATAATCTGTTTTGTAAATGATCATTTTTGGATAAAAAAGACCTTAATTTATTATTAATAGAGGTCTCTTGAATATCAGAAAATAATAAACCAGAAATATCATGAGTTTCACCTGATTTAATAGGATGCAAAGAATACGATGAGATTTTCCAGCCTTTTTCAATTATTTCATTATTAGCAATATTCGAATCTTTTACAAGAAAATAAACAGGTGGTAAATCAGTACATTTGATTGAATATTCTTTTTCTCTAGGGATAAGAGTTTTTTGCTTATTTGTTTTCAATATCAAATTAGTTAAATCTATAAGATTATCATTAATTAAAATTTCTTCTGAATCTATGAATACTTGTATATTATTTTTACAATTAAGCTTGATTTTCGGGAGTGCAAAATCGTACCAAGCTCCAAGCACATCATCGCGAAAATGACAACAATTAATAATCCGTATTCCGCCAATAATAGTGAAATATTCTTTTGTAATAAAGGGAAGACATGCAAACTTCGCAATATCGTTATCACAATTTTGAAAATGATAAACATAATAGTTTTCTGTGGAAAAGATACTAAAATTAATGAAATCTTGTCGCCTATGTTCACTATCATGTTTATCAATAAAGATAAGCAAACGATTTTTCATATGTAAAGGTCGAGTAGTATATACCCAGTCTTCATATTCTTCATCATACAAGAATGACAATTTTTGTTTATTTTTAAATTTTTCTTTAACGTCTTGTTCAGAAACTTTCTTGCCATCGAAATAATATATTAGCTCTTCGTTCTCTACTTTTAATGTAAACTCAAATTCATTTTCTGAAAATTTATTTCTATTTTTTTTATCAAAAAATAACTGTGGTTTATTTCTTTGTCTTGATATTCTTAATTCTTTAGTTGAACTTCCATCCCAATTACAATAGAATGAAAAAACAATTTTTTTTATTATTTCATATTCTTCATTATTTAAATTATTTGATTTAATATATACTTTACTACAAAAATCTGAGAAAGATAATACCAGATGTGGTTCAAGATTAATTTTAATAAATTTATCTGCATATTCAATCAACTCTTTACTTGTAACAAGTCTTTGAGATTTAGGAAATTGAACAAAACGTCCGGAACCGTTTTTCTTTTTAGGTATTTGTAGAAGCCTGCCTTCTTTTTCAAATATATCCCTCACTTTTTCCCATATTTTTTCTTGATCGATTTCCCTAAAATATTGAGATACTTCATTATTATCTTTTAGACTTGGATAAAAATCTTTCATTTTTCTGTAAAAACTATCATCTATTATATTTTTGAAATCAATATTATAAATTAATTGAACTTGCAAATTAGCTACTGCTATACGAATATAATCATTAGTAAAGGTACTGCTTGTTGATTTAAGGGCACGATCCACATCTTTTATATTCCCTGTTTCTTCTTTCAATCTATTATACTCAAAAGGTTCAATTAGCAAAAGAAATGGTTCGCCTGGTCCTGTAATTTCAAGAAAGTAATTATAGATTTTTTGGCCAAGTTTAGTTAAAATACTGGAATTATCAACCATTCTTAATCTCACCTATATATGACTAATATTATAAGAAATTGAAATATCCTGTTCATTATTTTCCATATATATCATATTTATACCACATTTTTAAATTTATGACAAGAGGACAATACTGAAAAAATACCAACGGTAATCTCTCCCCTCCTCCCATACCCCTTATTAATTTCTTCAAGGCATTCTTTTGCTATCTCTCTTCCTCAAAAATCAATGATTATTAAAGATTCAAAAACACTATTTTTAGCCAAGATGCCAATATATGACTAATTTTATCAAGAAATGTAGTTATTTTTTCATGCTTTTCTATAACTGCCGGACTTTTCCTGCTGTTTTTTTAATGGTTTTCTGCGTGGGAAATCATTTTTCCTGATGATTTTGAATAAGGTTACACTACGCCCACAAAAGAAATGATAGTGGCATAACTAAAATAAGAAATAATCCATACACTATTTTTTTTGGCATGGTAAGAAGCTCGCCTTTAATATATACGCATTTGCCAAAAATTATATATACCCCCAATGGTCCTAATATAAGATATGAGCTGTACTGAGCTAATCTAACAGCTCCTTTGTTTGCAAAATATGGGCATAATACAAGTGTCACTATAAAACTAACCCCTAAAATAACCATTTGGATTAAACAATCTTTTTTTTTATCATTCATAAACATCTCCTTCCAATCGGGCTTATCTTCTTTATACTCAATTTTCACTCCTTTTACAGTGAATAACAGTTATTGAGAAACATTGCTAGTAGTCTGTAACAGCTAAAAGTTAACAAAAAGACCTCACACATCGTACCTTCGGTACGCAGGCACGGAGGCACAGAGAATTGGCGAGATTTGGAGATTATTTGTTTAACTTTGTGCCTTTCTGTCTCCGTGTGAGTATATTTGGGAAAAAGGTATTGTGAACGTTTAGTCTTTACAGAGTACTAGAAATAAAAATATTACAAATCGTCTTGAACCCATTTTGTAGCTTCTGTCCTAATACCAGACGCTTCCATCAATCTGGCCATATCTTGCATTGTAATAATAATCTGCAAAATATTTCGCAAACGGTATCTGTCACCAAAGACAATACAAGAGAGCAGTTAGCAGTAAACCTGCTAACTGCTCACTTGTCACTGCTCACTGCTCTTTGCCGCGGGGTGCATTGCCGCAAAATCATTGACGTACAGGGGGTAGTTTAGCACTCCGCCGTAAAGCCCGGCGCGTAAGGCGCGAAAACCCAGTATGTCCTGTATGTAGACGCTGGCGGCGTCGGCGGAAATAATGCGCTGGGCTTCCTTGTACAGGGCTATGCGCTTGTCCTCGTCGGGTTCAACGAGAAGCGCGTCAAACACCTTGTCAAAGGCGGCGCTGGAATAATTGATGAAATTACTGTTGTCGTCTGATCGGTAACGTGAAAGGAAACCTTTCGGCGAGACAATGGGGCTGTCAAGGGAGATGATCGTCGCCTGGTACTTCCGCCTGTGGTATACGTCATCAAGCCAGGCGGCCCACTCGACAAGCCTTATGCTGACATCGATTCCGATCCTGGCGAGCTGGTCGGCGATTACCTGGGCTGTGTCCACGTGCATTTTGTAGAGTGACGCGACGGTAATTTCCAGGGAAAGTTTTTTCCCGTTCTCGCCGATGGCACCGCCGCCGGCGTCGCCGCCGGCGACATCGGCGCCGTAGCCCGCTTCCTTGAGCAGCGAACGGGCTTTCTCAAGATCAACAGGGTAGGGATTGGTCAGTGAATGTTCATAATACGCCCTCAGCCCGGGTATCAGGGGGCTGCCGGACGGTTCGCCATTGCCGAAAAACGCCGCGTCGATGATCCCCTGTATATCAATGCCGTAATTGATCGCCTGGCGGACGCGGATGTCGTCAAGGGGGGGAGCCGCGTTGTTAAGGGCAAGCAAATGCACCATAGCGGTGTAGCCGGGAATAATGTCAAATTGCTCGTGGCTTAGCTGGCTGGCAAGATTGCCGGTAACTTCGACCCCGTCAATGCTGCCCGCGTGCAGACCGCGGACCGAGGCGTCTGAATCCGCAAAAAACACTATTGTAATTGTATCCAGTATCGGAACCTTATCCTGCCAATAATCCGCGAATTTCCTTAACACCAGTTCCCTTTGAACGGCATAGCTTTCAATAAAATACGGCCCTGTGCCTATGGCTTTTTTGTCGCGGTCGGCGCTGTTGGCTTTTACTATGCCGACGGTAAGATACGGGAGAAAATCCGGATCGGGGCGCGAGAGAACCACTTTTACGGAATAGTCGCCGTTGTTTTCTATTTTTTCTACGGCGTCAAAGCCAATAAAACCGGCGGATTTTGCGGTGTCCAGTGAAAATTTAACATCGGCTGAAGTTAACGGCGAACCATCGTGGAAGCGTACTCCTTGCCGTAACTTAAAGTTATATACGCGCCCCAATTCTTCCATTGTAACCGATTCCGCGATACATGGCCGGAGCGCGCCGCCTGAGTCCGGCTTTACCAGTCCTTCAAAGACGTTAAACAGTATGCTTCTGCCGTCCGCCGTGTTGGAAGGGTTTAAGGGATCAAAGGTAGTCGGCTCGGAATTATATCCGTAGCGCAGCGATGTAAGCGGCCCCGCGGATTGTCCGCCCGCCTTCTGCCGGAAACAGGACATAAGCAAAACCAGTACAGCCAAAAACAGTAAAATCCTGGTTTTAGAATTCATCATATAATAACCTCTCTAAAAATTTATTGTTACATAACTATTGCGTATCAAGAACATCAGGTTCAGGCGGAGGCGCGGGCGGCGGAGGCGGGGGGGGAGGCGGCGGAGGCGCGGGCGCCACAAAAAGAATCCTTACAAGTTCCGTATTTGAACGATGGGCGATTTTTAGCACAAGCGTTTGTTCCTGCTCGGAATAGTACCAGCCTGAAGCGTTGTAGTAGCTTTCAAAGTCAGCGGCCCTGCGCCAGTTCTGCCCGTATATCTGCAATATGGGGAACGGCTTTACATTGCGAAGCATGATATAATGGGTTTCATTAACCGGAAACCTGACAGAAATATCCATTTGCCTGTCATTTTGCGTAACGTTTACGGATGAGGCGGCTGTCCACGCCCATACGCCGTTTGCTCCGGCCGCCGCCGCGTGGGGGAGGTATTCATTGCCGCCAAGCAAACGGTACAATTTTGCCGTGCTAATCCTGTCGGCAGCGGCGGTATATTCATTGTTTTCATCCATTGTAAGGAATGCCGGAACCCATCCGTTACCGTTCGCCAATGAAATAACAGAGAGTACTACGGATCGTCCAACCCCGGCCCAGACGGTCTGTCCGGATTTTTCACCCCATTCATGGAGAGCCATACCCATACGCAAATTAAGTTTCATATCCGCCTGGCCGGACGAAAAAATGAAAACGTGATCTTCGTTTCTGTACAGTCCGTTAACAACAAGCTGGAGAATCTGGTCTGTGAGCGCTTCAAAGGGATTGGCCGTATCGGGATGCCATTTGCCCATATCAACGCAGGCTTCGATAATCCCCGCGTTTGTTTCAAGGCTTACGGCGGAAAGGTTAATGTCCTGAACAATGGAAAGAACATCATCAAGTAAACGGTCATTGCCCCGGACAGCCAAAAATTCGACAATGCGGCCTTCTGTAAAAATGCCAATATCTTTTTCCGCCAACTGCCGCGCTACGCGGCCTGCTTTATCACGCTCAATGGCGTGGATTGTCCTGATTTCCCTTTCCCATAGGCCGATCCTCCGGTCAAACTGGTACACGGCGGATTCCCATGTTCGTCCGGGGCTGCGGCTGAAACCAAGCGGTATTACGGACGCCGCGGATTGGTAAACGCCCCGCCTTAGCGACTCGGCGCACCAGGCGATAACCATATCCTCATCGCCCTGAGGAGGCATATTTTTGCCCCATAGTTCAAAATTAGCGGCAGTCCAAAGCGCAGCCGCGTTGTTGAAAGCCTGGACTGTTTCAGCCTGCGGCAGGATGAAGCCGGCAGGATCGACTTTTTTTGTATCAGTTACGGCGCGATAGACGATTACCGGTACGGCGGCTGACAGGACAAAGCGGCCTTCCTCAAGACCGTCAAGGCCGCGGCTGAACTGGTAACGGTTTTCGTTATACGATATGTTTAACACGCCGCCGTCGCGGTTGATCGAAGAGCGCAGCAGCCTGAAGGGAATCTCCACCGCGGAAACGCCCTCGGCTAATTTTCCGCTTATCCGCAATTCGGGCGCCCCGTTCTGTTCCTTTCCGGAATTATGGTTGATAAAGGAAATTTCCGAATCTGTGTCAAGGGTGAAGATCGCTTCATTATCCAAAAATTCAATAAATCCCGAAGATACCTGCCGCCGCCCGCCTTCCGGATCAATTAAGGATAATCCATTGTCCCGATCAGGCGGGAATTCAAGCTGAAATTCCAGCCCGCCAAAAAAAACGATTGCCCTGCCTTCAAGAAGCCGTTTACCTCCCGCCGGTTCTGACTCTTTCGCGGACGAGTCCCCGGTATCGGCGGAAAGGGAATAATGTCCGCTTACCAGCATATCGCCGATCTTTCGGGAAAAATTCCCGCTGCGGGTAAACTGCATTACAACCAACAACACAAAAACCGCGCAGTAGAAGAGTAACAACCATGCCAAGCGGGTTAAAACGCGCCTTTTCATCGTATCCAAACCTTCATAAGTTAACTTTTGGCAACTGAAGATTTTCAAAAACCTTTTCCAAAACCAGCCGGGTTTGGGAAAAGGCTCAACTTCCCAAAAGTTCAGTCATTGGAAGTTGAATTGCCTAAGACTGAAGTTTATGGTATCATAACATCCACATTATGGGAATAGAAATTGGCCGCAGGGCGTATAAATTGTTCGCTGCGCTTGTGTTTATGCTTGGCGCGGGCGTTTTTTCCGCCGCTGAAACGGCGGAAGACACAGAGGCCATACTTACCGAAGTTTCTCGGCTTATGACCCGCAGGGAATATCTGTCCGCGCTTGAGCTTTTTGACAAAATGGACAGTTCTGTAAGGCATACCCCGGAAATCCAACTGCTGCGGGCTTCGCTCCTTAATTCCACGGGACGCTTCGCCGATGCCCGCGCTATCGCGTCAGGGATCGCCGCCAGCGATCCCAAAAATATTGACGCCCTGCTTGTACTCGCGTCCTCCGCCTCTCTGGAAGGCAAGGAAAGGGAACAGCGGACACTGCTGGAACGGGTGGTTTCGATAGACCCCAAAAACCTCAACGCTATAACCGAACTGGGCTACATAGCCCTTCGCGCCCAGTCATTGCGGACCGCGGCGGCGCAGTTTGAAAAGGCGCTGGCAATAGACGGCGATTACCGGGAAGCTCTGGTTGGCAGGGCGGTTGTGTACCGCTATACTAACGATCCCAAAAGATCCGAACAACTGCTCAACAGGGCAATAAGGCAAAACCCCCAGTGGGTAACGCCGTTTCATGAACGGGCGCGGTTGTATAAAGGAGCCGGTTTTTTACAGGACGCATTGAAAGACCTGGACACGGCGAAAGAAATCGAGCCGGATAATTACTGGGTCTGTGTGGATCGGGCCGCTGTCCTGATTGAGTTGAACCGCAGAAAAGACGCGCTTGAAGATCTGGATCGCGCGGTTATATTGGATCCGGGCGGTTTTTTGGCTTATGTTTACCGCGCCGGAATCAGGGATGAATCCGGCGATTACAAAGGCGCCGAGCAGGATTACACGGCCATAATGAAGATCAAGCCGGATTATTATTTTGCCGCGGAAGGTCTTGGCATAATCAAGATGAGGAATAATCAGTATATTGAAGCCAGAGACGCCTTTCTTGCGGCGTACAGGCAGGCTCCAAAAGAATTAAACTACGCTATGTTAGCTGCAATTAACTGGATGAAAGGCGGGCGCATGAGCGATCCCAAACAGTTTCTTGCCCAGGTGCTGCGTACCGTTCCGCGCGATTCTCCCGACTGGCATATTATCAGGCTGTACCATGATCTTTCAGGCGACAGCGATATGGTAGATAAAATCAACAGGGAGCAAAACCTTGACGTAAAGTCAAAAATGATGTTCTATATCGCGCATTATTATGATGCAAGGGGGAACAAATCCCTGGCCAACAAATTTTTTTTGGAGGTAAAGGATATGAACCGGATCCACGCCATTGAGTGGAAAATAAACGATTTTATACTTAAAGAACGGGGATTAAACGATTTATAAGGATCACCATGAACACAAATAACGTACATCTGACGCTGGCAAACAGGGAAATACATCTGATTGGAACCGCTCATGTTTCCAGAGAAAGCATTGACGAGGTAACCGGCGCGATCCGCGGGGAAAACCCCGGCATGGTCTGCGTGGAACTGGACGAAAGCCGTTATGCCGCCATTACAAAGCAGGATAGCTGGGAGAAATTAAATATTACAAAGGTGCTGAAAGAGGGCAAGGGTTTTCTGCTGATAGCAAATCTTACTTTGTCCGGTTTTCAGCGCCGCATGGGAAACGAGCTTGGCGTAAAACCCGGCGAAGAAATGATCGCCGCCGTGAATGCCGCCAAAGAAATGGGGATTGATTTCAGCCTTTGCGACCGCGAGATACATCTGACTCTGCGGCGCGCATGGGCCTGTTGCAGCCTGTGGAGCAAGTGCAAGCTGTTGGCCGCGCTGCTGTCCAGCGCGTTTGTAACGGAAAAACTCAGCGCGCAGGAAATAGAAAACCTGAAAAATTCCAGCGAGCTTGACAACATGATGGATGAGCTGGCAAAATACCTGCCCGCCGTCAAGGAAACATTGATTGACGAGCGCGACCGCTATCTTGCAACAAAAATTTGGGCGGCGTCCGGACAGTCAAAAAACGAAGCCGGAACCCTTGCCGTTGTCGGCGCGGGGCATTTGCGGGGCATACAGGCCTGGCTGGAGAAATTTGCTTCAGAGGCCCCCGCCGACCCCAAAGGGCTTGCCGAACTTGAAACCATTCCCCCAAAGACCCTGCTTTCAAAAGCAGCCAGGTGGATTATTCCGGCGCTAATCCTGGCTGTTATTGCCGCGGGTTTCCTCCGCAGTTTTCTCCATGCCGATTTCAGTGAATTTCAAAACATGCTGCGGCTCTATGTGCTATGGAACGGAGGCCTTGCCGCATTAGGGGCCGTTTTGGCTCTGGCGCATCCGCTTGCGGTATTGGTTTCTTTCCTTTGCGCTCCTTTCACATCCTTAAACCCTTTCATAGGCGTAGGCATGTTGTCAGGACTTGTACAGGTAGTTGTCCGCAAACCCCAGGTCTCTGACGCAGAGAATATTTCGGCGGATTCAGCCAGTCTTAAAGGCCTGTACCGTAACCGGATAACCAGGGTTCTGCTGGTGTTTTTTTTATCAAGTTTGGGCAGTTCCATTGCGACATTTATTTCCGGCCCGGTGGTTGTTAATTCTTTAATAAAGATATTTAAGGGAGATTGATGATTATATGAAATACTTCAGCATATTTATTGTCATTGTTTTATTCTCTATGCCGTCCCTGTCAGCCCAGGAAAGCGCCATTAATGGCGGCGATCCCGCCGCCTCTGCCGCAGAAGCGATGCTTCAGCCGCCGCTTGAACGGCAGGATGCCGTTCCGGCGCAGGAAACATCCCGGGAAAGGAACGCCGAAGATACGGAACTTGCCGCCAAAATTGCAGACGCGGCCTTTGAAACGGAAACCGCGCAGAAGACCGTTGTTGAAACCGAAGACTCGGCATTGGGACTGGGTTTCTTCGTCAGACTGGGAATTGCGCTGGCGATAATTGCCGCTCTGGCGCTGCTGATATGGTTTATTTGGAAGCTGTTTAATTCCATTTCCGTCAAATTAATGGAATCCGGCAAGGAAAAGATCAAACCGCTGGTTATTAAAAAAATCAAGATCCTCAGCACAAAACAGATTGTTGATGTTTTTCTTGTTTTTTTTAAAACATTAAAATATGTAGTAAGCGGTTTTATTCTGTTTATTACCGTGCCTATAGAGTTCAGCCTGTTTCCATCCACCCGGCATCTCGCGGCGACCATTTTTGGCTACATCCGTAACCCGCTTAAGGAAATTGTTATTAACACAATCAGATACATCCCGAATCTGTTTAAAATAGTTATCATTGTCGCCATTACACATTATGTGATTAAATTCTTGAAATTTTTTTCCACCCAGATTGCAAGAGGAAAGCTGGTATTGCACGGATTCTACGCCGACTGGGCCGAGCCGACTTTCAAGATTTTACAGGTGCTATTGTGGGCTTTTACCGTGGCGATTGTGTACCCGTATCTCCCCGGTTCCGAGTCCAGAATATTCCAGGGGGTTTCGGTATTTGTGGGCCTTATCTTTTCTTTCGGTTCGACCAGCGCAATCGGGAACCTGGTAGCGGGGCTTGTAATCACCTATATGCGGCCTTTTAAAATCGGCGACCGCGTACAGATTAAGGAAACCACAGGTTTTGTTGTGGAAAAAAACCTGATGGTTGTACGGCTTAAAACGCATAAAAACGAATATGTAACTTTTCCGAATATGCTCATACTTGGCTCCAGCATTACCAACTACAATACGTCGTCCGACGGGGACGCCGAGGGGTTGATACTCTACGCGGAGATTACGTTTGGTTATGCGACACCCTGGGAAACCGTTCACAAGATTCTTGTTAACGCCGCCCTTGCGACGGATTATGTGGAGAAGAAGCCCAAACCATTCGTGCTGCAAACCGGTCTGGATAATTTTTACGCCCATTACCAGATTAACTGTTACACGAAAGAAGTAGACAAAGTTCCGGCAATTTATGCGTCGCTTTTTGAAAACATACAGAATGGTTTCCATGAGGCGGGAATGGACATGACCTGCGCCAATTACGGGGTTTATGTGCAAAAAAAAGGCTGATCAACGCGCCTGATGTTCAAAATCCTTTTATTTTTTTCCCAAACAGCATATTTTGATAACAGCGCAGGCATCCGGGGAACATGCCCCCTTCACATTCATGAATGGTTTTTCTGAACTTGTTGGCGCGGTCGCCGTTATAAATATCCTTAAAAGACTGTTCCTTAATATTGCCAAGAATGTAATCCGGATAATCTGCGCAGAAATGCACGTCGCCGTTGTAATTGACATTGGCCTGACACCAGGGAACAATGCAATGGTTTCGCACCGGGACTTCAAGATCGGCGTAATAGGTATGGGTTTTTTCGGGGTTTAAAACGGGAACGGTAAGCATCGTATGGCCGTAATCGTTATTATGGAGATTTTGAAGAATATCATGCAGCCTGGCGCCGTCGATTCCAAGATTGTAACCCGTATTGTAAGCTTCAAGGCAGTCAATATCGGTGTCAAATTTTTCGCGCATAAAACGGCGCTGGGTTTCAACGATCTTGTCGTTGGTGTAGGTTCCCAAATTAAAAACATGAAGATCCAGATTGTATTCTTTGCTTGCCTCCGCAAGGTTGTGCAGATCCATATAATTCTTGTTGGTAACAACCGTAACTACCGCCAGAAACGGATAATTTGATTTTTGTTTTTGCTTTTCGCGGTTGATCGCCTTAAACCCGGCGATTACTTTGTCATAAGCGCCCTTGCCGCGAAGCTCGTCGTTTACCTCCCGGAATGCGTCCAGCGAGACAAAAATGGTACTCCATTTGTCGCGTACAATTTGTTCCGCGTGTTTTTCCATGAGCGTGCCGTTGGTGTTTACGCTGAAAAACAAGCCTTTGTCCACCATATATTTGGCAAGCGGGAAAAGGTCGGGATATAAAAACGGTTCCCCGCCCCAAATATAGGTGACGGGCCTTTGCGGCGCGATTTCATCAATGAACTTCTTCCATGTTTCCAAAGGAAGCGTTTTTTTGGTTTCCTCAGCGGCGCAGTCTTTCATTATGCCCTTGTCGCCGTACTGCCCGCACATTACGCAGCGCAGATTACAGGCCGCAGTTAATTTAAAATACACAAGCCCAAGATTTTTAAAATGATTATAGTTATAATCATGCTTGGGAAAAAGACGCGCTTTGCCTATTTTGAAAAATCCATAGAGCATTTTCGCGGACAGTTTTAGTTCCTTTGCAAACAGCATGGGAACAACGGATATATTTTGTTTCATTAGTACTCCACGTTTACAGCAATTTCCTTACGCTTGTAATTATACCAATTATCCGGATATTTGTGAAGTACCCGCGTTGCCTCATGAAAAATGTTACCGAAAAAAGGAGATGCCTCAAATAGAAAATGTTACCCAAATTAAACGCGGACTTTAGTCCGAAGGATGCCGCAAGGGGGGTATCCGAATGGGGTTAAACATGCAAGAAAAAAAGGCGGTAGCGAGGGAACATAAGCTCCGTTATCAAAAGGCATCGAAAAAAGAGAAGAAGGCGCTGCTGGACGAATTCACCAGGCTCACAGGCGGCCATCGGAAATCCGCTGTCAGACTCCTGGGGGCAAAGCCGGTAAAACAGGTCGTGCTGTACATGGACGGCAAGGCGGTAAAAATCAAGCCGGAGAAAAAGCGGCTGTCTAACCGAAAGGAGAAATAGCGGAAAAGCTCAAAAGGCTCGGAATTTATCAACTACGCCACAGAAATCTGGTGTAAAGAGAACGATATCGCTTTTACCCGAAGCCGCGACCGCAAGAAAAACGACAACTGCTTGCGGCATATATGCCGAGTCGAACAGAAAAACGGCGCGGCCGTCCGCGAGTATGTCGGCTATGACCGCCTTGAGGGGACACAGGAGCAGGCGCTCCTGGCCGCCGTCCGGTTCCCCTGCTCAACGTAAGACATTCCAAAATGGTCGTGCAAGGTTATTTCTATCACCGCGTCAAATTCTTTCCTTTCAGCGTCATAAGCGTATTCGGTAACACTTGCATAACACGCCTGAATAGAATGTATTGCAAACATTAGTCCTTTAAAAGGATCTAATATTTTGGAGAAATTTGGCTTTATAATGTCTTTATCAGGAATATTAACTTTACGAAGGACGCCTTTATGACTGTCTAATTGACTTCTAAACACATTTACGATAGATTCCTTAAATTCTTTTGTTTCTTCATGCTTAAGTACTTTATCAGTAAGAGTTTTATTGTTGAAACAGCTTTTGGGCTTATCGTTGTCGTTCACAAATTTTTTAATTAAATCTAAATTAATTGTTTGCAGGGCCCCCATTGACGTAAGTTTCGCCAGGTTTTCAAAACGGGCAATAAGTGTTTCTTTGGGGAGTTTTATGTCTTTTTCCAACTTTTCAATAATGCTAACGTCTTCTATTTTAGATAAACTGAAATCGTTTTCCTCATGAATATGCCGGGAGCCTTCTAACGTGCCGTACTTCATATCACTTGCTTTGTAATCATCTTCTATATGGGTTTTATTTCCCTCGCCGATTGTTAAAGGAAAAGGCAATTCTGTTCTCTCCACTATTATATTGTCATTGTTATTTTCATGTTCAGCATGTTCCGCTTTAGAATAAAATCGGTCGTGTACCCTTCTTCAAGGCTGAACCGGTGGTGTACCTGCTCCGCTATGTACTCCCCGCTGAACGCTGTCCCCACGTTCTTTACCGTTACCGGCATCCCGGCGGACAGTTTTTGGTTGTCCTCTCCGCTCCCCTCGGCCCTCAATAGCTTAAAGCTCTTCTCCCTCATTAACGCATGGGCCATGTCCTTCGCTTCAGCGCTGCCGGCTATTCCGTCCATGTAATGGTAGTCTACCCATTTCCCGTCATCGCCGCGGCTCGCCTTTGTCCAGTCTTTGCGCCCCCCTATCTTCTGCTCAACGTCCCCCGCCTTTACGCCGCCCCTGAACCCTTCGGCCCTCAGGATGTCCCACCCCAGCACCTGCACCTCGCTTGCCTGGGATTGTATGTCCAGCTTCGGGGTAAAGCTGATAAGGCT
>JAITUY010000150.1 GCA_031286095.1 Treponema sp. | reverse complement strand
TTTAACCTTAAACCAGACATAATTATTAAATCAATGGCGCTGCACGATGTCGGTAAAATCGCCATTCCGGATCGCATACTCCTTAAACCGGACAGACTGGACCCGGATGAATATGAAATAATGAAAACCCATACCACGCGGGGCAAGGAAATAATAGCTGAATTGGGTGATGTAAAAAGTTCCCTGTACCTCAAACACTGCGAAGATATTTGCTATGGTCACCATGAACGTTGGGACGGCAAGGGCTATCCCCGCAAGATCGGCGGAACCGATATACCGCTAACGGCGCGTCTGGCGGCGATAGCCGATGTATATGACGCTCTTGTTTGCGCGCGGGTTTACAAGTCCGCGTTCCCTTCCAGCGAAGCCGTCAAGATAATTACCGACGGCAGGGGGACCCAGTTTGATCCTGTTTTAGCCGACGCCATGCCGCATATCCAGGAGCGCTTCCAGGAAATCGCCCTGCAATACAAATAGCCAGCCCGTATCTTTACCATAAACTCCGTCTTGACACCGCAAGCAATGGGGGGTAAAATTATAATATAATACCATTTTTTAAAATTTTATTATTTTCGGCTGATTTTGGGCAGAAAAAGGAGAATTAAAAATGATTAACAGGGAACGGCTGCTTGCGATTTCAGAATTAAAACTGGCCGATAAAATAGAGCAAATGGAAGAGGGCAAGCTGGCAAATTATGTCCAGTTATTGAATTCGTTTACAGACAACCTTCCCGGTTTTGAGAAAAAAATCAAGGCCGCGCTGGTAGTGAGGGACAACAACGCCCTGACAAAAGACCTTACGCAGATTCGGGATATGCTGAAAAAAATATATGCCGACGATATGGCGCAGGATTGTACAAAACACCTTGGCTGGTTCGGCAGCGAAAAACATGAGAAGATAGAAGCCTATATACGTTACTTTCTGTCAAGCCTGGCCATGTTATCCGCTGATATTCAGAAGGCGGAAAGGCAGACAGACGCGCCGTCTGACGATGCGCAGAAATCTGCGGCGCAAACCCCGGCGGCTGTTAAGCCCGCGGACGAACTAATAGAAAATAAATTAAAAGAACGGCTGCTTGAGATTTCTGAATTAAAAATCGCCGGAAAAATTGAAAAAATGGAAAAAGAAGAGTTCAACAATTATATCCGTTTACTGGACAAATTTACCGATAACTTTCCGACGCAGGAAGAAAATATAAAACAAGCGCTGAAAGATAATGATAACGGCGCTTTTATAAAACACCTGACGCTGGTCCGGGAAATACTGGAAGAAATTCACGCGGACGAAATGGCGCAGGATTGCGCAAAGCAGATTGGCACGATTGACAACACCACGCATGAGAAACTTGAAGCCTATATACGCTACTTCCTGTCGACATTGTCCATGTTATCCATTGATATTCAGATGGCGCAGCATAAGATGAACGCCTCCGCTTTGCCGGCAAAAAAAGCCGCAAACGACGGTCCAAAAACAGACAAGCGAATACTGGCGGTTGACGACACGGTTTTTTTCCTGACCATACTTAAAAAAATTCTTCAGGATACCAGATACAAATTAACCTGTGTAGCCTCCGGCAGAGACGCCCTGAAATATCTTGAAAAAAACCAGCCGGATATTTTTCTTTTGGATATAGAAATGCCCGGAATGGACGGATATGAACTCGCGGCAAAAATAAAGGAAAACGGCAGTAAAGCCCCGATCATTTTCCTGACAGGTAACGCCAGAAAAGAACATCTGGCGAAGGCGGTGGAAGCCGGAGCGGTCGATTTTATTATCAAGCCCATAAACAAAGATATTCTTCTTGATAAAATTTGCAAGTATCTTGTGTAATAATTAGTATATTTATTATATAAGGCGGTGTAAGTATTTATGTCTGCGATTAATTCCCTGTTAAAAAGAATATCGTCAAAGAGAATGTTGTATGTTCAGATAATGTTTACTATCTTTTCTTTCTTAATAATGGTTATTTTAAGTTATTTTTTCACGTTCGATATTGTACCTAAGTATGTAAGCCAAAACACGGAAAATGTTTTCGCTTCAGTGCAGACCCAAATTGCATCTGATCTGCTGGAGCCGCAAATAACGCTGGACAGATTTTCACAGACAGTGCGGAACATGATAATGAACGGCGATGACGAGGACAAGCTGCGGGAATATTTCAAGGATCTGTCAAATTATCTGGCTTTGGATAAACAAAACTATCTGTTTTTTAACGGCTTTATGGGGTATTTTGAAACGCTTCCTCACGGACCCGTTTTTATAGAAAGTTTTGCCTGGAACAGGCCGGATGATTTTGTTCCAACGCAGCGCCCCTGGTATACGAACGCGGTCGCGGCGGACGGAAAAATCGCGGAAACTTTGATGTATCATGATTTGGTTTACGGTAATATTATGCTTGTATATTCGAATTGTATTTTTAATGATGAAGGAAAGCGTCTGGGCGTTGTCAGTTACCGCGTAAGGATCGACAATATCAAAAAATATGTCATTAATACGGTTTCAGCCCAGGGCGGATACGGACTATTGGTCAGTAAAGATATGGTTGTACTCGCCCATCCGAATGAGAAATTTGTCGGGAAAAATGTTTTCGAACACAAGGAAATCCCTTTTTCAATTTTTGCGTATGATTTAAAGAACGGAATACCAATTTCAGAACGCTCCGTAAAATCCTATAAAGGCGAAGAATCAATAGCCTCTTTTAAAACCCTCAATAACGGCTGGAATATGGGCATTATAACGCCTAAAAGACCGAACTATAAAAGCATATCCAATATGGCCCTAATCCTCATATTATTGGGCGTGGCGCTTTCGTCAGTATTGATCTTCGTTCTTATTCGCGTTGACGCGGCCAGAACCAAATCGGAAATGAAAAATCAGCATAAAACTTCTTTTTTAGCCAACGTGAGCCACGAAATACGGACGCCGATGAACGCCATTATAGGCATGACGGATCTTTTAAATTACGAGCCGCTCAACAAGCGGCAGATGGGTTTTGTCGACGATATAAGGGTATCCGCCCATTCTCTTCTTTCCATTATCAACGACATATTGGATATGTCAAAAATTGAGGCGGGCAAACTGGAGCTTAACCCGATTAATTACGATTTTAACCTGCTCCTGGATAATGTTCATTCCATGTTCAGCTATATAACAAAGAAAAAGGGCATTGAATTCAGATATGAAACCGAAGGGAAGATGCCCCGTTATCTGTACGGCGATGATATAAGGCTTAAACAGGTATTAACAAATATTTGCGGAAACGCCGTTAAATATACCGAAAGAGGGTATGTTAAGTTTAAGATAACAGCAGCCGAAGACAAACTTATGTTTGAGATTAAGGACAGCGGCATGGGAATTCGCAAAGAAGACATGCCGAAACTGTTTAACACTTTCCAGCGGATCGAAACCGATAAAAATCGCAGCATAATCGGAACAGGACTGGGGCTTTCAATCAGCAAGACTTTTGTGGAGATGATGGGCGGGAAAATAATTGTCGACAGCGAATATGAACAGGGAAGCGTCTTCCTGATCATAATCCCGATTGTGTTGGGCAGGAAAGAAGAGGTTAAAGCAAACAAAGGTTTGCTGGATGGGCATACCCTAATCGCGCCGGACGCCAAAATTTTGGTTGTAGACGACAATGAATTCAACATAAGAGTCGCCGAAGGGCTGCTCGGTTTGTTTGAAATTAACGCGCATAAGGCTGTTTCCGGAAAGGAATCCATTGAGCTGGTTCAAAAGAACGATTATGACATTGTATTTATGGATCACATGATGCCTGAAATGGACGGCGTTGAAGCGGCGGGCATAATAAGAAAAATGGGCGATAAATACAAACGCCTGCCAATAATAGCGCTTACAGCTAACGCCGTTCAGGGCGCGAAAGAAATGTTTTTAACCAACGGGTTCGACGGGTTTATTTCAAAGCCGGTTGATATTCAGGAAATGTACAAAATCCTGAAAGAATGGCTGCCGGCGGAAAAAATAGAATTAAGAAATGAGATAACAATAGAAAGAAAAGAAGAAGACGAAGAAACAACCAGCGGATTTCTTTCTGAACTGTACAAAATCGACGAAATCAACGCGGAAATCGGGATTAGGCGCGTTTCCGGCATGGAAAACATGTATCGGGAAACAGTGGAGCTTTTCAACCGCAAAATCGTACCAGAATGCGACGATATGAACTCGAAAATAAAACAGGGGGATATAAGCGGGTTTTCAATTTCAATACACGCCATGAAATCCGCGCTGTCCACCATTGGAGCCATGAGTTTATCCGAGGCGGCGTTAAGGATGGAAACGGCTTCCAAAGAAAACGATTTTGAATTCTGCGTGGAGATGTTTCCTGTTTTCAGGGATAAGCTTTTGAAACTGCACGAAGATCTGTCAGCCATTTTTCCGGACAACGCTGAAACAAAAAGCAGGAGAAAGAGCGGGGATGCGGCCTGCTTAAAAGAAAAAATTGGGGAAGCGCTCGCAGCCGCTTCTGATTTTGACAGCGACGCCGGTCTTAATGTTATAGACGATTTGCTGACCTATGATTTCGGCGAGCGGAACAACGCTTTGCTGGAAAATGCCGCCGCGGCGTTTAAGGATTTTAATTTCGATGCGGCTGCGGAACTTTTGAACAAGCTTACGGAACACTAGCCCCGGTCTCTCCCAATCCATCTTTAATGATATTAAATATCCGCTCCGCCAGCACCTGTTTTCTGTCATGAGGGGGAATATCGGCTGTGTTGACGGGCTTGCAAAAAGTTATTCCTACAGGGGCGGGATTAACACGGTAGTTTTTTTCATATATTTCCCGTGTGCCTTTTAGGGCTACCGGAACTATTACAGACCCGGACTGGGTAGCCAGCTTGAAGGAGCCGGGGTGAAAAGGCAAAAGGTTCTGCCCGCGTGAACGGTGGCCTTCGGGAAAAATGATCATTGCCCCGCCTTTTTTTATCCGCTCCGCTCCGGCGTTTATTGTTTCCAGCGCCTTTCGCGGGTTCTTCCGGTTTATGAAAAGCCCGCCAAGCATATAAATCCAGATATTCAGGAAGGGGATGAACAGCAGTTCTTTTTTTGCGACAAAACCCAAAGGCCGGCCCGCGTATGCCATAAGCAGCGCGATGTCAAATATGCTGCCGTGGTTGCTGACAAAACAGACGCCGCCATCCCTGGGTATGTTCTCTCTGCCCAGTACAGTTACCTTGCACCCGATTATTTTAATCAAGAGAAGAGACCAGCCAACGGCAATCCATTTCATATAAACAAGCATGGGCTTGCGAAGGCCAAGCAGACTAATAAGAACCCCAATCACGCCAAAAGGGGTAAGGAAAGCCATTGAGACTGCCACATAAATCAAAATAAAAACTGTTTTTATTATATCGCCGCTCCTGTAAGGCCGGAAACAAGTGTGCGGGCGGCCTCGGCCCCCTCCCACAGAAAAGCCTGTATCCCAAGTTCCCTTGCCTTGTTTACATTATCAACTTTATCATCAAAAAAAACAATCTCTTCATACGCGCATCCGGCTTTTTCCCGCAGTTTTTCGTAGATCCCGGCTTCGGGCTTTATGATGCCCAGATCGCAGGAAAAAACGGCAATGTCCGCTTCGGCGAATACAGACACGCTGTCCCTGGGAAAATCGCGGGGTATATTGGAAAGAATCCCCAGGCGCAGACCCGCGGCTTTTATGTCCCGCATCAGCTTCACTGTGGCGGGATTTATCCGGCTCCAGCTTTCAAAATCGGCCTGTACAATACGCGCGAGACTGCCGTCATTGAGGGATACGCCCTCTTTTGCCAGAATGAACCGGTAATGTCCAATCCCGTCATAAACACCCCTGTCCCACTCGCCGCGGTACTTCCGGTCAAGCTCCCACAGAACTTCGTCGGACAATCCGCTAAGGCGCGCGATTTCGCCCCTCATTTCAGGAGAAGGCATGAAGCAGACAACACCGCCGTAATCAAATGTCACAATCATTTATAACTCCTCAGGGACTGGGGTTTTAGTTAGAAATCATTGCGTGTTTTTTTCACGCTTGGATTACAAACACCGATCCCTAGTCCCCGCTAGTTTTGTACATTTTACACTTCTTTTTGGCAATATTCAATAAACGGTTAGTATATTGAGGCATACTCAAGGACTAGTCAAGATATATGCGGTAAAATGTGGTTACAGACCTGTTTTGGCTGCGTACTGTCGAATAATTATTTTTCAAATTTATTTATTCATGTTTTTCAATGCTCATCTTACATTTTTTTATTTCCAATAAGTTTTCACCAAAAATTGGTTTTACTTTAATTTTATATACTATTCCGGATTCTAAATTTACTCCACCATAAAATCCAATGAATTTAATATTTATAGTGTCTTCTATTTTAGTAAAATTATTAGACGTTTTTAATGTTTCAAAAATATTTATTTTATTTAAGAATATAACCTCATTATCATTTGACTTGTTCGGCAACTCGGTTAGTTGTCGAACAAGTCTTGCAAAATGCTATGCATTTTGCTGTTTTTAAGCGGAAGTTGTTCAGAAACTGAAGTTTCCGAACAACTCTAT
>JAITUY010000058.1 GCA_031286095.1 Treponema sp. | reverse complement strand
TATAGCCGCTTGTTTTGATTCATCATTTCCCCCTCCCTTCCCTTGTCTTGCCTCTTTATTTCCTCTTTGTCTAACTTTGCTAACAGTGTCTAATAACGAATGACTTAGGAGTAAAAGTTCATGCGGTTCGTGAAAAAAAAAAAAAATTGATTTCCACACATCTTGTTGGCTGTGTTATTGAGTTTTTTCATTAATACAACTCCTTATCAAAACTGTTGTTTTCATACGAAAACATATATAGAGTTATTCAGAAACTTCAGTTTCTGAACAACTTCATATTAAAAAACGCGGTTTTGTAAGGCTTTAGCCTGAAAAACCGCAAGACTTGTGAGACAACCAACCGGGTTGTCGAACAAGTCCAATAAAAGGAAAAGAAACTTTTTAGAAGCTTGTTTTTGGAAATTACCAATCAACTGCCCAAAAGCTAACTATTGGGCAGTTGGCAATTCCATTAGGATTTTTGGAAAAACAATGAGAGAACAAAAGAATGAAATATTATCGACAACTAGATGAAACAGACTGCGGTCCCGCTTGTATTGCAATGGTTGCCTCGCATTATAATTTATTTATTACCATTGGTAAAGTGCGTGAGTTTTGCAAAACAGACCTTATTGGTACAAATCTAGCCGGAATGAAAAATGCCGCTGAAAATATTGGATTTACCGCAAACGCAATGCGTGGAGAAGTTAAAGATTCTACTTTAGATCAAAAAATTATATTTCCTTTTATAGCCCATGTACAAATACCCTATGATAACAAAATGTTAGACCATTATGTTATTGTAACGAATATTAGTAAAAAAAAATTAACAATATGGGACCCTGATTTTTCAAGAGGTAAATATAAATTAAACCGTTCAGATTTTCTAAAAATATGGACTGGTTATGTATTGTTTTTATCACCTTCCACAAATTTTGTTGCGGAAAAGAATCAAAAAAATAATTTATTTAAATATCTTCCTTTAATTTTACCACACGGGAGAAATTTAATCATTGTAAGCTTGTCGTCGTCTGTTCTAATTATATTTGGTATTATAACATCAAATTACTATAAATACGTAATGGACGAAATAATCATATCAAAAGCCGCATTTACATTAACAGCGTTGTCTATCGGAGTCATACTTATTACAGTTATCCAATCTATTTTTGAAGGGTTAAGAAGCATACTAATTAATTATTTTTCATTTAAAACGGATATACAACTCAATTTCTCTTATATTACGCATATTTTTAAATTACAGCTTTCCTTTTTTGATTCCCGAAAAACAGGTGAAATACTGTCAAGATTGAATGATACTTCCAGGATAAGAGAAATGCTTTCCGGTACGGCATTGTCTTTAATTTTTGATACCGTGTTAATTGTTATTGTTGGACCAATTCTCTTTAAAATAAACGGCACTTTATTTGCTATATCAATTGCCAATGTTTTTTTTATGAGCATAATTATTTTATTTTTCTCAAAACTTTTTAGAGATTACTACGGGAAATTGAGAAAACAAGAAGCTGAAGTTAATTCAATGTTAGTTGAGGCGATAAAAGGCGCATATACTATAAAAGCGTTTAATGCAGAGAAAAACATTGGAAAAATTTATGAAGAAAAGCAAATGAAAACTGTATGGACAGGATGGAAAACATCACGGCTCGGTATTTGGCAACGTTTTTTTGCAGGATTAATAAATGGGCTTACCACTATTATAATATTTTGGGTAGGCAGTAGCGGAATTATTAAAGATACTTTTAGTTTTGGAACGCTTTTAAGTTTTAATGCATTGTTATCATATTTTACCGGACCATTATTTCGTATGATAAACATTCAGCCGCAAATACAAGAAGCTTCTGTTGCCGCAGAAAGAGTCAGTGAAATTCTTGAAATGAAAATTGAACAGTCCGAAGAGTTAAAACTTATAGAACCATCAGAGTTAGAAGGCGATATTGAGTTTAAAAATGTTTTTTTTAAATATGGTATGAGATCGCCAATATATACAGATTTGTCATTTAAAATAAAAAAAGGACAATGGGCGGCATTTGTCGGCCCATCCGGTTGTGGCAAAACAACACTTATTAAATTATTACTCAAGTTTTATGAACCGGAAAAGGGAACTGTCTCTATTGACGAATATGATTTGCGTTTTATTAATGCGACAGCCTTACGGACACGGATAGGATATGTTCCACAAGACGTATATTTATATGCGGGAACTATTGCTGAAAATATAGCTTTAGGTAACCCCGACGCTTCAATGGATAAAATTATAGAAGCGGCAAAAAAAGCGGACGCCCACGAATTTATAAACTTATTACCGGAACAGTACGAAACAAAATTAAGCGAACAGGGGTCAACTTTATCAGGAGGAGAAAAACAGCGGTTGGCGTTGGCGCGAGCTTTGCTTGAAAATCACGATATAATTATTTTAGATGAAGCAACAAGTAATCTTGACACTATCAGTGAACGTAATATTCATAAGGCAATTGAAAGATTACGGGGAAATATAACTGCGATAATTATCGCTCATCGGCTAACCACAATACAAAACTGCGATGTTATTTTTGTTATGGACAAGGGAAATATCGTTGAATATGGAAATCATAAAGAATTGCTTGCAAGAAAAGGTTTGTATAAAAAATTATGGGAAGAAACAGTTATATGATAAAATTTTCAAATTTAGAAGAATTTCAACTTGGTTATCAATTTTTTATGACAAAACCATCTCCTGCGGTTAAAATGTTTATATTTATAATTACCTGCGTATTAGTTGTCGCTTTAATTTGGGCTTCTATTGCAAAAATGGACGAAATAGTAAAAGCAACTGTCTTTTTACGCCCTATAGAAACAATCTCAATAATTAAACCGCTAACAGGAGGACAAATACAACAAAAAAATTATATTCATAATGAATATGTAAAAAAAGGTGATTTACTATTTAAACTTGATACTTCTGCCGATTTTCTGGAACTTCAAAATTCAAAAGAACTCATGGAAAGAATAAAAAATAATATTTATATTTATACCGCATTAATTGAAACAATAAAACGAAATACTAATACTGTCTCAAAAAATAATGAGGAAGCTTATTTACATTCTGAAAAATATATACTTGAAAATAGACGGCAATCATTACAAATTGATGAAATGCGAAAGAAATTGGAAACAGAAAAAAATACTCCTGAAATGTTATTAGTAAAACAAAAAATTGATGATATGAAAGGAGATTTGGAACGTACTGAATTACAATTTGCATTATGGAAAAACAGTAAAGCAACAGAAACGAAAGATATATTAGAAAATCTAATTCAAAGTAAAGAAAATTTAGAACGAAGAATGGCAGATTTAGATCGTAATATAAGAAACGGTACTATTTATTCTCCTATTTCAGGAAGAATAAATGAACTTCGCAAACTCAATATAGGCGATTACATTGTTCCATGCGAAGAAATACTAACAATTGTTCCTGACAATGAAACAGGATTGAAAGCTGAGCTTTATATAGAACCTGCATACATTGCAAGAGTTAAAACAGGGCAAAAAGCAGTTTTAAGATTTCCAGGTTTGCCGCCGTCAAAATACGGTAAAATTGAAGCGGAGATAAACTTGATCCCTGCGGATTACAATATCGTACAAGATGCAACGCCGTACTTTATTGTTGAGGCAAAAATAAAAGAACCGTGGCTTATTTCAAGAGAGGGAGAAAAAATGTATCTTCGCGTAGGTATAGGGGCTACAGGACGAATAGTGATAGACCGTGATACTATTTTAAGAATGATTTTAAAAAAACTTGATTTTATAAACGAAGATTATACAAAAAAGGTGTTAAATGAAGAAAATTAAAAATTATTATCTTTTTTTATATTCACTATTGTTTATTACAGTACCGTTATTTTCACTTGATCAACAAAACACCTTGAAAAATATTTTAGAATCCTTATCTTTAGAAAAAGGAATGGTAAACGCCAAAAGAACTTATGATTTGGCATTGCTTGATCAGCGTTACTATTATTTACAATGGTGGAGACCGTCAATTATTATAGGCAATGATTTAGTATATCCTTATAAAAAAGATGCTTTTGATGATTTGGCAACGTCGGATACTACAAGTCTTAATTTTTCTTTACCTTTTTATACCGGGTCAACTTTTGATTTTAGTGTAGGTTATGGAATAAACCGGGGAATGACGGAATTGCAAAAATGGGGATTTACTCAAAATATTCAAGGAAAAATAGGTATCGAACAATCATTAAACCCCTGGTGGTTGTATACAAGAATAAATCCTTATAAAAGCGGAGCTTCCCTGCAAACCGCGATAGCAAAAACTGAATACAATATATCAATGAAAAACAATTTATATTCTTGTATAAAAGCATATATAGATTTACGAAAGACAGAAAGAAGTATATTTATGTTGCGAGAGAAAATTGCGCTTTATGACGATATGATAATGGCATATAGACAATCACTTTATGATGGTATAATTTCGATACGTGAATTTCAAAATATACGAAAGGACAAATGGGAATATGAACAGGCGCTTTTTAATTCCGAACAGAACATTATGGCGTTAAGTAACGAGTTGTATCAAAGGACAGGAGTACAGATTGAAACAATTAGTAATGAGAACCTGATTGATTTAACTGATGATATTTGGTTAAGTGTTTTTTTGGGATTAGATAAAAACGGCGTTATTCATCTTGAACAAACAGGATATGAATTTCAAAAGAACAGGTTGCAAATTGAAAAACTTATTACGTTACAAAACAGCGCGCCTTTTATAAAACTTGAGTTTGGCTCGTCGTTTTTGTTACCTATTCAAGAAAGTAACGCTCTTAATGAATCATGGAAAAAAGAAAATTTTAACGACAATGAATTAAACAATTGGAGTATAAATTTAAGTATCAATTTGTCAAGTTTTTTTTCTCCTGTAAATAAAAAATACCGTTTAGAACAACGAATAACAGAAAACGCATTAAATTCATTATCAAAAAAAATACAAATGGAAAAAGAAACGGAAAAAGCAAAAAACAATGCGATGATACAATTATTAGAAACAGACATAAATCATCTTTCTGTCATTGTAGATAATGAACTTGCTTTATCGGAAGATTTAAAAGTATTGTTTGAGCGTGGTAACTTACATGAATTGGATTATAGGCAAACATTACTTGAATATAAAGAAAAAAAATTCTTGCTGGATAATTATAATGACGATTTATGGTTTTATAAATTTTTAGAAACATTTTTTTATTGATAGTTTTTACATTGGACTTGTTCGATAACCCGGTTGGTTGTCTCACAAGTCTTGCGGTTTTTCAGGCTATAAGCCTGCGAACTAAAGTTCGACAAAACCGCGTTTTTTATATAAAGTTGTTCAGAAACTGAAGTTTCTGAACAACTTTATTTAGTTTTATTCAATAATTTAGTCCATAACGAGCCTATCCTAAAAAGGACTTATTGACAAAGTAATAATAAATATGCCCATACATGGCATGGAAGACTTGATGCCATGGAATAATTTGCTAGAAGAAATAAAAGCGGGAATAGATTTTGATTTTATATATAAAGAAGTTGAAAGCTATTATTCCCAAACTGGCATGGTATCAGGAGAGACGGCTGTAAGTAACGGCTCATTTGTTACGGCAAATGTGTCATGGTATATCAAAGTTGAAATAACCAGACTGGTATAAAGAAGCACGGTGTATTATCTTGAAACTTTTGATGAGGGATTGAGAAATACCGCCGCCTTCGGCGGCTCGGGCTACACAAACCGTGTTCGGGCTTTGCCCTCTGTACGGTCTTGTGTAGCCACATTTTTTTGCGCCCGTAGAAACGCTTCGCATTTTTCCTTATCGGGCGCAAAAAACTTCAGTTACAGTCAGAACGATATATTTCTTCTGTTCGTATTGGTTCATGAGGTTTGTGGTAAAAAATTATTTCCGGACATATCCGATACATTTAGGGCGGTTCTGTACCAGATAAAAATTTTGTATTTAACCAATATAAAATATATACATCACAAAACGGCAATACCGCTGTACTCTGGGCTATCCAAGAAGATGGTTACTCTCGGACAGCCCTTGTGTTTTCTCATATTTCTACGAGATATTACGAAAGTACGATATTAGAAAATGTGCCAGAACAAGTTTTTCAAACTTTTCTGACACCACCCGTTGTGTCTAATGCACACGCACTCTGCGGAGGTGTTCATCATCTTTTCTTAACGTTATTTTTTTTCTGATCATTACTGCCGTCTACCAACTCAAATTTATTCCCTTTTCCTAAATCATTGTAATAGTATTCGTTTCTCCCTTTTGAAGAATTTAACTTTGCAGTATCCAGTAAGCTTTCTCCAGCTTTGTTTTTTATTTTTATTAACATCATTATCTCCTTAATTAAGAAATCTAGCATAAAAATAAACAAAATACAAGTATTTTAAGGGGATAAATCTAGTAAAAAAACTGCTCTATATCCTGTAAAATGTTGTCAAAACTGCTAAAACTGGTTCTGGTTTCGGGCAAAGACTGAAGGAATATCTGCCCGTACTTCTTTTTCAAAAGCCTGCCGTCCAAAACCGCGACCACGCCGTGATCGGCGCTACGGCGCATGAGCCGGCCGAAGCCCTGTTTGAATTTCATTACGGCGTGGGGCAAGGAAAGTTCCATAAACGGGTTCCCCCCGCGCTTTTCAACCGCCTCGCAACGGGCTTCAAAGACGGGGTCGTCAGGCGTACGGAAGGGCAGTCTGCAGATTATTACAAGGCGCAGGGTGTCGCCGGGAGCGTCTACTCCTTCCCAGAAGGAATCGGTGGCGAAAAGGCACGCGCTTTCGTCGGAAAGAAAATCCTGCAAAAGACGGGTGCGGTCGTCGTCGCCTTGTTTAAGACAGCGGATTCCAAGCGGTTCCAGTTCCGCCTTTGCGCTGGTCCACGCGCTTCTCAGAGATTGATACGAAGTAAAAAGTGCGAGCGCGGAACCTCCCGCAATGGCGGCAAGTTTGCCGGCGGCTTTGTCGATAAAGTCCTGCCAGCCGTCTTCATCGGGGAGGGGGGCGTCCGCAGGGGCGGCAAGGAGTACAGCGCTGGAATAGGGGAAAGGCGATGGGAAACAGCCCGATAGTACGGAACGTTTTTCTAAATCGCAAATGCCGCAACGGCCTGACCAAAAGGAAAAATTGCCGTTTATGGCTAGAGTTGCCGATACACAAATGACCGTCTTGTTAGGTGAAAATACACTGTCTTTTAGTTTCGGCGACAAATCCAGCGGGGTTTTTGTAAAAACAGCCCATGGGGTTGTTCCTGAAAAGCGCTGTTTTTCTATCCATAAGACATCGTTTTCAAATTTTTGATATTTGCAGAAAGAATCGCAGATTTCCGCAATGTCCTCCAAACGCCGGATTATCGCCTTAATTTCCCAAATTGACGGATCCGCCATTTGCGTGTCGTTAAGTTCTTCTGTTATATCGCGTATCATAGAGGTAAAGGCGATAATATTTTTGCGTAACGTTTTTAAACTTGAGAATAAAGTCTCTTTTAACTGTATTTCCTGTATGTTGGGCGAAAGGCGGAATACTCCCTGTTCGCCGCAAAGCTCCAGCGCGCGGCTGTCCAGCTCTTGCGCCGAATCGCGTATTTTTTCAACCGCCTGAACCATGTTGTCTAATATATCTCCCCCGGAAAGCGTCGAAGGCATAAGGGCGCAAAGCCTGACAAGCAGTCCGCGCTTGTTTCTTTTTCGTTTATGGTAGAGCCTTCCCAACTGGCGGAAAATTCCGGTGCGCCCGAACTCTGCGGAAAAGAACGAAGTGGCGGCGTTCTCTATTGTGTGGGCCTCGTCTATTATAAGCCTGTTAAAAGGCGGAAGGACGACGGCGTTTTCATAGCCTGCGCCTTGATAGCGCGCAGACAAATCCGCAAAAAGCAGATGGTGGTTTACAACGATAATGTCGGCGTTATTGGCCTCTTTGCGCAGGGCGAAGACAAAACAATTTTCCCGCCACGGACAGTGAACGCCGGGGCATAAATCTGATTCTGAACACACGCCCGCCCATACGTTTTCCGCGGGCTGAAAGGAAAGTTCGCTTCGCACTCCGGTTTTTGTATTTTGCGCCCATTCGTTAATACGTTTAAGCTGATCAAAATCGCTGTCGTCTTCTTCTATGACCAGCGGCGGTTCGCGTAACGCATCGTCAAGTCTTCGCATACAAAGATAATTGCCCCTTCCTTTCATGATAACCGCTTTTATTTTAGCGTCCGGCATTGCGGAAACGACAAGAGGTATGTCTTTTTCGTATAACTGCTGTTGCAATGTTATGGTAGCGGTGGAAATTACAACTTTTTCCTTGTTTTCGACTGCGAAATGTATTGCGGGAAGAAGATAGGCAAAAGATTTTCCTACTCCCGTTCCCGCTTCCGCCATAACAAAAGAATCTTCGTTAAAGGCGCGCGTTATAAGTTCCAGCAGATCAAGCTGAGCCTGACGGGGTTCGTAAGATGTCAGTAGTTTTGCGATTTCTCCGCCTTCTTGCAGAGCTTGTATTATCTGTTCAGAATTTATTTTATTCATGCTGATTTTTAATTCAGCGCCAAAAGCGCCATTACTTTCGCGTCCCCAAGAATGTTCTCTAAAAGCGCGTACTCGTTTGGCTGGTGAAGCGTTTCGTCCGTCTTTGTCCAGACGGCGCAGTCAATCCCGATATTGCGAAGGTATGCCGCCATAGTGCCGCCGCCTATACCTACCGGGCGCGGCGTAACTGAGTAGACTTCTCTTACAGCAGAGCTTAATTTTTTTACGATTGGCGCGCCGACGGCGGTTGGACCGGACTTTGTTAACTGCATGGGACTGTATTCGACAGTTACGCGGTATTTTGCCTCAACTTCCGTCTTAATGCGTTCAATTTCAGCTAACACTGAATCTGTTGAATAACGCGGAAGGACGCGCATATCGACATAAAAAACGTCATCGCCAGGAATTGTGTTGATGTTCGGTACATTGGCTTCTTTTTTTGTGGGCTGAAAGGTAGAGTAGTCGGGATCGAATAACGGATCGTGATCGCCGAATTTGTCGGAAAGTTCAAAATGAAGGCGCATGGCGAGATCGGAGCCGGCAAGAAAGGCGTTTTCCCCTAAGTCCGGTCTTGAGCCGTGCGCCTGCCTGCCCCTTGTGGCGAAACGCATCCACATTATATTTTTTTCGGCAATTTCCATAAACTCGCCTTTTCTGTCTCCGCCGTCCGGGATCAAAACCATGTCGTCTTTTTTGAACAGGTTTCCATGATTTTCTACAAGCCATTCGATACCGTAAGCGGAGCCAACTTCTTCGTCTGCGGCAAACAGCAGTTTTATCGTAAGATCGGGTTTGATCCCCTGTTTTGTAAAACTGAGAGCCGCCAGAACGGACGCAGTAATGCCTTGCTGATTGTCTTCCACCCCCCGCCCGATAAGGCGCGGTCCAGGTGAATCGTCCTTGCGTATAACAGTCCACGGATTACTGTCCCAAAGTTTTTCTTCGCCTGGCGGGACAACGTCAAGATGGCTCATTATCCACAGCCGTTCCTCGCTGTTACCCTTAATTGTCGCGATCAAATTGGGACGTATTCCTCCTTTTGCCATGCTGTCGGGCGCGTCGTAGCGTTCAAGGTTTGTAATGCCCTGTGACTTCAGCCAATCTTCAAGAAAAAGGCACTTGTCCAATTCTCCCTCGCCGCCGGATTCAGGTGAAACGGCGGGGTATTTTGTAAGCCCTATTTCGAGCTCTACCGCCAACTGAAGGGCATTATCTATCCATGAAAATAATTTGTCTTTCATTTTTTGTACGCCTCCCAGCTTGTTTTAAGTATTGTTTCCATATCAGAGTAACGCGCTTTCCAGCCAAGTATTTCCAGCGCGAGAGACGACGAATCGTAAAGTTTAGAGGGGTCGCCTTTCCGCCTTTCCGCTGTTTTTGCGGGTACTGGTTTGCCAGTAACTTTCCGCGCTATGTCCACCACTTCCAATACGGAAAAGCCTTCTTCGCTTCCAAGATTAACCGTCAGGCTTTTGTTGTTCTTGCTGATGTAGTCTAACGCAAGGACGTGTCCCGCGGAAAGGTCGCTGACATGCACATAACCGCGGATACAGGTTCCGTCTGGGGTATCATAATCGTTCCCGAATATTTGCATTTCCTTTCTTACGCCGCGCGCGGTTTCCATGATAATGGGAATTAAATTCGCGGGATTTTGTTTCAGCCCCTTTATGCGCCCTTTTACGTCGTAACCTGCGGCGTTAAAATAGCGAAGGCTCGCGTAATTTATGCCTTTAAGTTTTTCGTACCAGCCCAAAAAGCGCTCAATTTCCAGTTTTGTAAAGCCGTAGTAATTTTCAGGCAGGGTAGGATGCTTTTCATCTATGGGCAAATATTGGGGATTTCCGTAAACGGCGGCGCTGGAAGAAAAGACGATGTTTTTAATTCCAGCCTCGCTTGCGGCATTCAGTATATTTATGGTTCCAGCGATATTATTATGCGAATATTTTTCAGGCTTTAGCATGGATTCCCCTGCGGCCTTGTACGCCGCAAGATGAATGACAGCGTTAAATCCGCCTTTCATTGTTTCAAGAAGAAGCGGGTAATCGTGAATGTCCGCGTGGATAAACCGTGCCTGCGGAAAAAGGTTTTCGCGCAAGCCGCTTGAAAGATTGTCATAAACCGTACAGTCATGCCCGTTGTCGAGAAATTCCCTTGTTACGTGGCTTCCGATATAGCCGGCTCCGCCGATTATTAAAATATTCATTTTTATTCTTATATTATACTTAAAATTACTTATTTACAATAGTATCGCGTATACGTCCGCAATTTAAAGTTTAAGAAAATACTTAAGAAACATCGGAAAATTCATCACGCAAAGCTTGCGGAGAACGTAGAGAAAGGGACTTAATTACCTTGTTGTGCGTCTGCAATATGTTTTTTTAGAAGAAGAGGCATGAAAACAGCGATTGGCTTACGCATTACTTATAGCTCTCTGCACCTTGGTATCCTCTGCGTGAGAATATTTAAAGGTAAGGTCAATATAGATTGAGGTTGAAAGAGAAAAACTTAAAATTACTGGTATATGATGCCATACAAGCGTATACGGTATTGTAGCCTTGACTTCCTGTGTCTTTATATCTTCTGAAAATTATTGTCTCAAATTAACAGGCTGTTTTTCGCGCCGAAAGCGGCGAAGTAGTTATGACCGTGCGGTTTTTTGCAGAGACCAGATTTTATAATAGAATTGTTAAGCTCCCTTTAGTTTCTTAACAGATCGCGTTAATAATTAATAGTATCAATGATTAATGATGCTTTGCTCTGTTTTTTGTTAAAAAGTATTAACAGTTAAATTTACTCCGTTATAGATGAATAATTGTTAAAAATTATTCTTGTTTCATTTTTATTGGTTTCCATATATTTATATACCAATAAATTGGCATTGATATTAAATAACCAACAAAACTATTATTTCGAGCATTATTCCAAAATATATTGGAAAGATTATAAGAAGCATTGAATAAGTATTATCAGGTTGATTATTTATTGTTTTTACAAATGTTCCAATAAAAAAACAAATAAAGAATATAAAAAGGGTAATAATGTACTTGTTCGACAACTGCGAACCTTCGGTTCGAGTTGGTTGTCTCACAAGTCCTGCATTTTTTCTGATTAAAACAAGATTTAGCCCTGCAAAAATACTTTTTTAAAGGAAGTTGTTTATAAACTGAAGTTTTTAAACAACTCTACTATATCTCTTTAGTATCTAAAATAATTGTAACAGGTCCGTCGTTAGTGTATTTGACCATCATGTGCGCCTGAAATTCTCCGCTTTCGCAGACAAGTCCGGTCTTTTGTACTGCGTTTATAAAATATTCATAAAGTTGTTTCGCCTTTTCAGGCGGGGCCGCCCCGTTCCATGAAGGGCGTCTTCCCTTCCGCGCGTCAGCTAACAATGTGAACTGTGAAACGGCAAGAAGACTGGCTTTTTCTTTATCAATAGAGGATAAATCTTTAAGAGACAGGTTCATTCTTCCGTCATCGTCGTCAAAAATTCTAAGATACGCGATTTTTTCAGAAAGCCAGTCCGCGTCAGATTCGGTATCATCATGAGCGACTCCCAAGTAAACAAGCAAACCATGGCTGACGCTTCCCTTTACAACCCCGTGAACGCTTACAGAAGCGTCCATAACCCTTTGTACAACAGCCTTCAATATTATACCTCTTAATAAATTATACCACAAACTATATTATTTCCAAGTTTAATCTCGCAGAAACGATAAGAGGAAGAAAAACCTCTCGCAGAGGCGCAGAGCTTTCGTCCGATAGCTCTTCTTTATGAACCAATATAATCTTAAAACGGAAATCTTTAAGGTAAAATAAATATATCAAACAACAACTCTGCGCCTCCGCGCCTCTGCGAGAGGTTATTTCCATATCTCTGAACCTATGTGTTCAACTCGCCGCGTTTGATTTTCTTCGTAGTAGTCATTTCCATCGGCTTGTCTAGAATTACAGTCCTATCTATTTTTTGATAAGGCTGTAACCTCTGATTAACTTCGGAAATGATCTGCTCAATTCTGGCTTTCGTATCTTCCGCAGACGGGATATCCCCTTTTTCATTTTTGAATTCAGGGTTCGGATAAACAAGCGCTTCGATGATTTCGCTTTTCATTTTTTTATCCTGAACGTATCCGCGTATTAATATTTGCTCAATTTCCTCATAAAGCTGGAATTCATTTTCAATTTCTTCAGGGTAGACATTCTTTCCGCCTTCGGTAACGATCATATTTTTTGCACGCCCCGTAAGATACAGATAATTTTCACTGTCCATATAACCCAGATCGCCTGTTTTCAGATAACCGTCGGACGTAAACGAATCAGCTGTTTCGTCCGGCATATTGTAATACCCCTTCATTACCATAGGGCCTTTTACTATTACCTCTCCTATTCCACGCTCGTCTGCGTTGAGTATCTTCATATCAACCTGCGGGCAGGTACGTCCTACGCTTGTTTCCTTGTACTGCTCAATAGGATTGATCGTAATAATCGGAGAAGTTTCAGTCAGCCCGTACCCCTGCACAAAGTCAATCCCAAGCTGGTTGTACTTTCTGAAAACGCTTGGCGCAAGAGGACCGCCTCCTGAAATACAGATTCGTATTGACGTCAGACTCGCTTTGTCCAAAAGGAACTTAAACATTTTTTTGCCTGGGTTCACTTTAAAAACTTTTTTTATAATTCCTGAAATTCCCATCATAAAAGAAATTAGAAGATACGCCATAGGTCCTTTTTCCTTTATGCCTCTTATAATTCCGGCAAGCACTTTATTAAAGAGCATAGGCACGCCTAACAGCATGGTTATCTTCGCTTCTTTAAGGTCTTTTAAAATCTGCGACGTTACCATTCGTTTTCCGAAAACAACTTCGGCTCCAGTCGAAATGGTTTCTATAAATACCGCAAGCATTGTGTACGAATGATGAATTGGAAGGATAGCGTAAAAAACATCGGTATGAAAAACGATTAGCGGAGTCCCCTGCGCAAGATAACAGTCCGAAACAAAGTTTTTATGCGTTAGCATAACTCCCTTTGGCACGCCCATTGTTCCAGACGTAAAAAGTATCGCCGCAATGTCGGATTCAACCGCCTGTTCAATTTCAGTTTGTTGTCCGTCCAAGTCGTATATATATGTTCCGATTCCTTTTTTAAGTGAAATTATCGATTCAAGTTTACCGGGGGTTTTAATAAAATGCTCGTGCTTTTCTTCATCAACAAAAAGCATACGCGCGCCGGATGTTTTTATCAGCAGATCAATTTCCTCATTTTTTAACTGGTAGTCTATCGGGACGACTGTCGCTCCGGCGAAAAGAACGCCAAGGTAGGCGACCGCCCATTCCGGCGCGTTTTTCCCGGTAACGGCAACTCTGTCGCCGTGGCGGACACCCTTGCCGTAAAGCCAGCGGGCGACAGCCTCAATTATTTTAAGGGCTTGAGTGTAATTCAGGCTGATTCTGTCCGGTTCGTAAATGGTTAAACATGGACGTTCGGGATAATGTGAAACGGTAATTTTAAACATTTCCGGCAGGGTAGGCCATTCGCCGTTAAAGGCTTTTCCACGGTATTCATTCAAAAAAGCCCAAGGCTTCTCGGTGTATGGAACAGACATAGTTTCCTCCAGTTGATATTATGACACAAAAAACAAATTTAGGTTGCAAAATTAGAATTGTTTTGAAGCATCAGTTTCCGGGCAAATTCCTTATAAAAATGCAGTTTTGAGGTTTTATAGTGATTTAACTAAGTTATCTATAAAAAACCAAAATAGTTGTAAATACCGGAATCAACAGATTTAAATTCTTTCAGGTAGTTACGAAGGAAACATTTCATGTTTGCCCATGTTTTTTCTATATGAATTATAGTCAGACGAATAAGGAGGCAGAAACAATAACCGTACTTTTCCTCTAGCTGTCTTCCATAGTTCTTTTTTCCTGTGAAACCTCGCATTGTCCATTTACCGTACAGCCGTTTGGTATTTTTTCAAGCAAATTGTGTTCAAACCAGCTTTCAAAAAAATCGCTGTTTGTCGTTTTGCTGTAGTATTGTTTTCCGTTGCATAAATCGCCAATGACATTTACCATGTCAAATTCCTTGCCTCGCGTTGTTTCTTTTAAATATTATCACGCAGAGGGCGTCAAGTCACAGAGAGCTATAAGTTATGCGTAAGCCAATCGCTGTTTTCATGCTTTTTCTTCTAAAAATATAAGAAAAAACATATTGCAGACGCACAACAATGTAATTAAGTCCCGTTCTCTGCGTTCTCCGCGAGCTTTGCGTGATGAATTTTCCGATGTTTCTTAAGTATTTTCTTAAACTTTAAAATTGCTGGGTTGCCTAGCAAACCAATTGTAATTTTTCTCCCCAAGCGGTATTTTATTTAATGTGAGACTATTTAAATTTTTCACCCTTCTTACGGCAATATTGCCGCTTTTTTCCTGCTCCGCTAATATTAACGGCGCTCTTTCGGCGGACGGTTCCGCTGTCATGTCCGTCAGTTTGGCGCTGGAACCGAGGATAACCGCCCTTGTACGCAATCTGGCGTCCGCGGGCGGACAAGCGGACGCTCAAATACTGAATGGGCCGGCTATCGCAAAATCAATGACCGCCTCCGCTTTGGGCAATGTTTCTGCATCCTTCAAAAACACTTCCCCGTCGGCTATTGAGGGCAATGTAAAAATTGCCGACATCAACCGTTTTTTGGCGCGCGGAGATACCGGAAGATTTGTCGAATTTGAGCAGGGAAAAAACGGTGGCAAGTGTAATATTTACATTGATATTGACAACGGTCCTGTAATTCTTAATCTTCTGTCTGCAGATGTCGCCGCCTACCTTAATGTTCTTATGGCTCCGCTGGCGACAGGCGAGGAAATGACAAAATCCGAATATCTTGCGCTTGTAAGTTCCATTTTCAGCAAGGCGATCAGCGATGAAATCGCGTCTTCAAGAGTACGCGCTTCTGTCGGTTTTCCGGGGCAAATAACAAGCGTAAAAGGGGGGGCGTTTTCAGGAAAAAACGCAGAGTTTGATATTCCTCTTATTGAAATTTTGGTTTTAGAGACGCCTGTAACTTACGAAGTGAACTGGAAATAAGACTTGCGGGACGGCCGTTAACTTAAATTCGAGTTGGTTTGTCAAAAAGTCTTGCAAAAAACAATGAAAATTTTTAATATTTTACCATGGCGGAACATACACCGGGCGAACGTATCGCCGAAATTAGAAAAACATATTCAATCAGCAGGGAAGTTCTGTCCGAGCGTTCAGGCGTTCCGGTAGAATTGATTTCCAAAATCGAAGACGACGGGCATATTCCCGATCTTGCCCCTCTCATTAAAATTTCAAGAGGGCTTGGAGTGCGGCTTGGGACTCTTCTTGATGATCATGAACAGCTGGGTCCTGTTATTTGCAGGGCGGGGCAGGCAGGCTCTTCCAGCAGATTTAAGACAGGGCTGGCCGATGACGCGGAAAAAACTCCAGGACATCACGGCATGAGCTTTAACGCGCTTGCTGTCGACAAAAACAGCAGGCATATGGAGCCGTTTATAGTAACTATACAAAGCGACGCATGGCAGGAAAAATCAACGCATGAAGGCGAAGAATTTATCTATGTTCTGGAAGGGAAACTGGCTCTTGAATACGGCATGGATAAAGATACGCTTAACGCAGGGGATTCTGTTTATTATGATTCCATTGTGCCGCACCGCGTTTTTTCGGCTGATAAAAATCCCGTAAAAATACTCGCCGTAATTTATACTCCCGTGTAAGAGGACATCATAATGGAATATATTGAAAAAACTCTAAGCCAGGTGTTACGCGATAAGACGCAGGCTCAGCCCGATCATGATTTTCTTGTCTATGCCGACCGTAATCTTCGTTTTACTTACGCCGGATTCGACAAGAGGGTAGATGATTTAGCGAAGGGCTTTCTCGCGATGGGAATAAAGAAAGGCGACAATGTGGGAATTTGGGCGACAAACGTACCGGACTGGAACACTGTGCTTTTCGCCTGCGCAAGAATAGGCGCGGTTCTTGTTACGATAAATACCGGCTATAAAACCCACGAATTGGAATACGTGTTAAAACAATCCGACATGGTTTGCCTTTGCCTGATCAACGGCTGGCGCGATTCCGATTATGTGGGAATGGTAAACGATCTTGTCCCAGAATTAAAGACATCGCAAAGGGGATATATCAATTCAGAAAAATTTCCCTTTTTAAAATACGTTGTCCATGTAGGTCAGCAAAAACACAGAGGCATGTACAGTTTTAACGAGGTTCTGCTTTTGGGACAGCATACGGATTCCTGTCAGTTACGCGAAATTGAAAAAACGCTTGATACCAACGATGTCGTGAATATGCAGTACACGTCCGGTACTACGGGCTTTCCAAAGGGTGTAATGCTTACGCACAGAAACATATTGAACAACGGGCTTGGCATAGGCGACAACCAGCGTCTTACCGGAAAAGACATCGTATGTCTTCCAGTGCCGCTGTTCCATTGTTTCGGGCTTGTGCTTGGAATGATGGCAATACTGACGCACGGTTCTACCGCCGCGCTTATTGAATGGTTTGACCCCCTGCTTGTGCTTGCTACAATTCAAAAGGAAAAATGCACGGCCGTTTACGGCGTACCCACAATGTTTATCGCCGAGTTAAACCATCCCATGTTTAAGATGTTCGATCTTTCCAGTCTGCGCACTGGAATTATGGCAGGTTCCCCCTGCCCAATCGAGACGATGCGCCAGGTAATCGATCTTATGTATATGAAGGAAGTTACAATATGCTACGGGCTTACGGAATCATCTCCCGTCATGACCCAAACGCGCTACGACGACGACATTATTGTAAAAGTGGAAACCGTAGGGCGCGCCCTGCCCGGCGTTGAGGTTACTATCCGCGACCCGGAAACAGGCGGAGAATGTCCCGACGGTGTACACGGGGAATTCTGTTGCAGAGGCTACAACACAATGAAAGGCTATTACAAACTGCCTGAGGCGACCGCCCAGTGTATCGACAAAAATGGCTGGCTTCATTCGGGCGACCGAGGGGTTAAGGACAAGGACGGCAATTTTAAGGTTACAGGGCGCTTAAAAGACATGATAATCCGTGGCGGGGAAAACATTTCTCCCAAGGAAGTGGAGGATTTTTTGTACACTATGCCAGGCGTCAAGGATGTGCAAGTGGTCGGCATTGCCAGTGAAAAATACGGCGAGGAAGTCGGCGCTTTTGTAATTCTTCACCCCGGTGTAAAAATGAGCGTAGAAGACGTGCGCGACTATTGCAGGGATAAAATCGGCAGATATAAAATCCCTAAATATGTGTTTTTTGTCGATAATTACCCGCTGACTTCAAGCGGGAAGATACAAAAGTACCTTCTGCGCGAGATTGGGAACAAACTTGCCGCCGAAAACAGCCTGTCTTAAGGCGAAAGACACCGGAATTTTAAGTAAATTTCCTTAAATCATACATAAAAACCGCCGATTATCTAATAGGAATTAGTGGAATTTGGCGTAAATTTCGCCTAAAATAGAACCTAGGGAGGTTTTTGAATGTCTGATAGCGATGATCTCGATCTTGACGGCGGTGATGCGGCAGAATCCGGCGGCTCATCAAAGAAAAGAAGCGGCGGACTTGGAAACTTACTTCCGACTATCCTTAAATTTGCGGCAATTGGCATTGGCGCGTTGATTTTTATCGTTACTGTCTCGGTAATTACCTATAGCATAATGAACAAGGGCGGTAAATCTCAGACTGTTATTACGGACCCTTATTCGCCTTATGTGGGTAAGCGCCCGGAATATGCCATGTATACTCAAATTGGTTCTGTAACGACCAGAACAAAAGATAATTCATCTGTTAGCGTAGATATGATAATCGGTTACGATTTAAACGATCAGGCGGCATCTCAGGAATTATTCGGCAGACAGTACGAACTGCGTGATTTTATACGCCGTTACTTTACCAGTAAAAGTTCAGCGGAGCTGGGTCCAGACAGGGAAGATGAGCTTAAAAATGAAATCCGCGAACAGTTAAATACCCGTTTTTTGGACACGGCAAGAGCGCGTATTATTCTGTTTAATAAATTAGATGTTATGGACACGTTTTGAAAGCTTTGCTCTTGTCAAGAACAGGCATTAAGGTTTACCATTAGGGGTAGTTATGACAGAAGTTCTGTCCCAAGATGAAATAGATCAACTATTAACCGCGATAAACGCTGGAGAAAGCGAGCCTGAGGATTTTAAACCCGCCGCAGACAGCCGGAAAATCAAGATATATGACTTTAAACGCCCCGACAAGTTCTCTAAAGAGCAGATTCGCACGGTCTCGATAATGCACGAGACTTTTGCCCGTTTAACCACAACCAGCCTTTCGGCCCAGCTTCGCAGTATGGTTCACGTCCATGTCGCTTCCGTAGATCAGCTTACTTATGAGGAATTTATACGTTCAATACCTACGCCTACAACCCTCGCCATTATCAATATGGACCCCCTTAAAGGGAACGCCATTCTGGAAATAGACCCGGCGATTACTTTTTCCATAATTGACCGTCTTTTCGGCGGAACGGGCGAAGGTACGAAATCTCAGCATGAACTTACCGATATTGAGCAGTCCGTAATGGAAGGAATTATCGTTCGTATTTTGGGAAATATGCGCGAAGCGTGGACGACTGTAATCGACCTGCGCCCGCGTCTTGGGCAGATTGACACCAATCCGCAGTTTGCGCAGATTGTTCCGCCCACTGAAATGGTCGTTCTTGTAACTCTCGAAACCAAAGTAGGCGACGTGGAAGGCATGATGAACTTTTGTATCCCTTACCTTACCATAGAGCCGATTATCAGCAAGTTATCCGCCCAATTCTGGTATTCTTCTGTGCGGCGCAATGCGACTACCGAGAACCTTAATGTTCTAAAGGAGAAGCTGACAACGGTCGATGTTAATATAACGGCCGAAATAGGAAAAATAAACGTACCTGTAAGGGACGTTCTTTCCTTGCAGATTGGGGATGTAATACGGCTCTACAATACACGTATTGGCGATCCCTACTCACTGAATATCGGCTCGAGGAAAAAGTTTCTGTGCCGCCCCGGCGTACTTGGAAAGAAAATGGCGGTTCAGATAACTCAGAAGATTGCCGAGCTTGGACAGGAAGAATTTGAAGAGCTCGTATCAGAAGGAGAAGAATTATGATGAGCGATGGCGCCCTTTCTCAGGATGAAATAGACGCATTATTGGCAGGTGTTGACTCATCGGCTATGGGCGGCGGTCATTCTCACGCGGCTACAATGACAGCTCCGTCTACAGCCGCCGTTGACTTCGATATAGGCGCTCTTAAAGGGTTCTTTTCCTCCACAACCGACGCGCTTTCTTCCAACCTTTCCGCGCTGACAGGAGCCGCAGTAACTCTTTCTCCGCCGCAGGCTGATTCTTCGGATAGGGACAGTTTTTTAAACCAACTGCCGGACACTGTAACTGTAATTTCCGCAAACTATACTTCCGGGTTCCCCGGCGAGCATATTTTTATTCTTCCCGAGGAATCGGCTAGGGCGATAGCAAGCCTGATGACAAAGGAAGAAGATATACAGCTTGATGATATGGCAATGTCAGTAATCGGGGAAGTGGTTTCCCAGATGGTTGGAACTCAGATTACTTCTTTAACTGATAAAACGGGAAATAAATCCATAGTGGCGGCCTCTCCGACGGCGGCAAATGTGCCGAAAGCGGCGGCGGCTCTTCCCGCCGGCAATTTTGCTGTTATGAACTATAATCTTGATTTGGGAGACGGAAAACCGCATAAAATGTGGGAAATTTTAGGTTCTTCGCCTGCAAATGATATTTCGATAGGTTTAAACGGTATTGCAGGACAGCCCGCTATGGGTGGAGGAATGCAAATGCCCGCGATGGGCATGGGAGGCGGAATGCAAGGTATGCAAATGCCCGGAATGCAAGGCATGCAAATGGGTATGGGAATGGGCATGGGAGGCGGAATGCAGTCTAATCTTGGACCGGCAAATGTACAGGCTGTGCAATTTCCTAATTTGATGCAACCGAGGCTCGGTCCGCATGAAGCCGGTAATATCGGTTTGATTATGGACGTCTCCATGGAGATGACCGTAGAGCTTGGCCGTACGCGCAAGCTTATCAAAGAAATACTGGGAATGGGCGAAGGCACAATCATCGAGCTGGACAAACTTGCCGGCGAACCTGTAGATATTCTTGTTAACCATAAACTTATAGCCAAGGGCGAAGTTGTAGTCATTGACGAAAACTTCGGCGTGCGCGTAACTGAAATTGTGTCGCCTATGGAACGTATTAACGATATGGGGTACAATTAAGTTAAGCGATATTGACCTTGAAAAAATTATTGGACTTGTTCGACAACCCGGTTGGTTGTCTTACAGGTCCTGCATTTCTGCAAAAATACTTTTTTATTGGTATTTGTTCGGAGAACTGAAGTTTCCGAACAAATCTATTACTATATATAGTATAAACGGCTATGAATGTTATAGATTTTTTAGATGCTATAACGCCATTTATAATTATAGTCATTGTTATTATTGTTTTTTTTAATATATTGTACTATAATCATATAATTATTTGTAAAGAATATAAAAACAAAGCAACATTTTTTAAAAAGCCAATATTTTGGTTATTTATTTCTTTAATAATTTTACCAGCGATTAATGGATTAGGTAACTTGTATTATATGAAGTTGTTCGGAAACTTCAGTTTCTGAACAACTTCATATAAAAAACGCGGTTTTGTAAGGCTTTAGCCTGAAAAACCGCAAGACTTGTTCGACAACCAACCGGGTTGTCGAACAAGTCCATTATTAAAGCAGATATATACAAAAAAAACATAACAAAAGTTATAGAAAATAATGGACAAATAAAAACAACTGTAGATAATTTAGTTAAAGATTTTATTACTAATATTGCAAAAGCAGAGGATTATTATAAAGGAAAAATAGTACAAATCACTGGAGTTATTGATAATATAGAGATTCCAAAGGATAATCCGCCAATTGTGGATAATTCTTTAATAAGCTTTTTTGTACCAAATGGTAATTATATTATTTGCTATTTTACAAATAATACATTAGTACCAGAATTAAAATTTGATAAAGAAAATACAATAATAACAATTGTTGGAAGATTTAGAAAACATGAAATAAAAAATAATATAAGGTATATTTATCTGGAATATTGTGATATAACAGAAAATTAAACAAAGCCAGCATTGCATAACGAGGTTGCAGAAGAACTGTTTTTGAACAAGGAAGCTGTTAAAAAACCATCGCTTTTGGGCGTCCTGCAAACGCATAAGAATGGATTGTACGCCTTTACTTTTGCTTATACGGATACCCAAAATCTCGTATACAGCTATAACGTTATACGCAATACGGGCTGAAATTATTTATAAATATCAAATAATACATTATTGACAAAAAAATGGAAATATCATAATATAAATGTATTATGGGTAAATTTATTCAAATAAAATATAGTAAAATAATTAAATTTTGGCATATATTAAATGGACTTGTTTTATTATCCTTAATGACATTATTTATTGGGTGTAATTCAGTTCCAAAAAATGTTACAAAAGAGGGATATAATAAAGTAAGAGATTATGTTTCAATAGAGGTTTCAGGTATGCCTTATTTAAAATTATATGGTCTATTAGTTGTAGTTGGAAATGATTATGAAAAATATAATGATTATATGATTGAAATTAGTAATAAAATGAATCAATTAGTGTATTATTATAATCAAACCGATCTAGTAGAGGAATTTTATTCATGGGTTGTTAATAATTATAGTAAATTAATATTATTTTAATGTATTTTTATTAATATTATAAACTAAATATGTGTCATGAATAAAAGATATTGGACTTGTTCGACAACCCGGTTGGTTGTCGAACAAGTCTTGCGGTTTTTCAGGCAAAGCCTTACAAAACCGCGTTTTTTATATGAAGTTGTTCAAAAACTGAAGTTTCCGAACAACTCTATTATATAAGGTGTCCGAACAAGTTTTTCAAACTTTTCGGACAT
This sequence comes from Treponema sp., assembly GCA_031286095.1. GTDB lineage: Bacteria > Spirochaetota > Spirochaetia > Treponematales > Breznakiellaceae > WQXQ01. The sequence goes on along the minus strand of JAITUY010000058.1, from coordinate 12,921 downwards.
CGCCATCGGGGAAGTGTTTTTAAGAGGGATTTGTGGTGGTGGTCATCATTCAGGTTTTGGTTGAATATTGGAAAAAATAGTGTAAAAAGTGATTTTATAGGACTGGATTTGCGTCTTTTGCTTTTTAATTTAAAAACGGCTTGCTTTTTTTTACCTATGGTTTTTAATTAATATATAGTTGTTCGGAAATTTTGGTTTCAGAAAAATGGTGTCCGAAAAGCAACCGGCTTCTTGGACACCACAATGAAACCAGCCAACTCGAACCAAATGTTCAGTGTCGAAGAAGTCTAATATTTATGTATAAAGGAGAAATAAAATGAAAAGAAAAAGTTTATTCGTCCTTGTTTTGGCGGTTTTTGTTGTTTGGAACGCTTTTGCTGATTCTGAAGATGAATTAAATTTTAGTTTTGGGTTAGGCGGATTTTTTACAAATGACTTTGGCGGAGGCGTATCAGCGTCGCTTGTGGGAATTGAAATCAATTCCTTGAAAACTCCTTATTTGGGAGGAGGAGGTTTTTTGTTTTTTGATATGATTTTCATGGAAGTGGATATTAGTTTTTTTGTAATTAAAAGCGAATGGGAATATTATGCTCTTGGATCAGGAACGGCAAAGGACAAGGTGTCTTGTTTCGGGTCTGATGCCGGCGTTTATGGAAAATTTCCTTTTAAGATAGGCAGTCATTTTACAGTGTTTCCGCTTTTGGGCTTTTATATGCGGACTATATATGTTGCAGAAATTGGCGGGAAAAAAGAAAGCGGTGCAAATGATCTTAGCGCGTTATGGTTTAAGCTGGGCGGTGGGGTAGATTATTCAATTTCAAATAAAATTTATTTGCGTCTGGAAGCATTATACGGTCTTAGACTTTCAAATGTATTTGAAGATGATATGGCTGATTATTACCATGAACTCGGCGCTGATGTTGAAAAACTTTTTGGACACGGGCTTGATATAAAACTTGCCCTTGGATATAAATTTTAACGCAAAAAGACAGCCGCACCAGTGTTTTGTTAATCAATTTTGCTTGCAACCTTCACTGTAAAACCGCATTTTTGTAGTCTGATCGCTTGATTAAGTGTCAGATGAAAAAATGCATGGCCGGAGGTATCTAAAAAGATTCTTTTACCACAAACCAGTACGAACAGAAAAAATATAACTTACAAATTAACAATATAACGCAGATAACGATAAGACATTAACTAGAAGTCAGTGAGCATACCGAAGTTATGCAGTTATTGGACTTGTTCGACAACTGCGAACCTTCGGTTCGAGTTGGCTGTCTCACAAGTCCCGCATTTTTTTCGGGCTAAAGCAAGCTTTAGCCCGAAAAAAATACTTTTTTATTGGTAGTTGTTCGGAAAACTGAAGCTCCAGAACAACTCTATTGAACAAGCATTGTCAATTTGTATTCAAATGCAAACGTAATTTGCTGATAACTTCGTCAATATCCAGCGGCTTGCCCACATGACCGTTCATTCCCGATGCGAGGCATTTTTCAACATCTTCCTTAAATACGTTAGCTGTCATGGCTATAATAGGAATTTGCGTCATCAGGTTTCTGGCGTATTTTCTGGTTTTCCCTTCTAGAAGACCAGTGCCAACATTGCGCAGTTCCTCCTCGACAGCGCGAATGTGGTTTGTTGCCAGATAGCCGTCCATTATGGGCATTTGTATGTCCATGAAAATCATGTCGTATTTAAGAGGAGTTTCTGTAAACATACGGACGGCTTCCGCTCCATTCTCAGCGAAATCTATCTTAAGTTGTGTGGGGTCAAGCAGAGTTTTTACAATTTCGCGGTTAATTTCCACATCTTCCGCCAGCAGTATGCGCCGCCCGGTAAAGATGCCGGAAATGTCCGGAGCTTTCAATTTTTTCGCTTGCAGATTATCAGCGCCCAGACATTCATTGATCACTTCCGCAATAGAGGAAGGAAATAACGGTTTGGAAAGGAATTTATCAACGCCGGCGGATTTAGCTTCATCTGCAATCACGTTCCATTCGCTGGCGGAAATCATTATAACAACGGTCTTTTCAGCCGAATGGGTCTTTATTTCACGCGCAAGCTGTATACCGTCTATGTCTGGTATTTTCCAGTCTAAAAAATAAATATGATAGCCGCCTTTTTGTTTTATAAGTTCAAGCGCTTTTTTCCCGCTTTTGGCGGTCTCGCATGACAAACCGAAGCCTTGCGCTATATCGGAGAAGTATGTTAAAATATCCTGATCGTCATCTACCACCATAATACGTACTTTCTTTAAATTGACGTTTAACAGACGTTTTTGTCTTTCTTCAGCGCCGCACGTTAACTTAATCGTAAAAGTAAATGTAGAACCTTTTCCGGGTTCTGATTCAACCCATATACGTCCGCCCATCATTTCCACTATTCTTTTGGAAATAGAAAGCCCCAGTCCAGTGCCGCCGTATTTGCGGGTTGTACTGGATTCTGCCTGTTCAAAAGACTGAAAAATTTTCGTTTTTTGTTCCTCGCTTATGCCGATTCCGGTGTCGCTTACCGAAATTTGCAAGGTACATAAACTGTTCGTTCTTTCAAGAAGACGCGCTGTAAGGCTGATAGCGCCATGTTCGGGAGTGAATTTAACCGCGTTTCCAAACAGGTTGGTGATAACCTGAGTTATCCGCTGATCGTCGCCTACCAATGTGCGGGGAATGGAACTGTCTATATACACAGTTAATTTTTGATGTTTTTCTTCTATGCGGAAGTTGATCACATCTACCGTCCGGTGTAGCATTTTCTCAAATTCAAATTCCACTGGAGCAAGTTCAAATTTGTTGGCTTCTATTTTTGACATATCCAGAATATCGTTAATAACGCCCAGCAGGTGATTAGAAGCTTCTTGTATTTTCTCAAAACAGTAATTTTTACGTTCCGTGTCAACAGCGGATTTGCCTATTGTAATCATGCCGATTATTGCGTTCATGGGCGTTCTTATTTCATGGCTCATGTTGGCGAGAAACGCGCTTTTATGCTTGCTCTCCATATCCGATTTGTTTTTTGCGGTGTCAATTTTGATTAAGATTATCATGAGGATTCCGGCAAAAAAAACTCCAAGTATGCCCAATATATACGCCAATGTTGTTAGACTGCGGTAATATGGTTTTTCCGGCGTTGTCAGCCCCAAGTACCAGCCGTTTGAAAGTCTGCGGAAAAAAGTTAATGATTTTTCTCCCAGGAAACTTATCATAGAACCTTTGGCTGTATTTTCTTTTCTTATCATTTGAGGCGTAAAGATTGAAGCGGGAAACGCCGGGTTTCTTGCATCTATGCCCACAAAATGTTCATTTTTATGAGCGAGCACAATTAAATCGTTACTTATCAACATACCCCAGCCATTGCGGCCTATGGTCGTTTTTACAACACGTTCTCCGATAACGCCGATGTTTAAGCTCATGCAAATTACGCCAAGATAATTTCCGTCATCATCATAAATACAGATTGAATAAAAAAGAATATTCTCACCGGAATAAATTTCATGGTACGCTATGGTCTCCGCTATACTGCCGTTGCCTGCTATTGCGTTTTTATACCACCGGCGGTCTGTAAAATTAATGTCCATTGGTATATCCGGTTCGAAACCTTGAATAAAGACATTCCCATCCGGTTCGGTTATAAAATACCCGAAAAGTTTGTCAAAACCTGAAAGGTCCTTGGTTAAAAGCAAATGGTTGGACAAGTCGGAAAAATATTCCTTTAGCAGTTGTTTGCCGTTCCCGCGCATTATTACGGCTCTTACTGTCCGTGAAAAACCCGCTAAATACGTTTTGGGATTATTCAGGTCGTTCTCGATTTGCGTCTGTACTATAAGCAATACGCTTTCGGCGTTACGGGATAAATTTTTGTATATAAGGTTACTTACAAAAATATATGTTAATAAATTCAACGACAAAAACGCAAAAAAGGTAAAAAGCAACTGTATGTACAATGGGCGTTTAAAAAATTTTTTAGATGTTTTAACAAACATAACTTTCCCCTCTGTTTTGTTAAACAGTATGCCTGACTGCTTTTTTACGGAAGCAAGCTTTTGAAAAAGCAACTTTCGTAAGAAGCAGTCAGGCAAAGATGAAAAACGCGCAATTATTTTTAATCACGCTACCTTAAAGCGCGATACCTCCTGCATTAAATTTCTAATTCTTTCGCGGTTTTTATTGGTCATCTCATTAATATTGTTTACAGCAATGTTAACCTGCTCCGCGCCTGAAGCCATTTCGTTCATGCCACCGGTTATTTCCTGTGTAACAATTTCAAGGTTGTGGCTTTCATTTATCACTTCCTTGCTACCTTCAAGCATTTCCACGCTACCGCTTTTTACCTGCCTGGTAATTTCGTTAACATTAACTACGCCCTCAAGAACTTGTTTGCTCCCCTGACCCTGTTCTTCCATCGCGTTACGGATATTATCCTCTTGCTCCACCACAGTCTTAACGCCTGAGTCAATCGCTTCAAACTTGTTAATCACGTTTTCCGTAGATATTAATATGTTGTCGATTGAATCTTTTATTGTTTTCAGGGTATCGCCGATAATTTTTGACTGCTCGCCTGAGCTTTCCGCAAGTTTACGGATTTCATCGGCGACTACGGCAAAGCCTTTGCCCGCGATCCCTGCGTGTGCGGCTTCTATCGCCGCGTTCATCGAAAGCAGATTTGTCTGGCTGGCGATGTTTTTCATTACCGAGTTAATCTTTAAAAGCGCTTCGGATTCATGTGCTATTTCCTGAATGTTTTCCGCTACTTCCTGTATACCTTTGCGGCCGATTTCCGATGCTTTTTCCAGTGTTTTTACGTTGCTCGCGTTACTAACCAGCGTTTTGGTTACCGAATTAATATTTGCTACCATTTCCTCAATCGCAGATGACGCCTGACTAATGTTGGCGCTCTGATTTTCTACATGGTCGTTAAGTTTGTTGATGTTGGTGATAACCTGTTCCATAGTGGCGTTGGTTTGTGTAACGCTGGCGCTCTGGTTAATGACGCGCCCCTTGATGCTCTGAATGTTGGCGGTAATCTGGTTAACCGCGGCGGCAGTTTCGGTCATGTTGCTGGCAAGATCATTGCCGATATTGGATAAACCGTCCGCTTCTTTTTTGATGGTTATGATGAGTTTTTTTATCTTCTCAAGCGTTTCGTTGAAGTACTTGGCAAGGTCGCCCACTTCGTCTTTGGAATTAACTGCGATTTTCTTGGTCAGGTCTCCTTCGCCTTCGGCAATGTCCCTGAGAGTATCTGTTACGTTAACGATTGGTTTAGTAGTTTTGTATATAACAAAATACACAATGACAGAAGCCGCTGTAATGGCTATCAGCGCCAGAATAATGGTAAATTTGGTCATCGCTTTGACATCTCTCATGATGTACTCTTCTGTTGAGCCGATCATTATCGACCATGTTGTGTCTGAATCCCCTATGGGAACAGGAACCATGGCAATTTGTATATTTGTATTAAGCGCGGGAGAATAATTAAAACACTCATATTCTTCCCCGGCTTTAACGGCGTCGAAAGCGGCTGTCGAATAGCTACCGAAATGCGCTTCCACGTCAACCAGCATTTTCCCTATGCGTTCTGGTTTGAAACATCCCAAAATAAACCCGTTGCTGGAATAAATGGACATTAAGGAGATTTCTTCTGATTTTTCGATAGTAGCGTCCAGTATCGGCTGTATTAAATCTATATTCAACTGACAGCCTACAGCCCCGACTACTTCGTTGGTACGTTTATTTATTACCGGAATTATAATTTTGATTATATAAGTGTCCTTCCCGGCTAAATTAACCACGGAGGGCTGGCTCACGTCATCTTTAAGCGCATTAGGACCGTTAATATGCTCCATAACAGACGGAATAACGATGCAGGTTATAGCCTGCGTCTTGCCGTTTTCTCTTGTCAGAGCATAGGCAAATTGTCCTGTTTCGGTTGAACCTGTCCTGCCTATATTAAGAGCGTCCATGCCGTCAATGGCGTTTGGTCTCCAGACGGTAAACATACGGACAAAATCGGGCTGTTCAATAAAAACAGACTGCATCATTTCTTCATATTGGCCGCGCCGTGTATTTTTCGCTACATTTTCATAATCCTCCATTACATTAGCCATCGTACGTAACACCTCTATATACCTGTTCATCCGTCCGCTCCAGTATTGGGCGCGCTGACGTGTAAGATACATAGTGCTTCGTTTACTGAGGTTTAGGCTTATATTGGATGCCTGCCGCAGTAAAATAGTCGCGAGACCGCCTGCTACAACCATTACAATGGCTATCATTAAAACGCTCAATTTAACCCTAATTTTCATTTTAATATCCCCCTTTTTCGCTATAAATGGCTAAAAAACCGATAAAATCTTTAAAAAAGGCCTTTTATTAAAAGATATAAAAATAACCGAATAAGGCAAGGAAATTCGTCCCATTTTTATTTAATTTATATATAAATATTTTTGTCCCATTTTATATAGTTTTTATATAAATATTAGTGTATATATTTTTGTTTTATATTTACTTGTTTAACAGCTAATGTTTTTAAACAACTCTATTTTACCTGTTCTTGATAAGAGTTGTTCGTAAACTTCAGTTTTCTGAACAACTACCAATAAAAAATGCAGGACTGGTCAGCGTAGCTGACCATGAGACAACCAACTCGAACCGAATGTTCGCAGTTGCAGAACAAGTCCATTAAAAAAATAAATCTACTGCAAGACCTGTTAGCAGGGCAAACAGTAACGTAAAAAGTACAAACAATAAAAAGCGCTTGACGCCTAGAACTATCTTTACCGCCCCGAGGTTGGTTATTTTCATAGCCTGACCTGTAATCATAAACGCCGATGCGGAACCCAATGTCATGCCGTTTAACATCCATTCGCGGAGAAGCGGGATCGTGCCGCCGCCGCACACATATAAAGGAACGCCAATAGCCGCGGACATCAACACGCCGAATCCTTTGTTCTTTCCGAATAACTTAGCAAATGTTTCCTGAGGCGCATACCGCTGGAAAAGCGCTGTAAGAATAATACCCGCCAAAAAGTACGGCCCAGTTGCCTTGATGTTTCTTCCTAAATTTTTTAGGAAGCGGATAAGCGGATTAGGGTCTGTGTCGCGGCTCTCCTTGTTTTCAAATTTGGCAAACTTAAAAAACGGCCCCTTCTTGAAAAATAACCTCACGCAAATTCCAGCTATTATGCCGCAAAGAAAACAACTAACAAAACGTATAACAAGCGCCGGTATGCCCAGAGCGGCGCTATAAAAAAGCAACTGCGGGTTAAGAAGAATTGAACTCATTACAAAGGCGGCGATCCATTCGTGCGCCATGCCTTTTTCGGCGAAACCTGCGGCAATAGGGATTGTGCCGTACATGCATAAAGGCGAGGCAATGCCCAAAAGCGAGGCGGGAATAATACCAAAAACGCCCATTTTCGTGTTACGCATTGAAACAAAGAGCGTGTGGATTTTTTCTTTTCCAAAGACTGAAATAATCGATCCCAACACCATTCCGAACAGCCAGTACCAAAAAATTTGCTCAAACTGAATAGAAAAGTAATACCAGAGATAAATCAGTTCTCTTGTAAACGCATCAGTCATTGTAATTTGGGTTTACAATTTTATAAGTTCGTATTTTTTACTGCCAAGCCCTATCTCCGCCCCGTGCTCGATCGTCCTCTTTCCGTTTCTCGATTCAATGCGCTGTATTAAATTTTTTCCGTCGGGGGCGGCGTACACAAGATCAACGCAGGCTTGATCGAGGGCGACAGGATCGAGAGACGAGAGTATTCCTATGTCGTGCATATCGGGAGTAGCGGGGTTTGCGTTGCAGTCGCAATCCACCGAAAGACGGTTCATCACATTTATATAGAGGATTTTGCCGTTCAAACTGTCAACGACGGATTTTCCCGCCTCGGCCATTGAATCAAGAAATGAATTTTGATCTCCCGAAAAACCGGACTTGCTCTTTCCTCCGGTGTGTATCCACGCTTTTCCTTCCGACGACGCTATGCCTATGGAAATGTTTTTGATAGCGCCGCCGAAGCCGCCCATTCCGTGACCTTTAAAATGTGAAAGCACGACATAGTAATCGTAATTTTTAAAATTAGCGCCGACAAAATTTTCTTTAAGCCTTGTACCGTCTTTTACCGGAATGCTTATCGATCCTTTTTCGTCAAGAATGTCAACATTGGCTATTGCTGTAAACCCGTGATCCTTTGCTGTCTGTTTGTGTACGGCAGTGCTTGCCCGTCTTCCTCCGTAGGCGGTGTTCGATTCAACGATAGTGCCTTTTACTGACTGAACAAGGTCTTTTATCAAAGCAGGACGCAGATGGTTGCTGTTAGGTGATTCACCCGTAGAGATTTTTACCGCAACCCTGCCGCTTGGCTGTTGTCCAAGCGCCTTGTAAACCGCCATTAGCCCAGCGGGGCTTATGTCTGCGGTGAAATATACTTTGGAAATCTGCGCGGGCGCAGTAGGCTTCGAGGGAAGGGCTTGCGGTTTTTCCTGCGCCTGTACTTTTTCAAAACAGCCCGCAAAAAAGATAGTAACGGCAAGCAGAGAAAGCGCCGTTGCCATTAAAAAAAGTTTTTTATTTTTCATTTTTCCCTCCGTTTTATTCGTGCTGAGAGGTTTAATATCCAGCTCTTTTAGGCGCTGAAAAGTGCATTAAACCCCGAATACAAATACATTGGAGTTGTTCGGAAACTTCAGTTTCTGAACAACTTCATATAAAAACCGCAAGACTTGTGAGACAACCAACCGGGTTGTCGAACAAGTCCATTATAAGAACAACAATTCCGCCGTTCATAGCGAGGTTGTTGATTCGTGCCGGGCTTTTTCCCAATCCACGCTTTTCAACCGTTCCAGCGCGTTTTGCAATACAGAGCGCGGACAGGCGGCATTCATGCGCTGGAAACCATTGCCTCCTTTTCCAAACGAATAACCCGCGCTAAGCCATAATTTCCCTTTTTGCGTAACAGTCTCATCCAGTTTTTGGGCGGAAAGCCCAAGTTCGTTACAATCCAGCCACGCAAGATATGTTCCTTCCGGCTCAATAAGTTTAATCTTTGGGATGTTACAGGAAAGATATGTTTTTAATAATAACATATTTTTTGTTAGATAGTCAATTAGCTGATCCAGCCACTGCGCGCCGTCTTGATACGCCGCTTTGCAGGCGGACAGCCCCATTATACCCGGCTGGCTTAAACCGCATCTTACGTACTCCTCTTTGAATTTTCCGCGCAGTTCTTTGTTGGAAATAAAAATATTGGCGTTCATAAGTCCGGCAAGATTAAATGTTTTTGACGGGGACGTGCAGGTAACGGTAATATCCGCAAATTCCTGATTTAACGCGGCAAACACGAGGTGGCGGTGTCCTGGAAAAATAAAATCTTCGTGGATTTCATCGGCGATAACATTTACGCCGTAACGCAGGCATATTTCGCCCATGCGCGTAAGTTCATCAAGGTTCCAGACGCGCCCTACAGGGTTATGCGGATTGCACATAATGAACAACTTTGCCTGTTTGATCTTTTCCTCAAAATCATTAAAATCTATTGTATAGCGAAAAAGACCGCGTTTTTCGCCGCATTCTTCGCTGTATATAAGTTCATTGACAAGCAATTGCCGTCCCGTTTGCCTTATGCTTGATTCAAACGGATAATACACGGGCTGTTGTATAACAATACCGTCCCCCGGTTCTGTTAACGCGCGGACGGCGATGTACAGGGCGTTTACCACCCCTGGAGTAATTGTCAGCCAGTCGCGCTGTATAGCCCAGTTAAAGCGGACATCAAACCATTTGCGCATAACATCAAAATATTCCGCGTCAGGCTCGGAGTAGCCGAAGATTCCATGTTTTGCCCTGCGGATAAGCGCTTCTTGAACGCAGGGCGGAGCGGGAAAATCCATATCGGCGACCCACAAGGGAAGCACATCATCAGGTTTTCCGCGCCATGAGGGTTCGTATTTTATGCTACAGGTGTTTTTTCTGTTTATTACGCGGTCAAAATTGTACTTCATTGGGAAAAAGCCTGTTTAAGGTCGGCTATTAGATCGTCCGGCGCTTCAAGTCCAACCGATAGGCGCAACAAACAATCGTCTATGCCCCGCGCTATTCTTTCGCTTTCGGGAATGTCGGCGTGAGTTTGAAGAACCGGATAGGTGATAAGGCTTTCAACTCCTCCTAAACTTTCGGCATATTTTATAATTTTTACGCTTTCCAGTATTTTTACCGCCGCTTGCCCGTTCGCTACAGAGAAGGAAATCATCCCGCCAAAACCGCTTGTCTGTCTGAGGGATACTTCATAATCGGGGTGTTCCGGTAATCCTGGATAATAAACTTTTTTTACCGCGCTTTGCTGTAAAAGCCAACGCGCGATTTTAAGCGCGGTTTCTTGCTGGCGTTCCATCCGAATCGCAAGGGTTTTTATCCCGCGGATAATAAGAAAACTGTCAAAAGGCGAAAGACAGCCGCCTGTGGTTTTAGCGATAAACCGTAATTTTTCCGCAATATCATCATTCTTTACAATCAACAGCCCCGCCAGAGTATCGTTATGTCCGCCTAAATATTTTGTCGCGCTGTGCAGAACAATATCGGCTCCAAGAGAAAACGGCTGTTGAAAATACGGCGTAAGAAATGTGTTGTCTACAATAAAAAGCAAATTGTTTTTTTGCGCGATTTTTGCAACTGCGGAAATATCCGTTACGCGCATCATCGGATTGGAAGGCGTTTCTACAAATATCGCTTTTGTAGAAGAAGTTATCTCTTTTTCTATTTTTTCCAGCGTATCAGCGTAAGAAAATTTAACGCCGTTCTTTTGTGATATGTGCGAAAAAAGACGGAATGTGCCGCCGTAAAGATCGTCTGAAGCGATAATATGCTCGCCCGGTGAAAACAGTTCTATCAATGCCGAAACCGCCGCCATGCCTGAAGAAAACGCTACAGCGTGTCTGCCTCCTTCCAAAGCGGCGGCAGTGTCTTCCAAATGCACAGTTGTGGGGTTTAGCGAACGAGAGTAATCAAAACCGGTGCTTTGTCCAACGCCCGGGTGCGCGAAAGTAGCGGACGCGAATATCGGAACGGCTACCGCCCCTGTCGTGTCAAACTTCTTTTCGCACCCGTGTACGCATATTGTGCTTATATCCATATACCCTATTTATACAATAGGTTTAGTGTGTTTTCAAGGGTTTAAAACATTACTTCCTAATTTTTTCTCGCAGAGGCGCAAAGAACTCAAAGTTCCTTCCTATGTTATTGTTATACAAGATATATAACTATCATGTAAGTTTAATGATAAGGTGAACGGTATTTGCCCCCTGGGCTTGTTCGACAACCCGGTTTGTTGTCTCACAAGTCTTGCGGTTTTTCAGGCTATAAGCCTGCGAACGCGGACTTTAGTCCGAAAGTTCGACAAAACCGCGTTTTTTATATGAAGTTGTTGAGAAACTGAAGTTTCCGAACAACTCTAATACATAAAATATAACGTAAAAAAAATATATATACAACATTTTTTTAATATTTTCATAAATTTTAGCCAGCATTGCACATAATACTTTAGCTGTAACTGACGTTTGGGGCAGGTAATAGGGCGTTGCGTAGTAAATTGCCCTAAATTTGGCGGAGAAAAACCGCACAAATGGCGCAGGCCCGACTTCGGTTTTTCGCAGTTAGAGCCGCCGTAGAACTGTCTTGCCGAAGGTGCGCAGTTCGCAGGCGGTTCAGCAGTTGAAGTCTCGTGTTAGGCGCAGTGTTTTTGTTTTTTACTATTTACAATATCTATTTTTTATTATATTGTTATGTAATGAATAAATTACTTATTGTTTTATTTTCAATATTTATTTTACTTATATTTATGATAATAGGTTTATTATCAATTCCATGGCTTTTTGCATATCAACACCAAGCAGTTGCCTTTTTGGGAATATTTTTGATATTATTTACAATTCCAATAATGTTATTTATTATTGTTAATAAATCATTAAAATTATCTTATTTAATTCTTTATATGATTTATTTTATTATTACTAGTTACGTTAGTTTATTATTATCAGGAATAATTCAAGATTATTTTTTTGATAATCTTCCAATTAACAATATTAATATATACGATTTGTTTATTTTAGATTATATTGATATTATACTAATATTATTTGCTTTACAATCTCCTATTATAATTTCAACTATTATCATAAAGAATATATTAATAAACAAAAATAAAATCACTTTCAGATATTTTATAAAACAACCATTTTTTTATATTTTTATTATTTCACTATTATTTTCAATTTTATACTTTTTACATACCTTTGGATTTTTATAAATATATATCAAAAACATTGCGCCTAATGTTTTGCGTAGCCCGAGCCGCCAAGGCGATTTAGCAGTTACAGGTATATTGAGGTTGCAGAAAAACATAGTTTCTAAAAAAACGACTTCAAAATATGCCTAAAATTGGCCCCAAAATGCCTAAAATCAATGATTTTTCAATAGCTTTTTTGTTCAAAAACAGTTTTTCTGCAACCTCGTTATATGCCGTTTTGCTTTTTTATAACAAGTATTTATTAATTCCGATAATCTAAAAGATTATTTTGTGAATATGTGATAGTAACAACAGTGAAAAATAAGTAAAAAAACAATAGAGTTGTTCGGAAACTTCAGTTTCTGAATAACTTCATATAAAAAATGCGGTTTTGTCGAACTTTCGGACTAAAGTCCGCGTTCGCAGGCTTATAGCCTGAAAAACCGCAAGACTTGTTCGACAACCAACCGGGTTGTCGAACAAGTCCATTTAATAATTTTGCTTGAACCTACAAGATGGATAATTTGAACAACCATAAAAACTACCATAAGGTCCATTTCTAATAACTAATGAACCGCCACATTTAGGACAAATTAATGAATTTACTTTTTGTTTTTTTTCATGCATTTGTTTAT
>JAITUY010000245.1 GCA_031286095.1 Treponema sp. | reverse complement strand
GACTAAAGTCCGCGTTCGCAGGCTTATAGCCTGAAAAACCGCAAGACTGGTCAGCGTAGCTGACATGAGACAACCAACTCGAACCGAAGGTTCGCAGTTGTCGAACAAGTCCAATATCTAAAAATCCTGATTGGTTTTTGATGTTCCTTTCTACAACCACAGGTATATTCTGTGCAGTTTTGAACAGGCATACCATGTTCCGAAAGACAGCATAATTATCCCAGGAATGGGACCTGCCCAGTTATCAAAGTAAAGAAGGAAATACCTGCCGGTAAGGGCAAACATAACACCAAACCCGATACGGATATATTCAGCGGAACCGCGGACATGGGACGCGACAAAAAAACTGATAACTGCTAAAAGAAAAGCGGCTGTTTCTATAACCCTAAAAAATGAGGTAAAACCGTAGATTACGTTTAGGCTGGTATCCCAGCTTTGAATATCAATAGGGACGCCAATAACAATGATCAAAGTGGCGGCAATAATTACCATGATCATATTGCGGGTTTGCTGTACCTCAAGCCCGGATGCGCAAAGACTTGCGGCAACAATGGAGAAAATACCGAAATATCTGGCAAAAAGCAGTATACGTAGCGCTACCAGTATATAAAATGAGGGAATTATGTGAATTAAGTGTAATGGCAGTATAAGACGGATAACTTCAAACGAAAGAGAAAAAATAAAAAGAGAAATATAAAGGATTTCCGGGGTCGATGTTTGCTCGAAAAACGATAAAATCAGGAAAAGCACCACAAGCGAAAAGATGCCAAGCGCCATCATAGAGACGTGAACGGCAAAATAATCAGGTTCAAACAGGCGTCCAAGAAAAAACTGAATGATGTTACCCGGACGACGGGTATTTTCACCTATTGTTTTATAAGCCGGCACTACTTGATAGGAAACAGCCAGAGCCAAAAGGATAGAAATTGTACAAAAGACGATTGCGGACTTGAAAAACACGTTTCTTTCGGATAGCGTCATAATCAATTTTAACCATAAATGACATTTATTCTCAAGACTTACAATGGAATACCGATAATTTTTAATAAGGGGAGTTCCATGTTATTAAAAAAAATAATATTGATAATCTCATTGATTTTTATCTGTACATTTGCCTGGGCAGGTGATGTCGCTTCTTTTATAGATATGGGTTTTTCTCCTGACGGCAAAACCTATATGTTTGGTCAATACGGGGTGCTTTCTCACATTTTAAAGCCCTGGGCGGAGCTTTATGTAGTTGATGTTCCAGCAAATAATTTTGTTCCTAACGGCAAAGTGTCCTATACACAGGATAGTCCGATAAAAGCGGGGCAGGACGGTTCGGGTGTTTTTTACCGGCTAGTGGCCAATAATTCGGCTCTTACAGGCAGGTACAACATAAACTTCCAAAATCAGGGTTTGCCCCTGTATATTTCCAGAGACGAAAATCCTTCGCCGGACGGGGAAACAATAGATTTCCGTGATTTTTTATCGGGGAACGCCTATAAAGCCGAGCTTATCCCCTACAGGGAAGGAAGCGGACAGAATGTGAGGTCTTGGTTTTACATAAATTTGGAAAGCCGGACGCAAAGCGGTCAAATAAAGAACTATACTATAGGAAATCCGCAAATTAAGCGGCAAAAGATAGAAACCTACAATATAAGCAGAGTGCTTATCGATCCGCGCGGGGAATCTATTATCTTTATTATAGAGATGAAAAGGGTCTCCGACAGCGGTTATGATATTCGCTATATGGTAGAAGTCCAGCGGCTTTAGCCCGTTACACCTTGACAGTTTAAGTATAGTCTCATAATATATAAGTATGGCAGACGTGGCATTTCTTGATGATGCTAATTTTAACTTATACCGCGAGTTAATTTACGCGGAAAGCGGTATTACATTTACTCCTACAAACCGTTCAATACTGGAAAGCAGATTAAAAGAACGCTTGCGTGAAAAAGGTCTTGATTCTGTAAGAGGCTATTATGACAAAATAAAGGGCGATGTCGGCGAACTCAAGGGATTTCTTGATTCAATCACAACCAATTTGACCCGCTTTTTCAGGAATCAGGCGCAGTTTGACGCTTTTCAACATCATGTAATCCCCGAAATAATGAAAATAAGAGGTATTCCCGGCACTATCAGAATATGGAGCGCCGGCTGTTCCACGGGGGAAGAACCCTACAGTCTTGCAATGTTATTGAACGAAATTGTCCCCAAGCCGTGGAACTTTGAAATTCTTGCCAGCGATATTTCACTTAAATGCCTTATGACAGCAAAAGAAGGTTTTTACGCCGATAACCGTCTGGAAGGAATCCCTGCGGATTATCTTGCTAAATATTTTGACAAAGTAGACGGCGGTTATAAAATTCACGCGGACATTCAGGCAAAAATTAAATTTGACTATCATAACCTTAAAAACGATTCTCAGCAAAGAAATTTAGACATTGTTTTTTGCCGGAATGTCATAATATATTTTGACGATGCGGCGCAGGCTGCGGTTATGAAACGTTTTTGGGATTCAATGGCCTCAAAGTCATTTTTATTCATAGGACACTCGGAGTCTTTGTTTGGAATGGATACAAAGTTTGAATTTGTAAAAACCGAATGGGCTACGCTATATAGAAAAAATATATAGAAAAATTTACATTAGGAGGAAAACAGCCGTGGCAGATGAAATATCCGTTTTGGTAGTAGACGACTCGGCGTTAATGCGAAATCTAATAGGCAGAATGGTCGAAGACACACCGGGGCTTACTGTCGCCGACAAGGCGATGAACGGCGTGTTTGCTCTTCAAAAAATTCCGCGTGTGGAACCTGACATTATATGTCTGGACATTGAAATGCCGGAAATGAACGGCATTGAATTTTTAAAAGAGCGGAAAAAACGCGGAATAGACATTCCTGTTGTAATACTTTCTTCCGTAGCCGCGAAGGGAGCGGAAATAACCATAGAAGCCCTTTCTCTTGGAGCAAGCGACTTTGTTCAAAAGCCGTCCGGCTCAATATCCGAGGATATTCATGTAGTAAAAGATACGCTTGTAGGAATGTTGCTTGGTTATGGCGGCGCGTACAGGAAATCAAAAGGTAAAAAAGTTCTTTCTCCTTCTGAATATAAGGAAAAGGCTCCTCCAACTAAAAGCGTTGATCTTATCGCTCATTTTAACCTTGCGCCCACTGTTGTTACTCCCGCTCCGCCGCCTACGCCTCTTCGTAAGCCGGGGAAAACAGAGATAATCGCCATCGGTATTAGTACAGGCGGTCCGGACGCTTTGCGCGTAGTGTTCTCGAAACTGGACGCGGATTTAAGAGTTCCTATTGTGGTAGTACAGCACATGCCGCCTGGATTTACAAATGAATTTGCAAAGAGCCTTGATCGTATTTGTCCTCTGGATGTTAAAGAAGCCGAAGACGGCGATGCCATACAGCCGGGAAGAATCCTTATCGCGCAGGGCAACAGACACCTTGAAGTAGAAAAGAAAGGAATGAACGCGGTAGCCCGTCTTTCTGACGCTCCTCTTGTTTCAGGTCACCGTCCTTCTGCGGACGTGCTTTTTGCCTCGGTAGCGATGAATTATACCAACAACGCGCTTGGGGTAATAATGACAGGCATGGGACGTGACGGCGCACAGCATCTTGGTACAATTTATAAAGAAGGCGGAATGACGCTTGGTCAGGACGAAAAGAGCGCGGTTGTTTACGGAATGCCCCGTGTGGCATACGAACTGGGTCATGTAATGGAGCAGGTTTCTCTGGAAGACATGGCGCGCAGAATTTGTGATGTTGCAAAAACGCCCCGCTAATAATTAAACGCTAGGAGACTTAATTGAAAATCGTAGTTATCGGAGCCCAGTGGGGCGATGAAGGAAAAGGGAAAATAGTTGATTATCTGGCAAATGAGGCGCAGATAATCGTTCGCTATGCCGGAGGAGCAAACGCCGGACATACAATTGTTACAGGCGGCGAACAATACGCTCTGCACCTTATCCCTTCGGGGATTTTTTATCCCGATAAAATTTCGATTCTTGGCGCGGGAATGGTTATCGATCCAAAGGCGCTGTTTGATGAAATAAAAATGCTGGAAGACCGCAAAATTGACACAAAGGGCAGAATTTTTATTTCAGACCGCGCGCACATAGTCCTTCCCAAGTATATTCAAATTGACAAAGAGCGCGATGCGGCCCGTAAAAAACCAATCGGCACGACAGGGCGCGGCATAGGGATCACTTATTCAATGAAGTGCGAAAGGGACAGTATCCGCGTTGCTGATCTTACATGGAAAGAAAAAATGGACGAGCTTGATAAAGCCGACCGTGATTTTCTCGCGCCTTATACGGACAGACTTCTTGAAATGTCAGTTGACCTTAGCGCGTACCTTATGCACCGCAAGAATTCGCAGACTCTTTTTGAAGGCGCGCAGGGGACGCTCCTCGACCTTGATCTTGGAACTTATCCCTATGTGTCCAGTGGAATGTCGTGCGCGGCGGGCGCGGCAGTCGGCGGCTGTATCGGGCCGCGCTCCATCGACAAGGTGCTTGGAGTTTTTAAAGCCTATTCAACCCGCGTAGGAAACGGACCTCTTCCCAGCGAATTTGATCCGTCTTCTGAAGACGAACTTTGTAAATTTGTCCGCGAAACAGGTCGCGAATACGGAGTAACAACCGGAAGGCCGCGCCGTTGCGGTTATCTTGATCTTGTTTCCCTTCGTTACGCCTGCCTTACCAACTCTATCGACAGCCTTGTAATGACGCATCTTGACGTATACGATACTTTTGAAGAAATAAAGGCGTGTATCGCCTATCGTATCGGCGATAAAATTGTGGAGACCTTTCCCGCTTCGATAGAAGACCTTAACCGCGCGAAACCTGTTTTGCGCACATTTAGCGGCTGGAAAAAATCACTTGCGAACGCGCTGACCTACGAAGAATTTCCCGTGGCGGCAATGGAGTACATAGACTTTATCGAGCGTTTTTGCGAAACCCCGATTGACATTGTTTCAGTCGGTTACGACCGCAAAGCCACAATAATCCGCAAAAGCCCATGGGTTAAATAGACCTCTTAAACTTTTATGGATCAAATCTTAATTTTAGATTTTGGAAGCCAGACCACTCAATTAATCGGGCGGCGTGTGAGAGACTTGGGCGTATATACCGAAATTATTCCCGGTGATACGCCTGTTGACTCCGCGCTTACGAAAAATGTAAAAGGAATAATTTTATCAGGTTCTCCGGAATCTGTTTATGATACGGGAGCTGTCCCCGATAAAAAAATCTACGACTGCGGTCTGCCCCTGCTTGGAATTTGTTACGGTTTGCAAAGAATGACGCACGATCTTGGCGGTAAGGTTGAGCCTCTGCCAAAAAAAGAATACGGACGTATTGATGTTAAAATTTCCCCGGATACTGCAAGCGGTTATACGGCGGAATTTCTTAAAGGCTTTCGCTCCTCTTTCACAGCGTGGATGAGCCACGGCGACACGCTGACAAAACTTGCGCCCGGTTTTAAGGAGTACGGTTCCAGCGCGACAGGATATCCCGCAGTTGTTGCGCACGAGAAAAACCCATGGTTTGGGCTTCAGTTCCACCCCGAAGTAACACACTGCGAAGGCGGAGATGGCATACTTGGCGCGTTTGTTTTCGGCGTATGCGGCTGTAACAAGGGCTGGAGCATGGAACATTATGTCGAAGAATTGGGGCAGTCGCTGAAAGCGCGCGCGGGAGACAACCCGGTTCTGCTGTTAATTTCCGGTGGCGTTGACTCCACAGTCGCCGGGGCCGCTCTGCTAAAAACATTAAAGAGCGAACAGGTGCATTTAATGTACATGGATACAGGTCTTATGCGGAAGAATGAAACTGCGGCTGTCCGTTCAAGTCTGGAAAAACTTGGGGCTAAAAATCTGCATATAATCATGTGCGAAAATGAATTCCTTTCCGCGCTTAAAGGCAAAGAGGAACCGGAAGAAAAGCGCAGGATAATCGGCGATTTATTTATCACGGTGCAGGAAAGGGAAGTCGCCCGTCTTAAACTGCCGGAAAGTTATTTTCTGGCGCAAGGGACGCTGTATACCGATTTAATCGAAAGCGGCAAGGGCGTAGGCAAAAAAGCCCATGTTATAAAAAGCCACCACAATGTGGCAAGCCCGCTTGTGGACGCGAAGCGCAAAGCCGGAAAAATAATCGAGCCGCTTGATCGTTTGTACAAGGACGAAGTGCGCGAACTTGGGCGCTATCTTGGCGTAGACGAAGAAATTGTCCGCAGGCATCCGTTTCCCGGGCCGGGGCTTGCGGTGCGCATACTTGGCGGGATAACAAGAGAGAAGTGCGATATACTGCGCGAGGCGGACGCGATTTTTATTGAAGAATTGAAGAACCGCAAGGGGCCGTCGGGAAAAAGCCTGTACGATGAAATATGGCAGGCGTTTGCGATTCTTCTTCCGATCCGCTCCGTTGGCGTGGCTGGAGACGTGCGTAAATACGGTTGGGTTCTTGCATTACGCGCCATTATCAGCGCGGACGGCATGACGGCGGACGTTTACCCGTTTGAAACCCGCGACATTCTGGAAATATCCACGCGCATAACCAACTCGGTAAAAGAGATAGGGCGGGTAACTTACGACATTTCAAGCAAACCCCCCGCCACGATTGAGTGGGAATAAACGCAGACAATCATCAGCCTTTTAGCTTGCAATGTTCAAACGCCTTTTTTCTTGGTTTGTAATTATCGGGGCTGAGTTCATGGATAAAAGACCTCGAAAGAGATTAGTAGTCTGTAACAGCTAAAACTACACTTTGTTTTTTATCACGCAGAGAACGCAAAGGCGCGGAGAACTGCGCTTTGTTATCTAATTGCGCGTTTCTCGCTATGCTTTTTTATTATTTTATAATGAAGTTGTTCAAAAACTGAAGTTTCCGAACAACTCTAATAGCCTTATTTTATTAGTTAAACAGAACCAGCGGCAAAGAATGTAACAGTTCCATCAATATTTATAATAGACTTGTTTAATAACCATTTAAGGATGGCGATCATAGTTTATAATACCACAAATTAATTTCATCCTTAACGAATGCCGGTTGAAACAATGATTACGGTAAGGGTATGACATA
>JAITUY010000113.1 GCA_031286095.1 Treponema sp. | reverse complement strand
CTCAGCACACTCCAGCGGTAATCTTCGGTTCCTGTGTACCCGTCCTTGCGCGCAAAATTAAAACTTAACCGTACTCCCCATAGCGTAACCAAAACGGCAATTACGCATAACGCAGAAGTAAAGCCGCCCCTGTACGCGTAATACCACACAAAAGCGACGGGCAATATACTCCAAATCCTGTCTACCCATGAATAATCGCCGGTTATAAAGCCAAAGACAAACGAGCAAAGCGCAAACCCAAGCGCGCACAGCGCGGTAATCGCAAGCGCGTTCGCAGTTTTTATAAATACGGATAATCCGTCAAACCCGCCGGAAAACGGAAACATAACAAGAGCTGATATACAAATGGCGGCGGCAATGAATATAACAAAAAGTAATAAATATTTCATAGTATGAGTATATCAGTTTTCAGGTAAATATCAAGACTATAACTTTGCTTCGCTGAACACAATTTCAACGCCATCTTCCCTGTAAAGGAGCCCCTTTAATTCAGGGTGATATTTAAAGGGTACGGACTTTTCAACAGAAAGATGACGCGCCGCATTGATGTATTTTTGAAAATCAGACTTTGGCATAATTTCGTCTGTATGTCCTGTTATAAAAACGTCAAAATCAAGTTGAATAACACGCTCCAGCATGGCTATATATTCCTTGACTGACAAAGATTCAATTTTAAACATCCATACCTGAGGGGTCGCGGAATCGCTTGTCAGCAGGACATTGTGTTCACGGGCAAGTATGCCGATGGAACCTGCGGTGTGCCCGCCCATATCTATTATTTCGATATGCAAGCCGCCCAAGTCAAATATTTTACCGTGATCCAGTTTCTTTAAATTGCCTGTGCCTGCTTTGACATATTCTTCTTTATTAAAACCACCGGGCAGGGCGATATTGCTTTCCTTCAATTGTTTAAGCGACATAAGACGGTATTCTTCCGACGTATGAAGACGGCATAAATCAAAATCAGCTTCATGTAACCAAGCTTCTTCAAATTGATAAGCGCCGTTGGCGTGGTCAAGATGACCGTGTCCCAAAACAACGCAGACTGGTTTGTCAGTTACTTCTTTAATCGCAAAAGGCAGACTGCCGATACCGTATACCGTGTCAAAGAGTAACGCCTTTTCACTGCCGACCGCTAAATAGCAAAATACATTTTGCGGGTCTTTTATGCCGTAAAGCCAAGAGAAAATTTGTTTTACTTCGTAAAAACTTGTTTTATTCATTTTTACTCTCCTTGCAAAAACACGATTTTATAAGGAAGTTGTTTAATCTTTTATATGTTTCTTTTTGGCCTTAAATCCAATATAAAGGACGGTAATTTTCTTATAACATTTTCTTCAATGTTATTTCTGTTTTTCTGAAAAAATATTCCCAGTAAAATCAAAAACACCCCTATTATTGTAAGGGAAAACGGAAAAAGTTTAGAATCATAAAAAAACTCCCATGACAGCCTGCTCAAAAATTCCGCTAATCCAATTGCCCCAAAAACCAGAAATACATTTCTGTTTATGAATAATGAAAATAATATCAAAAGAATATTTACAACGCCGAGTAAAACAAATTTAGCTGTATTATGATTATAAAACACCGATAAACCGGATGAAAGCGTTATTAATCCAAAAAGGTACAACCAAAATGAATAATCTTTTTTAAATTTTATATTCATAAAATAACCGGAGAATATCATAATCAGGCCAAATATATTTGAAATATTAGCGCGTTCAGTCCATGTAATATAATCTGTTTTATATATTATTGGCACAATATCCATCGAAAAGAACCACAATGATCCGGCAATCAAAAAAACATGGAACGGAAATTTTGTCTTCAAAAGAATCGGCAACGCTGCCAAAATTGTACTTATTTCAAGTATTATCCATTTTCCTTTTACCCACACATAATAATCATTATACGCCCACTCAGCCGTCCAAAAACCCATAAGGCGCAATAGTGAAAAAACAAACAGAGGCGTTACAGCTATCGAAACGGAAAATAGTAATCCTCCAGCAACTTCCATATTTTTTATAAAAAAAACATAATAGCCTGCAAATAAAAATGCCGCAATATATAAAGCTGAAATACAGACCATACCTGCCAAACTACCCCAGTTTGTTTTCATCAGCCACGTCATCGCTGAAATGATTAATAACGCGCCGCCATAATAAAGCACTTTTTGAAATTTTGTAACATTGTCGTTGCAGTTTTGTACATATTCCCTGAATCGCTTAACCTGTTCATCTGAAAAAATATTACTTCTAGCCGCTTCATCTAACTGCTCGTCCGTATATTTCATATTTCCCCCTATTGGTTAGTTTTACAAAATTTATTTATGGTAGAAATAAATTTCTCAGTCCTCTATAATTTATCGGAGAGGGGATTTGGGGTTCCTGTCGCAAACATCCTGTTTGCTCCTTTCACCCCCGACTGCGCGTTACCAGCGCATCCATGCGCCGTCATTTTTTTTAAGTAACGCTCCGTTTCAAATCCCCCTAAATTGGTTAGTTTTACAAAATTTATTTATGATAAAAATAAATTTCTCAGTCCTCTATAATTTATCGGAGAGGGGGGATTTGAACCCCCGACATCCTGGTCCCAAACCAGGCGGAATAGCCGCTATCCTACCCTCCGGGGGATTAATTAAACTTTAGCGGCAATAGGACTCGGACCTATGACCGAACGGATATGAGCCGTTTGCTCTACCAACTGAGCTATGCCGCCATATGATTCAAAATCTCCAGTGATACCCCAGTACCACTTATGTATATAGAGAATAAAAAAAACACAGACAAATGTCAATACTCTATCCTTATATCAGCTTAAATTCCTTGGCAGTAAGATATAATTCACGGTTCCAACGGGAGCCGTTAAGGTATTGGCGGCGGGTTTCGATGTCGTCAATTCTGCTGGCGCGGCGCTGAAGGCGTTTGAACGCCATGCTGACAGCGGTGCTCATATCCACCTGACTTGAGCCTGTCTGCTTGAGAATCAGGTATTTGGCGTAAAAATAAAAAGCGTCCCACGGGTCCATCTCGCACAGCCGCTCGTCGCGCAGTATTCTCTGCATTTTTTGTACAGCGTCTGTATCGGTTGACAAATGACTAAGCGAAAGCGAATTAAACAGGCAGATCATTCTGTCTTGAATCTCCCCGTGTGTAAAATACAAATGTTCGCATTGGGCAAAACCACTGCTCCAGTTCGGCTGTTCCGTATAAAGAAAATTGTCCTTGGAAAAAGGATTGTTTAACACGCCCGACAATTCTACAGCTTTCTGATAATCGCCTTCCAAATAGGCGGCTTCAATTTCAAATAAATCCGCGTCATGGCTCGCGGGTTCGGGCTTGGAAACGGAAGTATCCCTTAAATATATTTTTGCGCGGTAAACCCATGCCTCAAAAAGACTGTCTTTTTCTTTTGTATTACCGCCGTAAGGATTTTTACGCAGAGCGTCAAAAATATCCTGCGCTTCCCTATAATTGCCAAGTTCAAAATATACGCGCCCTTCAAGAAAACGGGAACGATCCGCCCAATCGGGACGGCCCGCAGCAATCGACTGTTCAACAGATTTTTTTGAAAGCTGTAACGCTTTAAAAACATCGCCATACAAAAATTGGGATGCCGCCGCATAGTATGACGTTATTCCCATTTCGTGATAGTTTCCGGTTTTTTCCGCGTTAGCGAGCGCAAAGTTCAAGTATTCAATAGTCTCGGTAGTCTGCTGTTTTGAAAGGCACGCCAAAGAAAAAAGACGGTATGCCTGAGGAAGGCAAAAATTATTTTTACTTTGTCCAAGCATAATTGCCTCTTTCGCTTTTTCTACCGCCATGGCAATATCGCGCCGTCCGAGATAATAGCCGCAAAAGTTTACAATTATCTGCGCTTTTAAAACAGGAAAATCATCAAAGCCTCCGCCCTTTCCGTCTACTGTCTGTTCCATAAAAACTTTGTCAATATCATGCTCTTTCCCCGTATACAACGCCCTCGACGTTTTAAAAATATAACGTATTGCTACTGCTCTTTGCGCTGATACAAGCTCTTCCAAATGTCCGTTTTTTAGCGCCAATTCCAGTCCCGATGTGGTTTCGCTGACTATATCAGATGTAATAGATTTTAATAGCAAAAGATCATCAATTTGATTCGCGCCTTCCAGTCCAAAAATAACTGTTAAAAGCCTGAAACACGGATTAATATTCCGCTTGTTCGCCCAGTTTAAAAGCCTTCTGTTTACCATAGCCTTTATAAGATTTGCTTTGTCGCCCAAAATACGGCGGGAACGCTCTTCATAAAATTTGTTTAACGGCCATGGTTCGCGGGGATTATCAATTACACCTAACGTATTAAGAATAGAAAACGCCCTTGATATCATTACAGGATTTTTTTCCTCTTCCTCAAAAAGCCGCTGAAACAGCTCCGGGGAAAAATAACGCCCAAAAAGGGAAATGGCGTAAATTATTTCCCAAAGTTCCATTGTAAGACGGGGAATATAGAGGGGTTTGTATTTTTTACTGTCCATTGTTTCTATTTTGTCGAAAATGCCTTCCCAATACCGTGTTTTTTCCGGTAATATTTCGTCATCGGCTGTCCCAAGAATTAAAAGTTTCTCTCTGTTTTCACTGTTTATTTCGTTTAGCGCCTCAAGCAGTAAATTAACAATCTTTTTACCGGCCAAATGAATATTTTCCAAAACCAATATTGGAGTGCGTTTTTTCTTTTGCGCCGCATTAATATAATAATCCAAAAGCAGGGATAAAAAACGCTTTACATTACGGATAATAAAATCTGAAACTTCGTCCCTAATGCGTTCGCGGAACAGCAATTCCCAAAGCCTGTCCAGCTCTTCGGCGGGCTGTTCAGCGGACAGCGAACGTATTCTTTGCGACCATGCGTCTACAATAGAGCCAAGTCCAATACTGCCAAAACAAACGGAAAGAACGGGGAAATCTTTGTTGGTTTTTTTACAATAAGCGTAAAGACCGTTTCGAGCCTGCGAAAAAACTTTTCCGGTAATTAATACATTTTCATTTTGATGTTGCTCAAATATTAAAACGGTATCATTCAGTAAATCAGAATCAATATTTGAAGAAGATTTAAATACCCTTAACCCCTTTATTCTGCAAAAACCGTCCGAACCGTATTTATGCGATTTTCTTCCGCTACTCCATTGAGAAGGTTTTTCAAAACTGGCATAGGGGAGAAATTCTTCTATCGTTTTTGTATCCATAAAAATACCGCCATTACCGTTAGCAAGAAAACGGCACAGCGATTCCGGGGTATTGGGCAAATCGCCGCTTATAACGAGCGAATAACCAAAAAATTCTGATGACGCTGAAATACTTTCCTTAAGGTTTTCTATCAAAATATACATATCCAGCCAGATGCCTATTGTTTCTTCGTTTAATACGGCCGATATTACGGACTTGTTTCCGGTGATTTTTCCCCCAGCGTCTGTAATTGAGCGGATTAGCGATTCATCAATTTGATTGACAAGATCGGGCTGTGTGCGGCGTAACTGGTTCTTGAATTTGAGAAAAAAGAACAGGTTTATCATAATTATTATATTATCGGCACAATTTATCCCTATTATATTAATTGAAATATTTATGTATAATTCTACCATGAGCATGAACGAAACACCGTCGGCAAACCGTGTCCATATCGCCTTTTTTGGGCGCAGAAACGCCGGAAAATCCAGCCTTGTAAACGCGGTTACAGGGCAAAATCTCGCCATTGTCAGCGATATGAAGGGGACGACTACCGACCCCGTATACAAGGCGATGGAACTTCTGCCGCTTGGACCCGTCGTAATAATCGACACGCCTGGTATTGATGACGAGGGCGAACTTGGGGAAAAACGGGTGGGCAAGGCACGGCAAGTGCTGAACAAGACCGATGTTGCGGTGCTGGTGCTGGACGGGGAACTTCCCGACACTATCCTTGCCGCCGAAAAAGAACTAATAGACCTTTTTGTATCGAGAAATATCCCCTATATTACCGTTTTGAATAAATCCGATACGGCTGTTTCTACGCCGGAGAACGGCGTCTTTCCAGTAAGCGCAAAAACGGGCGAAAATATCAATTCGTTAAAAGAAAAAATAGCCGCTCTTGCGCTTAATAAGGAGCCGGAACAAAGACTTGTCGCCGATTTAATCAAGCCGAACGATTTTATTATCCTTGTAATCCCGATTGACAAAGCCGCGCCAAAGGGACGGCTGATTCTTCC
>JAITUY010000101.1 GCA_031286095.1 Treponema sp. | reverse complement strand
ACCTTCGGTTCGAGTTGGTTGTCTCATGTCAGCTACGCTGACCAGTCTTGCGGTTTTTCAGGCTATAAGCCTGCGAACGCGGACTTTAGTCCGAAAGTTCGACAAAACCGCGTTTTTTTTATGAAGTTGTTCAGAAACTGAAGTTTCCGAACAACTCTATTGTAGACGCACAACAAGGTAATTATTTCCCGTTCTCTGCGTTCTCCGCGGGCTTTGCGCGATGGATTTTCCGATATTTCTTAAGTATTTTCTTAAACTTTAATTGCTGGCATACACTTTTTTCTAGATGACAAATACTGCCGATTATAGTATAAATATAATAATGGCATGGTTTCAGCGTCTTATATCAATTTATGATCTTGTCCGTCCGGTTATGGATGTCGCTATTCTTGCCTTTCTTTTGTACAAAGGCTATGAACTCCTTGAAAAAACACAGGCGCTTCCGCTTGTAAAAGGAGCGGGCTTTCTTGCCCTTATTTACGGGATCGCTTTTCTTTTTAATCTTACCACTTTGCGCTGGGTACTAACCATTATGGCTCCCGGGCTTTTTATCGTTATTGCCATCGTATTCCAGCCGGAACTCAGAAAAATTATTGTAAGGCTTGGGCAGGGGGAATTTTTCAGGCCTGATAACAAACCGCGCATAGGACAGCTTGACGCGGTAATTACCGCGGCGGAACTTCTTTCCGAACAGCGAAGGGGAATGCTTGTCGTCTTTCCGCGGAAAATCAACATAAAAAATATTATTGACACCGGTACAAGAATTAACGCGGAAATTTCTTCCAGTTTGATAGTCGCTATTTTTCAATTCGACGGACCGTTGCACGACGGCGCTATGGTTATTCAGGGCGGAAAAATAACAGCCGCCGGGTGTTTTTTGCCTCTTTCGGAGCGTCAGGACATACGCAAAAATTTTGGCACGCGCCACAGGGCAAGCCTTGGCATGACGGAACATTCTGATTCCGTAGTCCTTGTCGTTTCGGAAGAAACGGGCGCAATCTCGCTGGCTTACGACGCAAAACTTTATTATGATCTTTCTTCTCTGGAAGTTATGCGCAAATTAAAAGAACTGCTGGACAGCGAAAGCAGAAAAGAGATTGTACAGACAACTACAGCGTCGCAGGTTGCCCCGCAACAAACATCAACAACTCAATCTACAACGGAACAAAAAGAAAAGCCCATTGTTACCGAAGAAAAAGAGTTGGAGGGCATTGGTGAATAGCAGGGAATTCTTTTTAAAAATAACGGAAAAATGGCCTGTAAAAATTTTATCCGTAGCGGCGGCTATTTTAATTTCAGTATTTTACAAGATGGGAACTCTGGAAACATGTTCATTTTCCGTCCCTTTACGCATAGAATCAGCCGATGTACTGGTTCCGGCAAGCTCTTATCCTCAGGCTGTAAAAATAGGTTTACGGGGAGAAAACAACAGCATTTCTACAGTACTCGAAGAAGACATCGAAGCCTATATCAATTTAAGCAAGTATTCACTTGAAGACTCATACAGAATTCCGATACAGATACGTAAAAAAGGAAGAGCCCTTGGAATAGAGCCTCTCGAAATAACTGTTGAACCGGCGGATATTTTTGTCAGGCTGGAAAATAGAATAAGCCGCGCCGTTAAAATATCGCCTTCCTTCCGCGGTTCCATAGCGGAAGGATACGAAATGACAAGCCAATTGATAAACCCATCTACAATTACCGCGCAAGGGCCAAGAAGAAATGTGGAAGCATTACAAGAATTTAATACCGGAACAATTGATCTTGAAGGGCGTTATGAAGACTTTTCCATTATGATAAATATTATTAACAACGATCCGTTAATTGTTACACATGGAAGTATGATGATCGAATATCATGGGACAATTCAACCAATAACCAAAGAAATACGCAGGAATAACGAGGCCGGAGAACAATGATAACCGGTATTGGAATTGACGCAGTTTACGTAAAACGCATGGAACACTGGGTTACAGACCGCAAGATTTTGGAAAAATTTTTTCATCATGATGAAGTCGCATATGTCATAGCACGCGGAAACGGCGCGGCGCTGTCCCTTGCGGCAAGGTTTGCGGCAAAAGAAGCCTTTGGCAAAGCGCTGGGAACAGGGCTGTCTAATATAACATTAAAAGATATTATGGTTATTAATAATGACAATGGCAGGCCGGAAATAAAACTTTTTAACACGGCGCAAATCGCGCTTGAAAAAACTGGCTCCAACAGGGCGCATATTTCCCTTACGCATGAACGGGACAGCGCGATAGCGATGGTTGTTTTGGAGAAGATATAATGGGGTTGAGATTTGCGAAAAAAAAGGTGCAAGAAGACCGCGATCTAAAAAAAACCTTTCAATCAAAAAAAGAATATGAATGTCCCGTATGCAGTACAGTATTCCGCAAGGAAGAACTGCTTTCAGGAGGCGGCAGGCTGATTGCGGGCAAGTTGACAGACGAACTGCACAGGCTTTATGAGCCGTCTGCCAAATACGGAGAGATATTTCCGCTTGTGTATCAGTCTATTGTATGCCCGGAATGCTGGTTTTCATCAATGGAAAGCGATTTTTCCATGCTTCCAAAGGAAAATGCAAAAGAAGTACTGAACGATCAAATACAGCGGATAAATGACACGCGCCTTATTTTCCCTTTTACCGATTTTCATGAAAGCAGAACTTTAATGGAAGGAGCCGCCTCTCAGTATCTGACGTTACGCTGTTATGATTACTACAATAAGCAGACGTCTCCAACAATCAAACAGGGGGTTGCCTCAATACGTTGCGCGTGGCTGTTAGACGAAATGAACAAAAAATTCCCAGAGCAACACTATGACTGGCTTGCTAAACTTTTCAGAAAAAAGGCCGAGTATCTTTACAATGAAGCTCTTGCCCGCGAACAAACGGGAAAGGAAACCCTTTCCGGCATGAAGGTTTTTGGTCCCGACACCGATAAAAATTACGCTTACGAGGGAATGTTGTACATGTGCGCCTATCTCC
Organism: Treponema sp.; assembly: GCA_031286095.1. Taxonomy (GTDB): domain Bacteria; phylum Spirochaetota; class Spirochaetia; order Treponematales; family Breznakiellaceae; genus WQXQ01. The sequence continues at coordinate 15,738 of JAITUY010000101.1, read as the reverse complement.
GATACAACTACGGACCCGCCCATGACGAAGCTGAGCGAAGAGCGTCGCTTGAAGACGCGCGCAGAACTATTGCAAAACTTTTCGGTATGGGAAAAGCGTCCAAGGACAAGCCGGGCGCGTTCCTTGAACACGCAAGAATACTCTATGATACCATCAATCAAAAACTTACGGAAAATGAAGCCTGACGGCAGAAACATCAAACTTCTGATCGCTTATGACGGTACGGATTTTTCGGGCTGGCAGAGGCAGTCGGACAACATCGAAAAAGCGGAGACAGCAAGGACTGTTCAGGGAGAAATCGAAAGAGCTCTTGAAAAAATACACGGGCAGACCGTAGACCTTACCGGTTCGGGCAGGACGGACGCAGGCGTTCACGCGCAGGGGCAAGCCGCCAATTTTTATACAAACATAGACAGTATTCCTGCGGAAAAATTTGTCCCCGCTCTTAACACTCTTCTGCCTCGAGATATTCGTATTCTATCAGCCTGTGAAACAGCTCCTGAATTTCACGCCCGTTTCAGCGCCCTTTCGCGCGCTTACCGCTATCACTTCATCTGCGGACGCACTGCCCTGCCCCACGAAAGCAGATACAACCTTCAACTTTGGCGGTATCCGCAAATACAGACCCTAAACGCCTACGGCAGACTTCTTATTGGGGAGACTGACTGCACCATTTTTGCGGGCGCGGGAGACAGCGCGCTGGTATTGGGAAAATCTAAAAACAGGTATATCCATTCCGCTTACTTTTTTATGGAAGAATGCAGGCTGATTTTTGAGATTCGCGCCAATGCCTTTATGCGGAAAATGGTGCGCTCAATAGCCGGTACTTTTCTGCACTACGAGGAAAAGGGCGAGCCGCCCGAAAAACTCCGGGAAATAATAGCAGGCGGAGACCGCAGTCTTGCCGGCCCCACACTGCCGCCGCAGGGTCTATTTTTGTGGAAAGTTGAATTTTAATTTTTTTGAAAACCTATTGACAATATCCGCAAAAAAAAGCATTGTACTCTTAAAAAGGACGGCACGGGAAAGTGCCGCGCCGTAAAGCCCGGCGGCATCGCTCCTGAAAGGAGGCTGGAAGGAACAGGTTGAAAGGCAGTGATGTTGTCATCAAGGGTATAAGCAAATTTTTTGGTGATTTTAGGGCTCTTAATAATGTGAGTCTGGAAATAAAAAAAGGGGAGTTTTTTTCCTTGCTGGGACCGTCAGGGTGCGGAAAAACAACCCTCCTGCGGATAATCGCCGGTTTTGAAAATCCCGATAATGGGGAACTTACCCTCGATGGGAACGACGTGCTTTCGGTCCCTCCGAACCGGCGTCAGACAAATACGGTATTTCAAAACTATTCTCTTTTTCCTCATCTTACAGTTTTTGAAAACGTCGCTTTTTCGTTAAGGCTTAAAAGAGCGTCTTCCGCAGAAGTTAAAAGCAAGGTTTTTGAATATCTTCATCTTGTACAGCTTGTAGATCACGCGCATAAAAAACCAAACCAGCTTTCCGGCGGACAGAAACAGCGCGTAGCGATTGCCCGCGCCCTTATTAACGAGCCGCGCGTCCTTCTTTTGGACGAACCGCTTTCAGCGTTAGACGCAAAACTACGCCAGCACATGCTTATCGAGCTTGACACAATCCACGATAAAATCGGCATAACGTTTATTTATGTTACGCATGATCAACAGGAAGCGCTTTCCGTTTCCGACAGGCTCGCGGTAATGAATCAGGGCGACATTTTGCAAATAGGAACGCCTCAGGAAATTTACGAAAGCCCTGCGTCTGATTTTGTAGCGCGTTTTATAGGCGAAACAAATCTGTTTGACGCTAAAGTAATCAGCGTGGAAAAACTGAACCGCCAATGGGACGAGTACATGGTGGAACTTGATATTCCTGAACTTGGACGGATAAAAGTAACTACGGTGGATAATGTAAAACCAGATCAAAGGGTAAGTTTTACGATACGCCCTGAAAAAATAGTAATTACAACTGACAAACCGGCGACAAAACGCGAAGACATCAACCTTTTTAACGGAATAGTCGATGAGCCGATTTATTCAGGCTTTCAGACAAAATTCTATGTAAAGACGCAGGATAAAACGCTTATCCGCGTTATCAAACAGCACGCAAATTATTCAGACGACGGTCCTGCAATCCGCTGGAAGGATACCGTCTACCTTTCTTGGAGCGCCGACGACGGCTACATAGTCGAGGTAAAAAATTGAAGCCGCCGTTGGAAAAACACAAAAGCGTTTTAGAACGCAAAAACGTTCTTGAGCGCAAAGGTGTTAAACTAAACTACGGGCCGCTTTATTCTTCCCCAATGGCGATTTGGTTCAGTCTTTTTTTTCTGGCCCCGATAGTCATTATTATCGTTTACAGTTTCCTTAAAAAAGGGCTATACGGCGGCGTTGAATGGCAGTTGTCTATGGACGCTTACCGCTATCTTGGAGATAAGGTATTCATCAATATAACGCTCCGCACGATTACAACTTCCATAGTCGCCACAATAATTACAATTTTAATAGCGTTGCCGTGCGGATACTGCATTGCAAGAAGCAAACATCAGACGGTGTTTCTAGTGCTTATTATAATTCCTTTCTGGACAAATTTCCTTATCAGGGTTTTCGCGTGGATGAATATTTTGGGCAGTAACGGTTTCTTAAACGAATTCCTTTTACGCATGGGGTTAATCAGCGATTATATAAATTTTTTGTATAACCAAAAAACCGTTGTTCTGGTTCTTGTTTATATGTACCTGCCATACGCAATCCTGCCTCTGTTTTCCACAATAGACAAATTTGATTTCTCCTTGCTGGAAGCGGCGCGGGACTTGGGCGCTAACCAGTTTGTTTCGATTATAAAAATACTCATTCCCAATATCCGTAGCGGTATTTTTACGGCGGTGCTTTTTACATTTATTCCCATTTTCGGCGCTTATGCCGTCCCCCTTTTGGTTGGCGGCATGGATTCTTATATGCTTGGGAATATTATCGCCGACCAGCTTTCAAAATCGCGTAACTGGCCAAGAGCCGCCGCTATTTCCATGGTGCTTACCCTTGTTACCACAGCCGGAGTGCTTATAATGATGAACATTCAAAAGCGCGACGCTGTCAGAAATATCGAGGTAAAAGGCGCAGAGGGGAAGAACGGGGGCGCGGAGTGAATTTCAAGTCGATTATTTCAAGTATTTTTAACCCCGTAAAATCTAAAAAGTTGCTCAGCGAAGCCTCAAGACACGCAAAACGCGCTTACCGCAAACGCATTTCCTTTTCCCACGCCGTTTTTACAGTTACAGTTATTTTTCTCTTTTTGCCGTTACTGGTGCTTATAGTCTATTCGTTCAACGGTTCCACAAGCATGAATTGGACGGGACTTTCCCTGCGCTGGTATAAACGACTTCTCGAATCGCGGGAACTATGGCGGGCTTTCAGAAACAGCCTGTTAATCGCCACAACATCGGCGTTCTCGGCTACAGTCATCGGCACAATAGGCGCTATTGGTATAAACTGGTACAAGTTCAAAATGCGCGGCTATATTCAGGCGATTTCCTTCCTGCCTATGATTCTGCCGGAAATTATAATCGGCGTCTCTCTTTCAATTTTTTTCGCAGGGATCGGAATCCCCCTCGGACTGTTCACAATTTTTATCGCCCATACAACATTTAATCTTCCTTTCGTTTTCCTGCTGGTAATGGCGCGTCTTGACGAATTTGATTTTTCGATAATAGAGGCCGCCCACGATCTAGGGGCAACGGAAAAGGAAACGCTTTTTAAGGTAACGCTTCCCGTTTGCATGCCCGGCATTATTTCCGGTTTTTTAACCGCAATTACTCTTTCTTTGGAGGATTTTGTTATTACTTTTTTCGTGGCGGGGCCCGGCTCTTCCACGCTTCCGGTATTCATTTACTCGGCAATTACGCGCAGGGGGGGCGTTACCCCACTTATAAGCGCGCTTTCCGTCGTGATGATACTGGGGACAGTTTTTCTGTCCGTTATGTTAAGGAAGTTCCTGAAGTTTATAGCGGCGAAATAACCTTTGGGTATCCGAAAGGCGGTGTCCGAAAAGTTGAAAAACTTATTCGGACACCTTATTATAGTAGAGTTGTCCGGAAACTTCAGTTTCTGAACAACTTCATATAAAAAACGCGGTTTTGTCGAACTTTCGGACTAAAGTCCGCGTTCGCAGGCTTATAGCCTGAAAAACCGCAAGACTTGTGAGACAACCAACCGGGTTGTCTCACAAGTCCATTACTTTATTAATATGAACTCTACGCGGCGGTTTTTCCACCAGTTGTCGCGGTCTTCAAACTTCACAATCGGACTTGATCCGCCAACACCTGTGGACGACAGCCTGTTGCGCGCGACGCCGTAGCGTACCAAAAGGTCTACAACCGCTTTTGCCCGCGCTTCGCTTATGCGTTTTAGCTCGGTCTCTTCGCGGTCGCGCGCTGGACCTGCCGGTTGAGTCGGGTTGGCGTGACCTTCAACCTGTACCTTGTAATCGCGGAACTTGTTAAGTATTAGAGCGATACGCCGCAGAATACGTGTATTGTTGTCAACGACATCCTTGCCTAACCCTTCAAAGTCCGCGAAGTTTGGTCTGAATACTATTGACGGTATCTGTATCTTTAAACGGTCTCCGTCGCGGATAACAAGCACGTCAACGCCGATTTTTCCTTCGGTTTTACTTGAATTGCCAAGAGCGTCAATCGCCGTATATGTGTAGGGATAATCCGTAGCCGACTGAACCAGCTCTCTCTTTTCGCTTCTGCCGTCCCATACAATCCGTCCGCCGGGTGCGCCGTTACCTGTGTAGCGGCGGAACAGTTGATACGGCGGCTCGGGTTCGCGGATTTCCAATTGCCAGCTTGTGATTGGCGACAGGTCTGCCGCGGAAAGGGTAATATTCAATTCGTCATCGTCGCCGTCATTGTCGGGACTAAAGTATTCGGGAGCAGATGTGAAAGCAAGCGCCGGTCCTGTTACGTCAACCGTAATATTTGTCGCGGCTGTTTTAATAACGTCGCCCCTTGTATAGGTTACGGTAAGCTCCGGAGTGTATATGCCTTCGCGGATAGCGCCTGAGTCGTCAAGCCCGTTCCAGCCCTGAGTTGCCGGAACTTTTGATGTACCGGAGAATGTTTTTTGCGCGGCTCCCTTATCGTCTTTTAATTCCAGTTTCCAGTTATCAATACCGTCATTTAAGAGAAGACGGATTGTGAAGGTTGTAAGGTCTGTACTTTGATTTGGCTTGGGCGCAATGCCGGAAGCTGAGCTTAGCAGGAAAGCGCCGGCCTCGCGGGAGTCAAGAATAATATTGGGCAGTACTGCGCTTACGGAGTTTTGCGCCTTGTCTGTCGCGCTGATACGGTAACTGTATACCCCGTCCGGCGCAATCTTGCCGCTGTCGTCTCTTCCGTCCCAGCTTTGCGGAGCGGGTTCGCCGCTCATAGGCTGTTCGCTGAATGTGCGTATTACTTCTCCGGTCGAATTCACTATAGCCCTCTGCCAGGAATCTTCTTTTGAACCGCGGTGAGTGAAAGTAACCGCGCTGTTTCCGCCTTGAGCCTTGGGATCAAATATTCTTTGAGCGTCTGTCAGCGGGTTAATGGCGATTACAGGCGGCGCATTCTTTACAACAGCCTCGTAAACTTTCGATACAGCCGTATTGCCGGAATCATCAGTAGAGGTAATTGTAAATGTATATTTGCCGTCCGGAGCTAATTCTCCTGAACTGCGTATGCCGTCCCAGCGCAATGTTTCAGGAATATCAATCTGCTGTTTTTTAGAGAAAAGCCGTTTAAAGAAATCTTTAAAATTAAAACTTGTAAAACGCTGTTCTTTATTTTCGATTACACGGACAACCTCGCCCTTTTCGTCTTTTATTTCCATTTTCCAGCTAACGACATATTTATCGTCTGTTATGTTGCTTGGGAATTCCAAAAAGTCCGCTTTACCGTCGTTATTGGGAGAAAAGTACATGGTTTCGGGATACTCGGGCGCAATGGACGGCGGGGTTGTGTCTTTCTGTCCGACATACCAGCTTACGCCGCCGCCTACAGCGGTAACTCCGTCATAAAGAGGTTTATACGCTCCCGCGATTTTCAGATCGCCGTCAGAAGGAAGCTTCCCGCCTGCAATACGCTCTCCGCCTGACGGAAGATTAATATTAACGCTAAGCCCGATTGAGGGCATCATCTGCAAATCCACGTTATTATTAAGTTCGCGCGTGTTTAATCCAGAGCCTCCCGGCCATGCCGCCGAAAGAGATATTATTTCCGCTATTGTTACACTGAAACCTGCCTTGAAAATCAGGCTAAAATATTCAGGGTAGAAAAGCGAGGGGGCGCTTAAATCTGTCTTTAAAGTAAGTACAAACGGATCAGGTTTACTCCCTTCGCCTTCTATACTAATCAGGTCTAATGAAACGCCGCCGGCCGGAGTAAGCCATGAAGGGAAGTAACTTAATCCCATACTCCTAAACATAAACGCCCACGTAAAGTTGTTAAAAGGACCAAGTTTGCCCATATTGTAATGAATGCCTAAATCGCCGGAAATAGTTGTTTCCGAGCCGAAGCCGAAGTTAAGACCTATACCAAGCGACATACCTGGATAAACTTCTTTTGATGCAAAGATGTTACCTCCGAAAGTGGGGTCAATAGGAAATTTTATAAATTGATCTTTCGCAAAACCGCCGATATAACGCAATGAAGCGCCGAACACGCCGTATCTTGTCGGGAACAAAGCGCCCGCTTCAATGGCCTGCATAAATTTACCCTTGTCATAATCTTCGCCTGAAAAAGAAGGGATTGCCAGATAACCGACGTCAAAGATCAACCGCTGGGCTGATCCGCCTTGAGCCGGATTAACGGCGCTTGCCGGCGCTCCGCCGGTTGTTGTTGTAAAACTGCCGGGACCGGCTAAGAAAGGAGCGTATAGGTCGGGAACAGCGTCCGCGCCCATAGGCGACTCTTTTGGTTCAGCCCAAAGAGCGCCTGCGCACAATATCGAAAGGAATACGGCTACCGCCTGTGGAAAAAACCTGAGTTTTTTATTTGCAATCATTTTATTCATAATTACCTCTTAAAACAGTATACCAATAAATTAATAATTGTTCAATAGGAAGCTTTTAAAGCGGAGGAAAGGCGCGGAGGAAGAATAAAGACATCTCGCAGAGGTGCAAAGGCGCAGAGTTTTCGTACGCTCTTTCTTTCTAATATATCGTGTATTATCTTAAAACGAAAATCTTAAAAGTAAATATAATAATATCATACAACAACTCCGCGCCTTTGCGCCTCTGCGAGAGATCTTCCTGTGTATCCTTGCACCTTTGCGATATATCTCATCCGTCTTTCCCCGCGAGAGCAAATTTGAGAGTATATCGTAGAATTCTTTTATTAGTTCTGCTAAACTATCATTATGGAAAAACTTAGGATTTTAATCCCTAAAGGAAGAATTTTTGACAATGTAAGCCGCCTTTTTTCGGAGGCGGGTTTTCCCATTGCTTTGAGCGACCGCACTTACCGCCCCGCGCTGGGAGCGGACTGGCTTGACGCTAAAATTATGAAGCCCCAGAATGTCGGGGAATTACTGGAATTGGGAAGCCATGACGCGGGCTTTACCGGAATCGACTGGATAAAGGAAAGCGGCGCGGACGTAGAAGACGTGCTTGATCTTGGTTTTGACAAAGTCCGCATTGTCGCGGCTGTTCCGCAGGACTATGACGAGACGAAACTGCGTTCCAAAAAACTTGTAGTCGCCACCGAATATGTTAATCTTGCCTCGGCGTGGCTTAAATCTTCGGGTTATCAATATCAGATTCTTCGCACTTACGGCGCGACAGAAGTTTTTCCGCCGGATGATGCGGACATGATCATTGACAATACTTCTTCGGGGCAGACGCTCAAGGACAACGGTCTTAAAATTACCGCGACGTTGCTTGAGTCTTCCACGCGCTTTGTCGCGTCAAAATCCGCAATGGCGAATGCCGAAAAAAAAGGCAGAATAGAGGAACTTGCCATGCTTTTCCGCGCCGTTCTTGACGGACGTGATCGCGTAATGCTGGAAATGAATATCCCAAAAGAGCAGTTTGAATCTTTGGCAAGTCTTCCCGCGATGCGAAGCCCTACCGTCGCCTCGCTTTTTGGCGACGCGGGTTACGCCGTAAAAATAGCCGTTAAAAAGCATGAAGTTCCCGATATTATACCGAAACTAAAAAAACTCGGCGCGCTTGATATAGTGGAATACGATCTGAGGAAAGTAGTGCTGTAAAGGGGGTGGAGAAATGGGCAGGACGGCTGAGATTGGAAGAAAAACCAAAGAGACTGAAATATTTGTAAAATTGAACATTGACGGCAAAGGGGACGTGAGAATTGAGTACCCTGTCGGATTTATGTCTCATATGCTGAACACATTTGCGCATCACGGGCTATTCGACATTGAAGCGCGCGCAAAAGGAGATATTGAAGTCGATCAGCACCACCTTGTTGAAGATACAGGTATTGTGCTTGGTCAGTGTTTTGCAAAATCGTTAGGTGAAAAAAGAGGAATCAGACGAAGCGGAGACTGCCTTTTCCCGATGGACGAGACGCTGGCCCGCGCCGCCTGCGACATTTCAGGACGCCCATTTTTGTATTTTGACGCCCAGCTTTCTGGTCATCCATTAATCTCAACTAATGAAGCCGGTACGGAGACTAAATTTCAAACCGATGTTGTAGAGGATTTTTGGCAGGGCTTTGTAAGCGCCGCTGGCTGTAATCTTCATCTGGAAATTCTGCGCGGCAGAAGCGATCACCATAAAATTGAAGCGTTGTTCAAGGCGGCGGCCCGCGCTTTACGCTGTGCATGTGAAATTGACGAACGCGCAAAAGATTCAATTCCTTCGACTAAAGGTTCGCTTTCCGGTTTTGATTCTCACGGAGTGCCTGTATGAAAAATTTTCAAAAATTTCTTGCAGAGGCGCAAGGTATGGAAGAAGACCTTTCGCAGAGGCGCAAGGGCGCAGAGTTTTTGTACTATATATGGTATATAGATAAGAGCTATCGGACAGAAACTTTACGCCTTTGCGCCTCTGCGAGAGGTTTTTTAGGAAAAATATGATTGGCGTAATTGACTACGGCGCGGGGAATCTTGGTTCTGTTATGAACGCACTCAAGCGGCTTTCTGTTCCGGCGCGGTTTGCCTCGGGACCGGAAGAACTCTCGGTTTCGGCTTCGCCGTTTGAAAAAATAATTTTTCCCGGAGACGGACATTTCGCAACGGCGATGGCGTCTCTTATACAATCGGGTTATGCACAGGCGTTACGTGAATGGATAAAAGCGGATAAGCCCTTTTTGGGAATCTGTATCGGTTTGCAGTTGTTGTTTGAATCGTCTGAGGAGGCTCCGCCTGTTGACGGCAGGGAAGTGCGCGGCCTTTCGGTAATTCCTGGAACAGTGCGGCGTTTTCCTGGGCGCAAAGTTCCGCAAATAGGCTGGAATCAGACGAAGGCGAGGCAGGATTCAAAAATTTTTAAGGGTATAAGCGAAAACAGTTTTTTCTATTACATACATTCATACTACACCGATCCGGCGGATACTGGCGTTTGCGCCGCCGAAACCGAGTATTATCTCCGCTACTGTTGCGCTGTGGAACGCGGCGCGCTGGCGGCGGTGCAGTTTCACCCTGAAAAATCAGGCGCGGCTGGGCTTGCCCTTCTTAAAAATTGGACGGGGGTTTAAGAAATGCAGGCAAAGCGGATTATTCCCTGCCTTGATGTTGACGACGGCAGGGTAGTGAAGGGTGTTAAATTCAAGGGGATTCAAGACGCGGGAGACCCGGCTGAACTTGCCCGCAGATACAATGAAGACGGCGCGGACGAGTTGACTTTTCTTGACATAGGCGCGTCTTACAAAAGCAGGGCGACATTGCTTGACGTGGTGCGTAAAGTAGCCGCCGAAGTTTTTATCCCGCTGTGCGTGGGCGGCGGCATACGCGCTATCGACGATATGCGGGACGCGATGAACGCCGGGGCTGATAAAGTAGCGGTCTGCACTTCCGCGCTGAACCGCCCTGAATTGTTACGCGAAATGGCAAATGCCTATGGCAGTCAGTGTGTCGTGCTTTCGATAGACGCAAAGCGCGTAACAGACGGAGGCGGTTTGCAATGGCACGCCTTTTCCCACGGCGGCAGAACCGACACCGGCATTGACGCTATTGAGTGGGCGGTTCGCGCGGCAGAGCTTGGCGCGGGCGAAATTTTGCTCAACTCAATTGACGCGGACGGAACTGGCGGCGGCTATGATTTGGAATTGACCCGCCGTATTCTCAATGCTGTGCCGGTTCCCGTAATCGCTTCCGGCGGCGCGGGAACTCTCGATCAAATAGCGGAAGTTTTGCTCAGTACCGCATCATCAGAAATGCCGCAGAATATTGCGCCTAACGAAACTATGGGAGCGGACGCGGCGTTGGTGGCGTCTCTTTTGCATTTTGGGAAGACTACGATTGCGGAAATTAAGAAACACGCTGAGGAAAAGGGCGTGTGCGTCAGGTGGTGAAGGGATGGCATATAAATTAATAGAAGCGGATAAGTTGGCGAAAAAATAATGATAACGCAGGATAATTTCAGAAAAGTTTTGTCGAAACTTGGATTTGTTGAAATCGATAAAAATGTTTTGATAAAAAGTTTCGACAATTTTGAACTAAAAGCGGATTTTACAAATGGAACGCTAATTTATCCTGAAAATGCAGGTTTCAAAATCAACGAACGGCAAACCTGCAATTTCAGTCATAATGAAAACTTTGTCGTTTTTGAGTGCGTATGCCGCCTTTTTGAAAAAGGGTATCTGCCTAAACATATCGAATTGGAACCAAAATGGAAACTTGGACACGGGGCAAGCGGCGGACGGGCTGATATTTTAGTAAGAAATAACGACAATAAAACATTGTTGATTATTGAGTGCAAGACTTTTGGTGAAGAGTTTGAAAAAGAATGGAAAAATATGCAGGAAAACGGGGGGGCAGTTGTTTTCATATTTTCAACAAGAAGGCGATGCTCAGTTTTTGGCTCTTTATACCTCTGAATTTAATGAGGATAAAGTAAAATTTGAATACAAACTTGTGCCTGTGACTGATGACAATATAGTTATCGGAAAATTAGGTAATAATAATTCTTTGTCTTTTAAGACCGCAAAAAATGTAAAAGAACATTACAAAGTATGGAAAGAAATTTACGACTTTCGCAACACTACAGATGGATTATTTGATGATAATATTTCAGCGTATTTATACAAAAAATATACAGTTGAAAATTTGAAAGAAGTAGATAACGATGACATTCAAAAGAAATATCACCAATTTGCCACCATTCTACGCAAATACAATGTTTCGGGGCGTGAAAACGCTTTTGATAAACTCGTAAATCTCTTTCTGGCAAAAATAGTTGATGAAAAGTACAATAAAAACGAATTGGCTTTTTACTGGAAAGGCGCGGCTTATGACGATGTGAAAGGTTTGATTGATCGTCTGCAGAAGCACTACAAAATTGGAATGAAAGAATTTTTAAGAGAAGACGTTACCTATATTGAAAAATCACAAATTGAAGACGCTTTCAAACTTTTTAAAAATAGGCCTGATGCAACCCGCAAAAAGATTTTAGATTATTTTGACCAGTTGAAGTATTATACCAATAACGATTTTGCTTTTATTGACGTGCATAATGAAAAACTTTTCTATCAAAATGCCGAAGTTTTACTGGAAATAGTTAAAATGATTCAAGATATAAAACTGCAAACCAATACGCAAAATCAATTTCTGGGCGATTTATTTGAGGGTTTTTTGGACAAAGGCGTAAAACAGAGCGAAGGGCAGTTTTTTACTCCGATACCTATTGTAAAGTTTCTTATTTCTTCCCTGCCGTTGCAGGAACTTGTAAAAAGCGCCGAATCATTGCAAACAATAGATTATGCCTGCGGAGCGGGACATTTCCTAAATGAATATGCCAATCAGATTTCATTGCTTGTTGATAAAAAAAAGAAAACAAAATTTTACAAAGCCATAACCGGAATTGAGAAAGAATATCGTCTTTCAAAAGTGGCAAAGGTTTCGGCTTTTATGTACGGACAAGACAAAATAAAAATCATTTACGGCGATGCCTTGGCAAAAAACAAAGAAATCAAAGACGGTTCATTTTCAATACTTGTTGCAAATCCGCCTTATTCTGTAAAAGGTTTTTTGGAAACGCTTGATGATGAAAGTTTGGCGAAATTTGACTTATTTAGAAGTATTGACGACAAACAAAAGAAAACCAACAACTCTATAGAATGTTTTTTTGTCGAGCGGGCAAAACAATTGTTAAAAACAGGAGGTGTAGCGGCTATTATTTTACCGTCTTCAATACTGAGTAACGGAAATATTTATATAAAAACGCGCGAAATCATTTTGAAATATTTTGATATTGTGGCAATTGCGGAATTCGGCAGCGGCACTTTCGGGAAAGCCGGAACGAATACGGTGACTTTATTTTTGAGAAAAAAGGACGATAACCCCGATATTGTCGAGCAATTTAAGAATTGCGTAGACCAATGGTTTAATGGTGATTTGAAATATACAGACGAGTATGTCGTTCCAACTATGGAGTGGATAGATAATTATTGTAAAAAAATAAATGTCTCCACGAAAGATTATAAAACTTTACTGAACGGTAAACCGAATAAAAACTTACTGAACACCAATATTTTTAATGAGTACAAAAAGGACTTTGAAAATAGCGCCGAGTATAAAAATATACAAAAGAAAAAAATAACCGATAAATACACTAAAAAAATGCAAGAACAGGAAACAGAAAAAGCGTATATATATTATCTTAAAAACATAGAAGGCGATAAACTTTTATATTTTCTTCTTGCTGAAAGTCAAAAAATTCCGGTAGTTTTGGTAAAATCGCCTACAGACAGTAAGGCTATGAAAAATTTTTTAGGTTACGAGTGGAGTAGCGCTAAAGGTAATGAAGGAATAAAATATATCGGGGCTAATGTTATTGATGATGAAGATGCCATTAGCCATAACAAAGGTATAAATCAGATTATAACACCGCTTTTTAACCCGAAAGACCCTACCGACAATAGTAAAATCAATGCTATTATTCGCAATAATTTTATAGGAATAAACATGCAAAATACACAGCCAAATTTTGTCAGTTTCGCAAGACTTTCTGACATGATTGATTTCAGCCGCGTATTATTTGACAAGGCAATAAAAACAACGCCTGAAAAGAAAATTGAAATTGTTAGTAAATATGAGTTGGTGAAATTGGAAGACATTGCGGAAATTTCTCGTGGTGCTTCACCTCGTCCGATAAGTCAGTATCTGACAGAGGATAAAAACGGAATAAATTGGATAAAAATAGGCGATGTAGCGACAGGTGAAAAATACATTACACAAACTGCACAAAGGATTACACAAGAAGGTGCAAATAAATCAAAACTTGTGAAAGAAGGAGATTTTATTATTTCAAATTCTATGAGTGTAGGCCGTCCATACATTTTGAAAATATCCGGTTGTATTCACGATGGTTGGCTTTTGATGTCAAATATTTCTGAAAAAGTTGATAAAGATTTTCTCTATTATGTTTTAACTTCTGAAAATGTACAATCTCAATTTACCGCAAATGCGCTTGGTGGAGTTGTGCAAAACTTGAATACGATGAGGGTTTCAGGTATCAAAATCCCACTTCCGCCTCTTGATATTCAAAAGCAAATTATTACCGAATGCGAAGAAGTTGATAGGGAATATAATACCAGCAGAATGACAATGGTAGAATACAAAAATAAAATCGCAAAAATATTTGAAAATCTCGAAATTTTACGGTGGGGGGGGGGGGGGGGTATAATCTTTATAAAATTTCTGATTTGTGTAAATATTCAGTTGAAAGAATTAATTGCGAATTATTAACAGCTCGGAATTATATTGGGGTTGATAATCTTTTGCAAGACACACAAGGTAAAATTGATTCAAATTTTGTTTTAACTTCGGGGACGGCTACAAAATACAAATCCGGTGATATTTTATTATCTAACATTCGCCCATATCTTAAAAAGATTTGGTTTGCGGACATTGACGGCGGAAGTTCAAACGATGTTTTGGTTTTACAGAAGACAAGCGATAAAATTCTTTCAAAATATCTTTTCTACAATCTAAAACAAGATAAGTTTTTTGATTATGAAATGCAAGGTATCAAAGGAATGAAAATGCCAAGAGGCGATAAAAAACAAATTATGAATTATCAAATCCCCGTACCTCCTCTCGCCGAACAGCAAAAAATAGTATCACAAATTGAGGAGTACGAATCAAAGATTACAGAATGCCGAAAAATTATGGAAAAAGCCCAGGAGAAAAAGAAAGCGATTTTGCAAAGTTATTTGTGAGTACACGGATTTATCAAATACCAGCTTGTATATCCTGTATAACTTTCCATGCTGTATCCCATCGAATCCGCTCCTGTTCCAGACGTACTTGCTGTCCCCACGCGTTATTCTTTAGTGATAAAAAAACTTCCTGTTCTTTGTCAGTAAGTAACGGCAGTTCGGATGACGTGCTTTGCTTTTTTTCCTGAACCCATAAATCACGGTGGGCAAAAAGTGTTTGCTCATCCATTAACACTGTTTCCAGGGAAGGCAGGTATGTTCTGGCACGGTTCAGAATGGCAAAACCATGCGTATCAATATCTCCCCAGTAAATACACCGCGTATGACTAAGCCACGGAATACGGCCTAAAACGTCAACGCCATACCCCAATGCCATGATTACAACGGAGTTGTCCAAATCTTCAAAGGCAAGCCCTGTTTGAAGGTTTTCAACGATAAAAACACAGGCGGGCTTAAAATCAAGAGCGGCTATTTCTTCCCAGGGGGTGCAGATGTCGCCGAGACCGCCAAACCGGCTTCTTAACTTCATGTCAAGGATACGCATGCGGATTAACTGCGGCTGGGGTTTTAAGCCGCAGGCCTTGAAGAAATCGCGCTCATCGGTTCCTTGAATCGCCGAAACCAGTTCGCAGACAAGCCCCTTGTTGGATTCCAGCCATTTGCTGTCAACGCCCGCGACAGGTATTTGGCGGGGATACAGAGCGGAGCCGGGATTAGCGCATATCCACGATACCATTCCTGTTATGCGAATAAAATTCGCGTCGTCAGAGTCGGCAAGAACGCTGTAGTATCCGGGCAAAACGTCAATCAACGCGGACCAGCGTTGTACCAGCGCCTTAAAACGTTCGATCGCGCGGGACCATGCTTCGGACTCGCCTGTCCATGAAACTGCGTCCTCCGGCCCGTTCAATATTAACTTTTGCGGAACAGTTTGCGCTCCAAGGGAGTGCCAGCGGCGTTCAGTCTGGACAAGAACCCCGCCGACTTGCGAAGCATGTCCGACTTGCCATGATTCCCATGCGGCAATCCATTTTCTTGCCGTTTCCTGCTGCCGAAACGCGTCTTTCTCTGTGGGAATATCAAGGTTGATTTCCAATGGCCATAATGCCTGCCGGTTTTCTGATACGGACATTTTTAACCATTCCCAGCGTTTGTTTATGATTTTACGTTTGATAATATCTTTAATATCGTCAGGAAACTTCAACACCGGCCTCCCGGCGATCGTTACTCTGAAGATTCAATCTCTGCTGGTCATTGTCGTACTCAATGAGCAAGACGCTTGATTTACGCCGGTCGTTGATCTCGACAAAGCAAGCGCCGCCGATAAACGGTTCCAGCGTCATCAC
>JAITUY010000026.1 GCA_031286095.1 Treponema sp. | reverse complement strand
GCGGAAAATTATCTTTTCTCGACTTCATTGCTTAATAAGCACCTTTTGACAATAAAAGAAGCAAGCATTTGGGCTACAAATCACTTAGGAAAAAATGTAACGACTTCAAATATTTCATATCTTATACAATATGGACGAATACAAAAAATTGACAAGGATGGAATGGTTTTTATCTCTCTATCTGAACTAAGTGATTATTATAAATCATATAATGGTTCTCGTGAAATAGCTTACAAAGAAAAACTTGGTGAAAATTTAAATTGGGCGCTTTCATTTGATCAATATAAAGAGGCAGAAACAACAAAACACGTTCACAGATTACATCCATATAAAGGAAAATTTATTCCGCAACTCGTTGAATATTTTTTAGATAGTCACACTGATAATTTTAAAAAAGATGTCTTCTTCAAGGTAAATGATATAATACTTGATCCTTTTTCCGGTAGTGGTACAACAATAGTAGAAGCATCAGAACTTGGAATGAATGCAATCGGGATAGATATTTCTGCATTTAATGCCTTAATTAGTAATTCAAAAATAGCAAAATATGATATATTAGATATCGAACAAGAAATAGTTCAAATAACTGACGATCTACAAAGTTTTATTAGCAAGACAAATGTATTGGAATTTGAGAAAGAATTATTAGCCGAATTATATGAATTTAATAATAATTTTTTTCCTGTACCGGAATATAAATATAAACTACGAAAGAAAGAAATAAATGAAGAAGAATATGCTCGTGAAAAAGAGTATATTTTTCTTGTAAAATATCAAAAACTTATAAAAAAATATGATATTAAAATAAAACAAAGAGAAAGAAATACTTTTCTTGATAAATGGTATTTGCCCCAGATACGTTCAGAAATTGAGTTTATATATTCAAAGATTAAAAAAATTAAAAACGAGAACACAAAGAATATTTTAACCATTGTTTTAAGCAGAACAATGCGCAGTTGTCGTGCTACAACCCATGCTGATCTAGCAACATTACTGGAACCTGTAACTACTACATATTACTGTGGAAAGCATGGGAAAATATGTAAACCGCTATTCTCTATTTTGAAATGGTGGAAAACATACACAAAGGATACTTTAGAACGTATATTAAAATTTGATAAATTTAAAACAAATACAGAGCAGTTGTGTTTGGTAGGAGATAGTCGCGTTATCGATATATTTAACGAAGTAGAAAAGCTAAATCCATATTTCGGTAAATTATTAAAGAAGCAAAAAATTGCCGGTATTTTTTCATCGCCACCGTATGTAGGAATGATTGATTACCATGAACAACACGCATATGCCTATGATTTATTTAAATTTACTCGTAATGATGAACTAGAAATAGGTCCCCTTTTTCGCGGGCAAGGTAATGTTGCAAAGAAAAGTTATGTTGAAGGTATATCAGGGGTATTAAATAACTGTAAAAAATATCTTGTAGATGATTATAATGTTTTATTAGTTGCAAACGATAAGTATAATTTATATCCTGAAATAGCCGATCAATCAGGAATGAAAATAATACAACAGTTTCACCGCCCTGTTCTTAACCGGACAGAAAAAGATAAGGCAGCGTATTCTGAAACTATTTTCCATTTAAAAGAGAATAAATAATGCTTTCAGAGTTTCAAAGGGATTACATACAAGAAGTTATAATAGATTCACTTAGACGTAAATTTCAAAATTATTCTCCTGAAAGCAGTAATATGCCGTTTCATTATCGATTGTTAGGAAAAGATAGAATGGCGTTATTTTCTTTTATACAGTCCCTAAATACAACATTTGGTACATCAATATTTGAACCTGCCGCAATAGCATTAGCAAAAGATAATTTTAAAAGGGTTGAATCTCAATATATTGTTGGAAATCAAATATTTGATGATTGTCAGCATAAAATACAGGAAATTATTAATAATCTTACTGTTAATCCAAAACCAGATAAAATACATGAGATTGACTCTATAAAGAATTCATTAGGAGGCTCAATAAATACATTAAAACCTGCAAAGGTAGATTTGTTTGTTGAAACTTCATCAGGTGAGCAATATTTATTTGATCTTAAAACAGTTAAACCAAATAAAGGCGACTTTCAGAAATTCAAGCAAACTTTGCTTGAATGGGCTGGTATTGCATTAACGGCGAACAAAAATTTAAAAATCCATACATTAATATCAATTCCGTATAATCCATATGAACCACAGCCATATCAGCGTTGGACAATGGCAGGTATGCTTGATTTAAAATATGAATTAATGGTTGCAGAAGAATTCTGGGACTTTCTTGGCGGGAAGGGGGCATATATAGAATTACTTGATTGTTTTGAAAAAGCTGGAATTATATTAAGACCAGAAATTGATAAGTATTTCTCAAAATTTAATAAGAAATAATAATTTATAGTACAGGCGCATCGCATAATGGGACTGTAACTGCTTCGCCGACTATCGGCGGCTCGGGCTACACAAAACCGTGTTCAGGCTGTCGCTCTCTGCACGATTTTATGTAGCAACATTTTGTGCAGGGGTCGTTGCTTCGCAACGCCCTATAACTTGCCCAAAACGTCAGTTACAGCAAAACATTATGTGAAATATTGCCATGAATATTGTGTAAGATAATTGACAAAGGCATTTTGAAGAGGTATATTTTTACAAAAATTGGAGAAGTCATGGAAAATATTCATAAAGATACGGTTTCAATAGAATCTTATGATGAAATGGCAAAATACTACGAGAATTTTGTGGATACAAAACCATGGAATGCATATTATGAACGGCCCGCGACATTATCACTATTTAAGGAAATTAAAGGGAAAAGAATATTAGATATTGGCTGTGCCGGAGGTTGGTATACCAAATATTTATTGGACAATGAGGCGGATGTAATAGCAACTGATGTAAATAAAAACATGGTTGAAATAACAAAAAAACGTATTCAAAATAAATGTAATGTAATTCAGGCGGACATAAATAATGGATTTGATTTTATAAAAGATGGTTTTCTGGATATAGTATTAGCTTCATTGGTATTACATTATATAAAAGATATAGAAAAAGCATTTATTGAAATTAATAGAGTGTTAAAAATAAATGGTGAAATAATTTTTTCAACGCATCATCCGCTAATGGAATTTGTATATTTTAAAAGAGAAAATTATATGGCTATGGAATTACTGGAAGATGAATGGAATATGGGCGAAGAAAAAATAAAAGTACAGTTTTATCGGAGACCATTGAGTAAATTATTACAACCTTTAATTGATAGTGGTTTTTATATAGAAAAAATTTTGGAACCAGAACCGCAGGAAATATTTAAAGAAAAACTGCCCGAAGCATATGAACGTTTATTGAAAAGACCAAATTTTTTATTTGTAAAAGCAAGAAAAATTAAATGAAAATGGCGTATGAAGCGGTACTTCTCAAAGCTATTTGGATAATAGAGTTGTTTGGAAACATCAGTTTTTGAACAACTTCATATAAAAAACGCGGTTTTGTAAGGCTTTGCCTGAAAAACCGCAAAACTTGTGAGATAACCAACCGGGTTGTCGAACAAGTCCATTGTATGCGAGGGGTTTAATACCCCGTCCTTCAAGGCGAGGTTGTTGATTTTCTATTCCGTCCCCGCTGTTCTCCGGTGCATAAAAGTTTTATCGCCTCTTTCTTGGTTGGCGCACTGCGTATCGCGTCACGGGTAATTTCGTCCGTTAAGCGGGTGCTGACGGCGGCAAGGAATTCAAGATAGGGCGATGTGTTTTTCTTGGGGGCGACAGAAAGAATAAAGAGCCACGTCTTCTCTTCGTCGTCGGCCTGCAAGTCAACGCCCTCTTTTTTGACGCCGACCGCTACCGACAGGTTGTCAATCCAGTCGGTCCTTGTGTGGGGCATGGCAATACCGTGATTCATAACGGTGCTCATAACTCCTTCGCGTTCCAATATGTCTTTTAAAACCTTGTCTCTGTTTATAATTTTGCCGTTGGCGCAAAGCATGTCTAACAGCTCGTTAATAATTTCTTCTTTTGTTTCGCCTTTCAGCGCGATGGAAGTGCATTCAGGAGTGATAATGGACAATAGTTTTTCTTTTTGCCTGCCGGTTTTGTCAAAAAGAACTTTCTGTAAATCATGAGGATTTGAAGAAATTTTTAACTCCTGAATTGATTCATGCAGTTCGATAACAACTTCGTAAACCGCCTGCCTTACAAACGGCATATCGGCTTTGGCGGTTTCAATGGTTACAACGTTGTCGTTTTCGTTGATCGAAAGGGCAATATCGTCTTTTCTCGCGTGAGAAAGCCCCTCATTAATGTTCATTACCTGAACGTAAAAACCTTCACTGCGAAGATCGTCAAGCAGTCTGTTTATGAAAAGGTCGGCGATTTCGCTTGATGGAAACACCCATTCCGCCGATGCCGAGTCGTCGCCTTTAACAGGGTTGCGCGTGCCGGAACCGGCGAGTTTTAATGACGCGCTCAACAGAGGGGGAGCTACTATAGTAGTGATCAGCGTCATAAGAATAACAACCGCGAATACCTGTTCATTGATAATTCCCATCGCAAGACCTATGCCGGCTATGATAAGAGCTACTTCGCCCCTGGGAACCATGCCCGCCCCGATACGCAAAGCGCCTTTGCCGTTAAAACCCAAAAGCAGGGCTGGCCCGCCGCAGCCGATTACTTTTGCGGCAATTGCCGCGCCTGTATAAACCGCCCCAAAAACAAGCACGGGCGGGGAAATAATTTCGCGGACATTTACCATCATGCCCATAACTGCGAAGAAAATCGGCACAAAGAACGTGTATATCCCGTGTATTCGTTCCTGAATCACTATCGCTATATCGGTTTTTGAAAGGGAAAGCCCCGCGATATACGCGCCTATGATCATGGCGAGTCCCTGTTTTTCAAAAACACCCGCCAGTATCAGGGCGATGCCCAAAGCCAGAATTGAAAAATCAGTGGGGCTTTTGAACAGTTTTAAAAAGCCCGCTATCTTTTTGGAAAAGATCAGCCCCAGCGCGGTAAAGCCAAGCCAGATACCGAAAGCTTTTCCCGCGATGACAAGAATGGTATTAACCTTTAAGCTTCCTCCTCCGGTATGTTCAATCAGCGCGACAATTCCAAGCACGACGGCGAGGGTTATTATGCCCAGCACGTCGTCAAAGACAGCCGCGGCAAGAATAGTTACGCCTTCGGGCGAATCCATTTTCTTTTGTTCAGAAAGAATACGCGCCGTTATGCCTACCGAAGTAGCGGTGGAAAGTATACCGAGAAAAAGACAGCGAGGGTCCATAAAGCCCGCGTTAAGCATAAAAACACCGACAATATCACCTAACGTAAATGAAATAAGCACGCCGCCTATGCCTATAATGCCCCCCGCTACAGAGTATCGAAGGAAAAGCCCTATATCCGTTTCAAGCCCGGACGCGAAAAGTAAAATGACGGAAGCGATCGAGGCAAACGCGTACAACTCGTTGCTTACAGCCAAAGTTCCCCCGCCCAAAGCGAAAATCCCGTGCGGGAACCCAGGTATTCGTATACTGCCAAGCGCGTACGGTCCGATAACAATTCCAGCTATCAGTTCTCCCAAGACCTGGGGTATTCCTATCTTTTTCGCCAGCCTGCCGAAAAATTGTACAGCGAATAAAATTATTCCTATTTGAATGACTAAAACCGTTACTATTTCGCTTATTGGTTCTGATTCACCTGCCATGTGTTTCTCTTTATCTTTCCAGTTTTCTGTAAACGTAACGATGAGGGCTGTCAGCGGCGGAACCCAGTTTCTCCCTGCGCCATTCGGCGTACTCTGACCAGTTGCCGTCGTACCAGACAACTTCGCCGTCCTCAAAGGCTAGAATGTGCGTAACAATTCTGTCTAAAAACCAGCGGTCGTGGCTGATTACAAGACTGACCCCCGCGAAAGCGTCAAGCGCTTCTTCAAGGGCGCGCAATGTGTTCACGTCAAGATCATTTGTCGGCTCGTCAAGCAAAAGAACGTTCGCCCCTTCCTTTAACATCATCGCGAGGTTCAGGCGGTTGCGCTCTCCGCCGGAGAGAACTCCCACTTTTTTTGACTGATCCGCGCCTGAAAAATTGTACCAAGCGCAATAGGCGCGGGAATTCACTTCACGCGCGCCCTGTTCCGATCCAAGCCTGATTAAATCCTGCCCATCGGAAAGCTGTTCCCAAACGGTTTTTTCACCGTCAAGGCTGGCGCGCATCTGGTCGGCATAGCCAAGTTTGACGGTTTCCCCCAAACGCAGAACACCCCCGTCCGGTTTTTCGCTTCCGGTTATCATTTTGAAAAGAGTGGTCTTGCCCGCGCCGTTCGGTCCGATAATGCCCACGCACGCCCCGGGGGGGACGGTAAAACTCATGTTGTCAAATAACAATTTTTCCCCGAAAGATTTTGAAAGCCCTTCCGCCTCGATTACCAGTTTGCCAAGGTGCGGACCTGCGGGAATCGTTATCCTGTTGTTTTGAACCGCGTTTCTGGAGCGTTCCCTTTCGTCGTCCTGAAAAAGTTTTTCGTACTGCATTATGCGCGCCTTGCTTTTTGCGTGCCGTCCTTTGGGACTCATGCGTATCCATTCAAGCTCGCGCTGTAATGTTTTGCGCCTGTCGCTTTCGCCTTTTTCTTCCTGCGCCATGCGGTTTTCTTTCTGTTCCAGCCAGCCGGAATAGTTGCCCTTCCATGGAATTCCTTCTCCACGATCAAGTTCCAGTATCCAGCCGGCTACATTGTCCAAAAAGTAGCGGTCGTGCGTAACGGCGATAACTGTTCCCGCGTAATCGCGCAAGTGCCGTTCAAGCCATGCTACCGTTTCCGCATCAAGGTGGTTGGTCGGCTCATCAAGCAGAAGAATATCGGGCTTTTGCAACAACAGACGGCAAAGGGCGACCCGCCGTCTCTCGCCGCCGGAAAGGTGGTCGACAACTTCGGTTCCGGGCGGACAGCGCAGGGCTTCCATTGCCAGTTCAAGCCTGCTGTCCAGGTTCCAGCCGTCGGCAGACTCGATTTTTTCCTGCAGTTCCGCCTGTTTTGCCCCCAATTTGTCATAATCGGCGTCTGGTTCCCCAAACGCCTCGCTTACCTTTTCAAATTCCGCAAGAAGGGAGACAAGCTCTTTTGCCCCTTCCGACACAATTTCTTTTACGGTCTTTCCCGGCGCAAGATACGGCTCCTGTTCAAGGAAGCCGATAGTGTAGCCCGGACTTACATTTGTCTCGCCCGCGAATTCGGTGTCTGTACCCGCTAGGATTTTTAACAGGCTCGATTTCCCCGATCCGTTAAGGCCGATTACGCCGATTTTAGCGCCGTAAAAGTATGAAAGGCTTATGTCCTTTAATACCTGCTTGGTTCCGTGTTTTTTGGAAACCTTGTACATTGAGTAAATAATTTTTTTATCGTCAGTTGTAGCCATTGGAGTATTATATCATTTTTAATCCCCTTGACAATCGCGTATGTGTTTAATAAAGTTATTTAACGTTTTTTGGAGGATATATGCAGAATGAAGGGCAGGTGCGGATTCCGTCCGGCTGTGCCATTTCGGGTATTATAGACAAATCAGGGCGGCGCATGAGCGGCGAGGCTATTATAAAGTCTATCTCCGTAATGCACGACCGTTCCAACGGCTTGGGCGGCGGTTTTTCTGCTTACGGAATATACCCTGAATACAAAGATTATTACGCTCTTCACTTGTTTTACGATTCGGTGTCCGCAAAAAAAGAGTGCGAGGAATTTCTGGAACGGCATTTTGATATTATCAACCTTTCCAAAATACCTACAAGAAAAATAAAGGAAATAACCGACGAGCCTTTGATCTGGCGCTACTTTGTTATCCCTCTCCCGACAAAACTTGCCGACAGCCAGCTTGACGAACGTGAGTTTACGGCTAAATGCGTGTTCCGCGTCAATACAAGGATAGAAGGCGCGTATGTGTTCTCAAGCGGAAAGAACATGGGCGTATTTAAGGCGGTCGGCTTCCCGGAAGATGTCGGGCGTTTTTATAAACTGGAAGAATACGAGGGCTGGTGTTTCACCTCGCACGGCCGCTACCCGACAAATACCCCTGGCTGGTGGGGCGGCGCTCACCCTTTTGCGCTTCTTGATTATTCTGTGGTGCATAATGGCGAAATTTCTTCCTATGACACAAACAGGCGCGCCATCGAAATGTACGGCTACAAATGCACATTGCAAACCGATACCGAAGTCATTACCTATATAATAGATTATCTGCACAGAAAACAAAAACTTTCTTTTGAGGAAATTGCTTCGGTAATTGCCGCTTCATTTTGGCAGACTATCGAAAAACAGCCGCCCAAAGAGCGCGAGACGCATGAATATTTGCGCGTAATGTTCAGCGCGCAGTTAATAACAGGTCCGTTTTCTATACTTGTAGGTTTTGAGGGCGGACTTATGGCTTTAAACGACAGGCTTAAACTGCGCAGTATGGTGGTTGGTGAAAAGGATAATATTACCTATATCGCAAGCGAAGAAGCGGCTATCCGCATAATTGAGCCGAACCTTGACAACGTGTGGGCCCCCAGAGGCGGTCAGCCTGTAATCGTCAGCATAAACGGGGGGCAGGCATAATGGCGTTAAATTTGTTATATCCCGAATACGAAATGGTAAGGAATTACGACAGATGTATCACCTGCCGTGCCTGCGAGCGCCAGTGCGCCAACGAGGCGCATGAATATATCGCAGAAACTGACAAAATGTTATGCGATGATGCAAAATGCGTAAACTGCCACCGCTGTGTTTCGCTTTGTCCTACCCGCGCCCTTAAAGTTATAAAAAGCGGCAATACTTACAAACAGAACGAAAACTGGAACGGCAAAACCATCAACGAAATTTACAAGCAGGCGGATTCAGGCGGCGTGCTTTTGTCCAGCATGGGCAATCCTGAAAATTATCCTGTATATTTTGACAAAATACTTTTGAACGCATCTCAAGTTACAAACCCGTCTATAGACCCCCTGCGCGAACCTATGGAAACAAGAATATCGTTAGGCGCTAAGCCTGAAAGTATTGAAAGGGACA
The DNA here is from genome assembly GCA_031286095.1 of Treponema sp. Lineage (GTDB taxonomy): Bacteria > Spirochaetota > Spirochaetia > Treponematales > Breznakiellaceae > WQXQ01. The sequence goes on along the minus strand of JAITUY010000026.1, from coordinate 5,042 downwards.
AAAACGGCAGGATTGTAAACAACCTTCCGCCGCAGTTGCACTTGTCGATGCCTGTAATGTTTTCCGCGATGAGTTACGGTTCCATAAGTTACAACGCGCACGAAAGTTTGGCGCGCGCCGCCGAAGAGATGGGAATTCTTTACAACACTGGCGAAGGCGGATTGCACGAGGATTTTTACAAGTACGGCAAAAACACGATTGTACAAGTCGCCTCGGGGCGTTTCGGCGTTCATCACGATTATTTGAATTCCGGCGCGGCTGTAGAGATAAAAATGGGGCAGGGCGCTAAACCCGGCATAGGCGGACATCTTCCCGGCGCAAAAATAGTAGGGGACATTTCCCGCACCAGAATGATCCCCGAAGGAAGCGACGCGATTTCTCCCGCTCCGCACCACGACATATATTCAATAGAAGACTTACGCCAGCTTGTTTTTTCTTTAAAAGAAGCGACGGATTATAAAAAACCAGTAATCGTTAAAATTGCCGCCGTGCATAATGTTACCGCCATTGCAAGCGGTATAGCCAGAAGCGGCGCGGATATAATATCGATTGACGGTTTCCGCGGCGGAACTGGAGCCGCGCCTACCCGTATACGCGATCATGTGGGCATTCCGATAGAACTTGCCCTTGCCGGCGTTGACAAGCGTCTGCGCGATGAGGGAATCCGCGACAGGGTTTCGATTGTCGTTGGCGGCAGTATCCGTTCCAGCGCCGACATTGTAAAAGCGGTCGCCCTAGGCGCGGACTGCGTCTACGTTGCCACATCCGCGCTGATTGCGCTTGGCTGTCATCTTTGCAGAAGCTGTCACGGCGGCAAATGCAACTGGGGTATAGCCACGCAGGTTCCCGAACTGGTCAAACGGTTAAATCCCGACCTTGGGTACAAGCGTCTTATCAATCTTTTGACGGCGTGGCAACACGAAATAAAAGAAATGATGGGCGGTATGGGCATTAACTCGATAGACGGGTTAAGAGGAAACAGACTAATGCTCCGCGGCGTAGGATTAAACGAAAAAGAGTTAGAAATTTTAGGTATTAAACATGCGGGAGAGTAGGTGTATAATCATTCCCTTTCCGTTTTTAATTTTGTTTTTTCACCACGACAAACGCATGAAGGGTTCCAAGAGAAGAATTTAACCACGAATGTACACGAATAATGCGCGAATAGGATACGAATTACTTCTATAATTCCTGTATTTGTGGTCATTTGTTGTTATTCGTGCTATTCGTGTTTAAATTCCTCATTCATGCGTTTGTCGTGTTTTTTCACCTAATCCCTTGACAAAATGTGCAAAAAGGCCGAAAATCACTGTATATAGCGAATAAAAAACCGTTATTTTGAAAAAAAGACAAAAATTAAATTTTGTTACAGGTAGTGTAGTAAGGGAGGGTTGAATGAAAATCAAATTTAAACTGAGCATCATAATGATTGCCATTGTGCTTGTCATAGGGGGCAGTATTGCTGTAATTGAGTTAGTAACAGCGTCCGGTATTGCCATGGATCTTGCCAAGCAAAAAACTATGTATTTAGCGCGCCAGCGCGCCCAGTATTGGGACGGACGTATGGGAACCTATATAAAAATATTAGAAACGTTGTCGAATGTAATGAACTTTTATGAGGGCATTAACGCTAATGTCCGGCGTAAGCAATTTGAAGATAGTATGCGTTCTGTTTTTGAGGACGAGCATGATTTTGTAAGAATGTTTACCGTCTGGAAACCGAATGCCATAGACGGCATGGATGCCAGTAATATTGGCAGGCTTGGCTCAACTCCAACAGGGCAGTTTGCTTTTGCCTTGACAAGAGAAAGCGGTCAGATACAGGTTATTACCTCCGCAGTCGTTAATGAGGTAATGGAGCATATTAACGGACCTGACAAAACAATGGTCTCGATAGGCGACCCCGCTATGACGAATGTGGCGGGAAAAGATGTCTATATTATCAGAGTCATAGTCCCGATTATCAATAAGCGCATCAACGAGGTAGTCGGAGGCATCGGCTGTCAGTTGGATATTAGCATGATACAGGCCCGAGTGGATCAAACCATAAAGAATTTTGAGGAAGTTTCCGCTTTGTCAGTTTACACCAATAGCGGGTTTGTTATGGGGAGTTATGTGAGTGAGCGTATAGGAAAGAAAATGGCCGAGGCGGAAGTGCAGTTTGGCAGTTATATAAATGAAGCTGTCGAGGCTGTTAAAACCGGAAAAGAATACGAGTGCTTTAGCTATTCCCCCGCACTGCAAACCAATATTCAAATAGCCATTGCTAACATTCCCATAGGGAGTTCTAAAACAACATGGTCGATAATGGTCGGTTCAACTGAAGACTACATATTAAAAGAAGTCAACCAATTGAGAACAATTGTCATTATTGTGGCATCAGTAGCCCTTGTAATAGCGGTGGTCATTATATACTTTGTCCTTAACAGTACCACTAAGCCAATTGTCAATGTAGCGCTCACCCTTAAAGATATATCCGAAGGCGAGGGAGACCTGACGCGGAGCATTAAAGTTGATTCCAAAGACGAGGTAGGCGATCTTGCCCTTTATTTCAACAATACGTTAAGCAAGATTAAAAACCTTGTGCTTCTTATAAAAAAACAGTCAAATGTGTTGTCTGAAATCGGTACGGACCTTTCCAGTAACATGACAGAGACAGCCGCGGCGATCAACGAGATTACCGCCAACATACAGAGTATCAAGGGACGGGTTATTAACCAGAGCGCCAGCGTTACAGAAACCAACGCTACAATGGAACAGGTAATTAGCAATATCAACAAACTTAACGACCATGTTGATAACCAGACCAGTAGTGTTTCCCGGGCGTCATCTGCCATTGAAGAAATGGTGGCAAATATAAGTTCTGTTACTAACACCTTGATCAGCAACGCGGATAATGTAAATACGTTGAAAGAAGCTTCCGAAGTAGGTAAAACAGGGTTACAGGAAGTGGCTACAGACATTCAGGAAATCGCGCGGGAGTCCGAAGGTCTTTTGGAAATTAACGCGGTAATGGAAAACATCGCCAGCCAGACCAATCTGCTTTCGATGAACGCGGCTATTGAAGCGGCGCACGCCGGAGAAGCGGGCAAGGGGTTTGCCGTAGTTGCCGATGAAATACGCAAACTTGCCGAAAGTTCCAGCGAACAGTCAAAAACAATCGGCAATGTTTTAAAGAAGATAAAAGAATCTATAGACAAGATAACTAAATCTACGGAGAACGTTCTTAACAAATTTGAAGCGATTGACTCTGGTGTAAAGACGGTTGCGCAACAGGAAGAAAATATCCGCAACGCTATGGAAGAGCAGGGCGAAGGAAGCAAGCAGATACTTCAAAGTGTCGGTAGCTTGAACGATGTTACTCATCATGTTAAGACCGGCAGTGAGGAAATGCTTGAAGGCAGTAAGGAAGTAATGAGTGAAAGTCGAAATCTTGAAAAGGCGACTCAGGAGATAACAGGCGGCATGAATGAGATGGCTTCCGGCGCGGAACAGGTGAACGTAGCGGTACACCACGTCAACGAGATAAGCGGCAAGAACCGCGATGCCATTAACGCTTTGATGCAGGAGGTTTCGCGCTTCAAGGTTGAATAGCAGGCTTGTTAACACTATAGTCTGTAACAACTAAAACTACACTGGACTTGTTAGACAACCCGGTTGGTTGTCTCTATGAAGTTGTTCAGAAACTGAAGTTTCCGAACAACTTTTTTTTATAACTATTTTCAGTCACGACAAACGCATGAAGGGTTCCAAGAGAAGAATTTAACCACGAATGTACACGAATAAGGCGCGAATAGGATACGAATTACTTCTATAATTCCTGTATTCGTGGTCATTCGTTGTTATTCGTACTATTCGTGTTTAAATTCCTCATTCATGCGTTTGTCGTGTATTTTAAGTTTTCCGCCTTGACAAACCGCCTCCGCTCCGTTATATTATATCGAATAACGATAAGGAAGAAAAAAATGAAAAAATTTCTTTTAAAAATGATAACGGTTTGTACCGTTACAGCAATTGCCGTAACGACGGCTTTGTTTTTTGCGGGCTGTTCTGAATCTTCGGACAATCCAAAAAACAGCTCCAACATTGAAATGGTACGAATCCCCGGCGGCAGTTTTCAGATGGGCGATACCAAGAATGAGGGCCACAGTTATGAAAAGCCCGTACACAAGGTAACGCTGACTGGCTTTTATATGGGCAAGTACCCAGTAACGGAGGCGCAGTATCAGGCGGTGATGGGGAGCAATCCGAGTTCCTATGACGATGGGTTAGACAGAGAACCCGCAACCGGCGAAGTGCAGGCAAACCGCCCTGTGGAAAGAGTAAGCTGGTATAACGCGATAGTGTTCTGCAATAAGTTGAGCATGGCGGAAAACTTAAGTCCGGCGTACAGCATATCGGGTAGCACGAACCCAGCTGACTGGGGAAGCGTACCGACAAGTAATAACAGCACATGGGATGCGGTAACAATTGTCAGCGGTTCCAAAGGCTACCGGTTGCCGACGGAGGCGCAGTGGGAATACGCGGCGAAGGGGGGAAACGGTTCGCCCGGGAATTACAGCTATTCAGGGAGCAACACGGTAGGAGAAGTGGCATGGTTTAATGAAAACAGTGAAAAGACGAATAATGAAGATGGAAACCGTGATTTAGTGATGCATGAAGTAGGAAAGAAATTACCCAATGGTCTTGGATTGTATGACATGAGCGGGAACGTATGGGAGTGGTGCTGGGACTGGTACGGGGAGTATCCAAGCGAGGCGCAGACTAATCCCACGGGAGTGGCTTCTGGGTCTACTCGGGTGATTCGCGGCGGTGCTTTTTTCGAGTTAGCGGTCTACGCGCGTTCGGTCTCTCGGAGCTACGGTCCGAACCCTTGGAACAACATCATCGGTTTCCGGCTGGTGCGTCCCTGAGTTCTGTTTATCGAGCCTATCCTGTTTTTTGTGTAAATGAAAATCTCGATTTTTTTCCCATTACCATTTACACAAAATTTATGACAAGCCTAGCAGAAAAACTGCTGGAAATTTGATATTTCAAGAAGT
>JAITUY010000247.1 GCA_031286095.1 Treponema sp. | reverse complement strand
TCAAGCAGTTGGTCGATAATATCCTTTTCCTTCTTCTCTTTCTTTCGTGCCATGACCTTATTTTCTCCTTTGGTATTTCTACCACTTTATGGCCATTTACACAATTTTTAAGACAGGCTTCTTACCTCTTACTCCGCATTTCTTTCTTCATTTTCTCAGCCCCGCGCTCGAACCGCCGTAGCTCCTCCATATCGTACAGGCTGGTCATGTACAATACTTCGCCGGCTTGTAGGGCTTCACCCGCTTTGACATTTATATCGGTCAGGTATTTTCTGGTTTTACCGTCCAGCTCGGGCGCGAACGTAACCGCCAATTTTTTACCTACGAATAATTTATTTCCTATAACCTTGATTTTCGATTGCGGAGCGGGGGCTTCATCACCTTTGGCGTATTCCTTAAACTCCCGAAGCGTTGCCTCTTTCACTTTTTTGAACACATCTCTTTTTTCGTGTATCTCCAACGCCCTGTCCACATAGGGCAGTTTTGTTGGTCCGTCAGCATCGGTAAATTCAATTTTCTCAAGTTCCCTGCGGTATTTTGTGTAAGCTTCCCCGATGTACAGCCAGTTGTGGGCGGTACTTCGTTCAATCTGCATTTCATCGCAAAGGTTTTCCAGATAGTCGTTCATACTATGAAAATTGAGGTCTATATAAAGCCCTTGTTCTTTTAATTTTGCCAGTGCCAGCCCCATGGCCAGAATTGAAAGCCTTACGCCTTTGATCGTTTCTCGGATGCCGGCGTCAATCTCGGCGGCATTATCGGAATATGCGAAATCAAGGTTATACTGTCCTGCAGGTAGTTTCTTGACGGGCGTGTGCGGCCCATCATATTGGTTCTGAATGACCTCTTTACTCATTTTTGGCAGTTCTCCAAATCGTGTATTTATCGTGCGTTTATCAAACACGACTAGACACGATATACACATAATATAATACTGTAAATCTATATCTGTACGATAAATACAGATGCTATAAGGAGACAGGTAAGGGTGGCGGTTTCCGCTGTAAATCTGTTGGCTCAGCCTTCGAAGGTTCGAATCCTCCACTCCCCAAAAAGCGGTACAAGACACTGTACCGCTTTTTTTATGCCCTAACGAAAAAATAACAGTCAGAACAAAGGCGGGGTGTAGGAACGTACAAGATGTCTGCGTCTGAAACCCCGCCACCAAAAAAACGGAGTTTCCAAAAAGTAAGAATTTTTTACCGCGAACAGGCACGAACCGCATGCCTTTGGTATGCTCACAAACTTTTTGTTGATGTCTTATCGTTATCCGCGTTATATTGCATTAATCTGTAAGATATATTTTTTCTGTTCGTATTAGTTCATGATGTTTACGGTAAAAATTCTTTTCGGACACATCCTTTTTTACTCTCAAACATTGGCTTCCAAAACTTTAAGCCTGCATTCCGCGTGGCGCAGTTTTTTCTTCGCCTTGTCAATCTCAAATTTTAAATGCGTATCTTTCAATGTTTCTTCGGCTTGCCGTTTGTATTCAAGAACCTGCTCTCTGTTAATTTCTTCCGGCCATTCGGCGCTTTCAACCATAAGTACGTTCTTATGCTCTTTCACTTCCAAAATGCCGCTACAAACAAACGCAGAACGCCAACCGCCGTTTTCATCTTGAACGCGAAGCACGCCCGTAACGGAACGCGCGGTAAACGGACAATGATTTGCGTATATTCCAATCTCACCGTCTTCAAGAGCAAGGGTAATAGCCTGCACCCTGCCTGAATAAAAAAGGCGGCACGGAGTATGAACCTCGAAGTTAAAAAGAGCGGACATTATTTTGATTTCTCCATAACATCGTCTATACTGCCCGCCATGTAAAAAGACTGTTCGGGAATTGAGTCGCATTCGCCGTCAAGTATCATCTTAAAACCGCGGACTGTTTCCCTGACAGGCACATAACGCCCTGGAATGCCTGTAAATTTTTCCCCGACAAAAAACGGCTGACTGAAGAAACGCTGGATTTTTCTGGCTCTGGCAACTGTAAGTTTGTCTTCTTCGGAAAGTTCGTCCATACCCAGAATGGCAATTATATCCTGCAGTTCCTTGTAACGCTGTAAAATCTGCTGGGTTCTGCGGGCGGTATTGTAATGCTCTTCGCCTACTATTTCAGCGTCAAGAATACGCGAACTTGAAGCAAGAGGATCAACAGAAGGATAAATTCCCAGCTCTACAATTTTGCGCGAAAGTGTAGTTGTCGCGTCCAAATGGGCGAAGGTTGTCGCGGGCGCGGGATCGGTAAGATCGTCCGCCGGAACGTAAACCGCCTGAATGCTGGTAATCGATCCTTTTGACGTACTTGCAATCCTCTCCTGAAGACTGCCCATCTCGTTGGCAAGCGTCGGCTGATAACCGACCGCGCTTGGAATACGCCCAAGAAGAGCGGAAACTTCCGCGCCAGCCTGAATAAAGCGGAAAATATTATCGATGAACAGAAGCACGTCTTGTCCGCCCTGATCTCGAAAATGTTCCGCCATTGTAAGCCCTGCAAGCGCTACCCTCATTCGCGCTCCTGGCGGCTCGTTCATCTGGCCGAAAACAAGCGCAGTTTTTTCAACAACGCCGCTCTCAGTCATTTCCTTCCAAAGGTCCGCCCCCTCGCGCGAGCGTTCGCCAACTCCGGCAAACACCGAATAGCCTGAATGTTCTGTAGCAATGTTGCGGATAAGTTCCATGATGACGACTGTTTTTCCCACTCCAGCTCCGCCGAACAACCCTATTTTTCCGCCCTTCGCGTAAGGCGCAATTAAATCAATTACTTTTATTCCTGTCTCTAAAAGGGAAGTCGCCGGACGCTGTTCGGTAAAACCGGGGGCGTTACGGTGTATTGAATCGTACTGCGCCGCGCTGAACGCACCCTTGTCGTCAATAGCTTCGCCCGTTACGCTAAACATTCTCCCTAGTACTTCTTTGCCGACAGGCACGCTGATGGGTCTTCCTGTGTCCTCAACCTCCAGCCCGCGCGACAATCCTTCGGCGGCAGACATCGCCACGCAACGCACGCGGTTGTCGCCTATATGCTGAAGAACCTCTAAAACAACGGCTCTGCCGGTCTCGCCGCCGGTTTTCACTTTTAGCGCGTTCAGGATAAGGGGAATCTGTCCCTGTTCAAAACGAACGTCCACAACGGGGCCTATAATTTGTGTAATATATCCTCTATTTGCCATCTCTCTCTCCTTAATATGCGGTTTACGGCATTCCGTCTGACTTTTCAGACCCCACCATCGTAATGGTATCTGCCGTTTTAATTGCAGATACCGTTCCGGCGGCAACTGACGTTTTTTGTTTGCGACAAGAAAACTGCGTAAGCAGTTTCTCGCAAACAAAAAATGCGGCGGAACAAAGACGCACAAAGAGCGTAGCCCGAACCGCCCAACGGACGGCGAAGCAGTTACCAGCCGTTAAGCGAAGTAAAATTGCTTATCCTCATATCAAAAGCCTCATTTGGATATATGAAAATATATCCCGTTTTGTTTTCATTACTAAAACTTTATATTCTTCGGTTATGTCATAATCAATTATCTCATTGTCCATTAAAACAGTAAATTTTAAAAACAGTTTAGCCTTTTCATGATAATCATTAATTTCTTCAATTATTTTTTTTACTTCCTTATTTGTTATATTACTTTTTCTGAAAGATAAATAATAATGTATAATTGAGTTATCTATTGTATTGTGTTTATTTTCAACAGTAATTGGAGCATTCAACTTTGACACCTGTTGATTTCCTTCCATTACAGAATACAAAATATTATCTTTTTCATTTTCATTAACAGCAATGTTTATATCAATTTTATCTTTATAAAAAACAATTTCTTCCTCGCCTAT
>JAITUY010000232.1 GCA_031286095.1 Treponema sp. | reverse complement strand
CGGAGCGCGACAAATGCGGCGTTCCGGGCTGAGTTCACAGTAGAAGCGGCAAGGCGCTTATCAATCTTCAAGTGGACGACAAACTCTTGAAGTAGCTCCTCGGTTATCTCTTGCAAAGGTAGCGATTCAAAATATGGCCTGTAATACCTGTCAACTGATTTTTGCATTTCGGATGCGTGCTCCCGATGCGGTTCCTTCCCCATGGTTTCAAGCTCCCGGAAATAATTGGAAGTCTCAAAATCCCAGAATTGGTAAATATAATCGCAAAAGAGAATATTGGCAGGAATGTCATGGAAGGCGGCGTCATGGGTTTTGAGTTCATCCTGCTTTTTTTTCAGGTACTGGATGAGGGCGAACGCGCTAGCTTTCGCCGCAGGCTTTGTTTCCGGGTTCCGGTACTGGGCAAGCTCGGCAGGGAAGGCATGGAAGCTTTTACGGCGCCATTGGCGGCAGATATGACCGGGAAGGCCGCTTGAGGGGTTAATGGTAAGCTGAAATGTATTGGAATCGGTACGGCGTGAAACAACAAAAGGGCTTGCGATTCTGGACATAGCATCTCCTTTCAAAAGGATTCCTGCACGATAAATGCACGATGCTATTTTTTTTCGAGACAGTATAAAAATGCCATTTCCGTAATTCCTTACCCTGTAAGGAATTAGCTCATTTTGGGGAGTGGAGGATTCGAACCTTCGAAGGCTGAGCCAACAGATTTACAGTCTGCCCCATTTGACCACTCTGGAAACTCCCCAAAGACTGTCTTATATATTTATATAAAAAAAACGCTGTTTATGCAAGTGGGTTACTGTTTCTTAATGCCGTCTGCGGCCCATGATATAATAACGGCCAGCCGCTTGCTTATGGCTGAATCCATATCAATTTTTTCAGCAAAGAAATCCGAAACTTTCACGCCTGCAAAACCATAAATTAGCACGCCTTCTTTAATAGGTTCAAAATAAAGCAGGGCTATAAAATTGCCCCCTTTTATTACCGGAACAAAAAGATAGTTTAAACTCTTAAAATTTGTAAGAGTATAACAAAGCCCTTTTTGAACCAGTTTTACTTCGCCGCGGTAGAATGAATTTCCAAAGTTTGCGTCTTTTAATTTGACAAAAACTGTTTCTGCCGATGGAACAGCCTTTGAAGGGGAAGGATCAGGAATAGGCGTTGTTTGTTTTTCGCTTGTAATGCGTGTGGCGTCTTCAAACAACGGAATTACCTGTTTTCTTGTGGCTGATCTATACAGTCTTCCCTTTAAACCGCGGATATTTCCAAGTGCATTGTATATGTCAAGGAGGGTTATTTCCTGCGGGTCTCCTTGAATAATAGAAATTGATTCTACAAGATAACCCGGATCCATGCTCAAAACCGTATTTATAATTACGGGATCAATTCCAACGGCGGGTTTATTGCCGTCTATTATGTTAAACCCGTTTGATTTTGTATCTGTTTTTACAAGACCGGCTTTCTCAAAAACAGCGGAACGCTCGTTTTGGCTGATATTGGGGAATATATCGTTAAATGCGCGGAATTGCGCGCAAATACCAATGACACACATAGAATGAAGAAGCAAAGCGATAACTATTTTCTTTAACATTTAATAAGCGCCTTTTCCAATAATAATGGAACCAAATGTTTTTAGAATAATCCAAAGGTCAAGCCAGACAGACCAGCTTTGAAGATAATATGTGTCATAAGAAATACGGTCTCTGTAATTTGTGTCAGACCTTCCCGATACCTGCCAAAGTCCTGTAAGACCCGGCTTAATGGAAAATACGCGATCGAAATCATCGCCGTATTTTTCAATTTCATCATTTACGACAGGACGCGGACCGACAAGGCTCATTTCCCCTTTAATAATATTTATAAGCTGAGGAAACTCGTCAAAACTGATACGACGAAGTATTTTGCCTACAACCGTTATTCTTGGATCATTTTTAATTTTACGGTTTTTTTCCCATTCTTCCCTGATTACCGGGTCTGATTCCAGTATTCTCTCAAGTTGTTGTTCCGCGTCTTTTTTCATAGTACGGAATTTATACGTATAAAAAGGTTTTCCGTTTAGGCCAAGACGTTTGTGCTTATACATAACAGGTCCCGGCGAAGTTATTTTTATTAATAGGGCAATTAATAAAAGAAACGGCAGAATAATAATGCCGCCAATCAGCACAAATAAGATATCCATAGTACGTTTTATTCCCCTGTTAAAATTCAATTTGAATTTATGACTGGTTTCTATACCAAGAATTCCTGAAAAGTCGCGTACAGACATCCAGATATTGGAGATATTAAAAAAATTGGGAATAAGAACATTGTAACGGAACGCTGATACGGATTTATTTAACAAATTTTTTAAATTGCCGGCATCCAGTTCCGGCATTGCCACTATTGCCATTTTTATATTATATCGTTTAACGATTTCATGGCTTATAGAAGTATCATGAATTACAGGAATGTTAAATATTTCATCTTCGCCGGAATTATTATCATCAAGAAATAAGACAGGTATATATCCTGTTCTGATGTTGTTTAGAAGACATTCAGCGACATACCTGCCTGTACTGCCGGTTCCGTATATAACGGCAGGTATGCCGCCAAGTTTGGTTTTATGCAGAAACAGATGGGTTATACTTCTTGCGCCTAAAAGTATCACAGTAGAAAAAAAACAGCTTATTAAAAACGCGGTATTTATGGCATCCCAAACATTTTTTTCAATTAAACGGGACATGATAATTCCGCCATAGGCGAAAATAGAGCCGATGCATAACCGTTTCATTTCCTCGGCTGGAGCAAGAGAAACGCCAGGATATAAATTTGAAATTATAAAAATTAATAAAAAGCCCGGCAGGTACGGCCAGTATGTAACAAATGATTTAAAATTTATATGACCGGGAAAAATGAAATAATATATCCTGACCCAAAAAAAACCCCAGCCTATGGACAGCATAACTCCCAGCATATCCGAAATGATAAATGCGGAGGCGGTAAGCGCTGAACTTGTACGGCGGTATCTTGTTCTGTACCAAATGTCAAAATCGGAAAGAGTCATATCTCGGTTTTATCTCCGTTTCCTGTCTTTAAGAACGCTATGTATGCGTTCAATAAATGATTCTTTTGAAAATTGCCGTACATGATTATTAAACATTTCACGGTTGTTATATATTACCTCATTTTGTTCAAAATAATCCATTGCGGCAACCAAAGATTCTGCCGTCTGCTCATTAAAAAACACCCCCGTTGCATTTTCTTTTACCGTTTCCAAAGCGCCGCCGTTACGGTAAGCGATTACAGGACAGCCCGCAGACTGGGCTTCTACGGGAATAATGCCAAAATCCTCAATTCCAGGGTAGAGCAGGGCTTTTGCCTGTGAAAACAAAACAACCGCTGACTCGTCGGTTACTCTTCCAATATAGCGCACTAATGCGCTTTTTTCATTCTTTTTTATATCTTTCTTTTTAGCGCCAGCCCCAGCGACAATCAGTTTCCTTCCCGATTTTATACAGGCTTCTATAGCGATATCCGCGCGCTTGTAGCCAGTAAGCTGTCCAAAAAACAAGTAAAAATCTTTTGGGTCCCGTTTAACGGGAAAATATTTTTCGATATTAACAGGCGGATAAACAACTACAGACTGGCGGTTGTAATAACGCATAATACGTTTAGCGACATAGCTTGAATTAGCTATAAAGCAGTCTACCAGATTGGCGGAAACCGCGTCCCATAGCCTTAATTCTGGTATTAATCTTTTCATAAAAGACCGTAACAGAGCGGAAGACTTGTTAAAATATTCATGGTACATATCCCACAAATAGCGCATGGGACTATGGCAATAACAAATGTGATATGCGTTTGGATTGGGAACAACGCCTTTGGCGGGGCCGGACTCGCTTGATATGACAAGATCGTATTCTTGCAAATTAAAATCCATAAGCGCTTTCGGCATAAGAGGCATATAAAGCTGGTAAAGTTTTTTTGCAAAAGGAAGACGGTTAATGCGTGATGTAAAAACACGCCTTCCTTTAATTAGCGAGGACATCGCTTTTGGGTTATATACATGAGTATAAATATCCGCCGACGGAAACATTTCAAGCAAGGTTTCGATTACTTTTTCCCCGCCGCGCATATTAACAAGCCAGTAATGAATAATTGCAACTTTCATAATATTATTTTATCTTTTTTTTGCGATACGCGGAATATCCTTTCCCTGCCATGTAATAAACAAAGGTTTATCTCCGATATCAAGAGGCGCATTAGCCGGTAAAAGGGTGTTTTCTCCTGTTGAAATATCATGAAGCAGGGCGGACGCTGAAAGATACAGTTCGATTTTTTGAATGTTTTTTTTGTCGTTCCAAAGTATAAGGGTATTGTTACCCGAAACACTATCCATAAAACAAAATGAAACAATATGCGAAGGTATGTTTTCTCTATTAGGTAATTCTGGAATATAACGCGAACCGGGCAAAAAACGCGCGCACAATTCATAAGCCCAAGACCCCTCTTTCCGGCTGAAATCTTTATGGACTAAACCAAAATGCTTTTCAGAATTCAAGCTTTTTTCCCCTGTTTTTACCCTGTCAAAAATTTCGTACCATAAAAGAACCCTTGCCCCTCTGACCGCCGCTCCGGTAATAGTTTTTACTATGTATGCAGGAAATTTATTTTGAGAAACTTTTGTCGGATACCATCCCCATGTTGGATACCCCATTTCTGTTATCCACACGGGTCCTGTGTAATTAATTTCTGAAACAGTCTTTATAAAGTTATCGTAAATTTTCATTGAACCGGAAGGATTGACGGCGTATGGGTGAAAGGCAAGCGCATCCAGTTCTTTTGTTGCTCCGGCATTATGCATTTTTTTTATAAATTCCGCTGGACAGCGCCAAAAGACGCCGCCTATAATATAAGCGTCAGGATCGGTTTCACGAATTCTTTTTGCCGTAAGTTTTGTTAACTCAAAGAATTCGTTTTCTGACCCTTTCCAAAAATTAAAATTGGGTTCGTTCCATATACTCCATACATCAACCCGTCCCTTATAACGGCGCACCGTTTCCTCGACATAACGTAAAAAAAAAGGCATGTTTTCAGGCGATATATAATCTTTTAATTTTCCATTAGGATATAAATAACCCGTTGTATATCCTAATACCCCAATTATTTTTTTACCTTGTCCTTTGGCATAATCAACATATAAATCATAATCAAAAAAATCGAAGAAATCTTTTTCCGGTTCGATATTATGCCAGAAAAAAGTATTTAGTACCCATTTGCATCCCATTTGCTCCAATAGCGTTATTTCTTCGGGCTTTCCGGTTCTGGCGGCATGGACTATTCCAAAAAAATCATCCGGTATGGTAACCTGTCCTCCGGAAGGAAGCGGGGTGGAGGAACAGGAAAAAACAAACATAGATAATATAATCGCGTAGAAATAATAAGTACGCCTGTTTGATCCTATGGTAATTTGACTTTCTCCCAGTTTGACGCTTCGTAAATTGAATCATGAAGATACATCCATTGATCTTCTTTGATATTAAAAACATATTTCCCGTGATTACCTGCCATTGGCGCGTCATATGTAGTGATGAATATTCCGTTTTCTTTTGGCTGTGTGGTAATAGGGTTTCCTGTAAAAGGATTCACGGGGTTTTCCATTAAACCGTTAAGCGTAAAAAAAGGAACATCGGCATTTGTCATAAAATTATTGTTTATTGACAGCGTACCATGAGAATTAAAATCTTTATATAAAAAAACAGGGTTATACGATTCCCGTATTTCACCTTTTATAAATAATGGCTCGTTTGATAATAAATTTTCAATAGTTCCGCCGTGATCGGCCGTTATTATTATCCGCGTATTATCATAAACGCCGTTTTTGCGAAGCAAATCAAACCATTCGCCTAATTTTAAATAAAGCGCGGTATTTGAATGATATTTTCTGTTAGCCTTATATTTACTATTTCCAATTGATGATGAAATTTTGGAAGGTTTAAAAGTTTGTTCGTGCAAATATATAGGTTCGTGAGTTGTTTCATTGGTAATAAAAAGCGCTGATTGTTCAGCCGAATCAAAGGAAGTAAGCTCCGGTAAAAAATCTAATATTGCGTATGAATGAATAAAGTTAATAATGGAACTGCCATGATCATCAGTGCTCCAATACCACGCCTTATCGTAAATAATAAGGCGTAAAAGCGGATTATTCATTTTTAAAATGGAAAACCAGATAATATTGCGCATTATTCTTTTATATGTATATTCTTTTTCGTCAGGTTCGTTTTTTTCATACCATAAACCTGTATACTGCCATATGGTATTAAAAGCGTTTATATTTTCATATTTCTTATATATGGAAATGTCCGGTACCCATGAATAATTTGCCCATGAAGGATCAGTTACCGTAACATTAAAGCCCGCCTTTGTCAGCAAAAGCGGAATTGTTAACAGCGCCTGATTATGTTTTTCAACAAGAGGGATATTACTCTTCCGGTTCATTTCTGCGGGAGTGTATTCATATCCGCCCCAAAGCGGGGGAACTCCCATTAATGTATGATTGGAAAATGAAACGGTGTTTCTGTAAAGAGTAAAACCGTCAAATTGTTTTTCAATTTCAGGATGTTCCCCAAAGATGAGCGGCACAAACCCGTTTATCGCACCGTCCGCCATTATAACAATTACATTTTTATTTTCTTTTGAAAGTTTAAAGACAGGCTCAAGCGATGTTTTTTCAGGAGCATTCGCCATTTTCACGCCAAGTAATGCGTATGCTTTTTTTATTTTTGCAATATTAAAAATGGAAATAACTGTAAGAGAAATTATCAACACGGACAAAAATGAATTTAAATATGTAATCTTGTTTTTGCCAATAAGAAAAAATAAAGCGGACAGTATAAAAAATACAGTTATTACGGAAAGAAAGGCCTGAATAAAACTTGTTTTAAATACGCCGGTTGTATTAAAAGTAAAAATATTATTGATTGTACCGTAATTTCCGCTGAATGCGACAGTATAAACGGCGCATATCACCGCAAGAGAGACAAAAATAAAAACTAAAAACGATTTTATTTTGTCCGAAAAAAGAAAGAAAATGCTTACAGGCCAAAGAATAAAAGTTCCGAAAAAGAATAAATTTGAGTGAATTATATAGGTAAAAGGAGAAGCGTGATTTTCTATATAACAAAATTCATCAGGCGAAGACGCGATTACTGAAGATGGAATATATAACCCAGCGAGCAGAAATAGCGTAAAACATGAAAGCAAAAAAAAGATAATCATATTTTTTCTGTTTTGAAATAATTTTAAAAGAAAATTTTTATAGAGATAATTAAAAAATTTAAGAAATAACGGCATAAAATAAAAAAGCGATATAACAAAAACAATAAGAAGCCTGTAACTGAATTGGCGCTTTCTTGCAATAAATAATATGTATAAAATAAAAAGCGAAAAAACAGCGCTCATAATTATGTATAATACTTTTAATGGGTTTTTTATTTTATAAAAGATATTTTTAATAAGCGAAAAAATATTATTAAGCGTCCAGTACAAAACCAGCGCTGATGGCGAGTTGTAAAGCAATATCAAAAAAAGAGCCGCTATTCCGTAAACCTGTATTTTATCGCGGACGGAAAGGTTTTGGGTGTAAACAGCTCCCGCCGCGCAGTTAATCAGAGTCATTGCTATTGGGAGGATATTTATGGAAATTTTACCTATATGGAACAGGGAATCAGGCGCACCTATGTCTTTTATGGATAAAAAACTTACTCCGTGCAATGTTGCAAGATTAGACAAAAATAAATACGCGGCTATGAAAAACGGAATTTGAACTATAAGTCCGATAGAACTGCGAAGCTGATAAAGCGGATGATAATGATTCTGCCTATAATAAGTTGAAAGAATCATAAATTGCTCATCGCCTGAAAAAACTGACTTAATTCTATTTACGGCGGGCTTTAGCCTTTTAACTGTTTCGCGTTCTACAACCTGCCAGCGTTCCGCCATTATATATAACGGAAGCGATAAAAAAGAAACTGTTAAGCTTACCCCTAAAACAGAAAATGGAATGTTTTTAGAAACTTTGTAAAAAAATACATAAACAAATTCTATTATTTGAACAAGAGGAGAAATAATAATTGTGTAGAGGATATTAGCCATTAACAACTTCTGACATAAATTCAAAAACGCGCTTTCCCGCTTCGCCAGGATACTGCCATGCCTGTTGACGCGCCGTGTTACGCGCTGTTCTTAAAGTTTCGCTGTCTCCCGCATTTTTAATTATTTCTGTAATACGCGGAAAATCGGCTTCCTTAAGTTCAATACCGGCTGTTTTGATTGTTTTAAACTGCCACAATTCATGGTCAATATCGTCCGCGTCGTATGGGCGTAAATCAAAATCCTGATTCACATACAGTACCGGTTTGTCGCGCAAAAACATATAATCAAAAATAATACCTGAAAAATCGGAAATCATTATGTCCGCTTTTTTAAGAGAATAAATATTTTCCCGCTCATAATCCCATTCAATGTTACCCGCATTTTTGTAGCGCGTCTGCAGGCGTTCAAGCAGAGCGGTCTCAGATTTTTTTGATTGCGGGTGCGGGCGGATAACAATCCGCCAACCGTCAGCGGACAATGGATCGAGCAGTTTTTCACCGTAACGTGACAAAAGCGCCGAGGGACCCCACGAAGGAGAGACAAGCACGGTAAAAAGATGATTTTCTTCAGAGGGAAGATTTTTTATTTTTTCGGCGTATACGTCAAGATAACTGCACCCTACAGTAATAAGTTTTTTCTTGTTTATATCGCGCTTGAGTTCAAGGGTTTTTATATCTTGCGCCTGATAATCTCCGGTTAGAAGAACGGAATCGAAATAATCAATTCCGAATAGACGGTACATGGTAGCGTCGCTTGGAGCGTGAAGTATATGTGCATAATGCTTGACCATTTTTGAGCGTTTGAGCTGATACACATCGAGACCTGGAGTAGTCATAAGGCAAACCCCTGCGCGTAACATATTAAGACGGGCAAAGGCGCGGTTTCCTTCGCCGATATATTCTGGTTTCACATAACTCCATGAAGTATCAAAAACCGGATCATCTTGCGCGGAAGTCAGATACAAAAGTTCTGTTTTACGGTTTTCAAATTCTTCAATAACAGGCTTAAAGACATTCCAGTATTGTTTCCCTTCGCAGTAAATTACAAAAGGATTATCAGAAGAAGCGGTCTTTACCGCTTTTCCGCCCGAAAAAAATACTTTCATTTTTATTATCAGCGCGCGACCCAAAAAGTAAACTGTTGCCGCGGCCCCTATTAAAATTGAAAACAGCGCGCTTCCTGTTCCCGGATCAATGTAAAGCGGGTAAAAATTAATCATAATGTCTCCTTAAGAAAATAGAGTTGCCCGGGAAACAACCGGCTTCCCGTACAGCCCAAGCCGTGATAAAATACTTTTTTATTGATAGTTGTTCTGAAAACTGAAGTTTCCGAACAACTATGATTCTAATATTTTTTTCAAGTAATCTGCGGCTTTGTCGTTATCATCTTTATTCCTTATAGCGATTCTGAAAAACGAGGCGTCAGGAATACCTGTTTTACCTGTAAGGTCTTTTATAAAAACTTCGTGTTTTTCAAGCAGGCGTTCGGTCAATTCAGGAGCGGAAAATCCGTTCAATTTGCATAAAAAATAATTTGCCTGCGATGGATAAACGCGCAAAGAATTAATTTTGTCAAGTAACGCCTTAAAACGCACGCGCTCTGCCGCTATTTTTTCGCAGGACTGTCTGTATTCTTTTTGATATTTTCCGATGATCTGCAAAAAATACTCGCCAAATGAATTAATGTTCCATATCGAAAGATTTTTTCTGATTTTTTTAATTAATTCTTCATCACTGCAGGCAAGCGCGCCCAGCCGTATTCCGGGAACGCCGTAACTTTTGCTTAACGATTTAATAATGATAAGATTCGGAAATTCATTTAAAATGTTCTGACACAATAGCGACGGGTTTTCTTCAATGTCCGCAAAATCAATAAACGATTCGTCAAGTATCAGTTTTTTCCCCTGCTGTTTAAGCTCACCGGCAAGTTCAACGACATCGCGGTGCGGAATAAAATTCCCGGACGGATTATCTGGATTGATTAAGATAACGGCATCGCACTTTTTTGAAAAGGCTTTAATGTCGCCAGCGGTATAAGATAAATTGTTCGGAATAAATTGTATTATTTCGTTTGTTGAATGTCCTTCAGAATTGGCGGCTAAAAAACTTTCCGCATATTCGTTAAAAGTAGGATATATCACCCCTATTTTTCCTTTTATAACCGCGGAAAGAGCGCGGATTAATTCCGCCGCCCCGTTGCCTATGAGCATTTGCGTTTCTTCCACATTAAAAAGTTTTGCGCCAAGCAAATTTTGCGTATTTTGCCCTGACGGGTAAGAGGATAAAAGGTCTGAAAAATATGTCTTTAATTCGGC
>JAITUY010000218.1 GCA_031286095.1 Treponema sp. | reverse complement strand
GACGGCGGACATTGTAGAGTTCCGGGAATCGGCGGTGGTCATCGTTGGGGATATAACCCAAAAATTCCTGTTCCGCCTGCATTCCAAGATTTTTGGTATCTACCAGAAAGAGAATGCGTTTTGCCTGCCCGTATTTCAGCAGACGGTACACATTGGTAATGGCGGTAAAGGTCTTGCCCGCCCCGGTTGCCATTTGGATCAAGGCGCGGGGTTTGTTGGCGGCAAACGATTTTTCCAGATTGACGATTGCCCTTGTCTGACAATTGCGGAAACCTTTTGAATCGAAGAGCGGAAACTTTTTAAGACGGTTTCTAAAAGTTGAATCTTCTTTGGAAAGGGCAAGCAGTGTTTCGGGACGGTGAAAAGAAAAAACTTCCCTTGATCGCTCATTTACATCTGCGTAATCGGTAAAGCGGGTAAGTATGTCGGTAGCCTCATACACAAAACGGATAGGATGACCGGGCATCTGCCACTTTAAACTGCTGTTGGCGTAACGGAGATTTTGCGTTTCAACAACAGTTAAATTCTGCCCTTCATCGGACTTTTTTGCTTCCACTACTCCAACAGGTATTTTATCAACAAAAAGCATATAATCCGCATGACCGGAACCGGTCGGAAATTCGCGTACCGCTACGCCTAATGCGGCGGCAGGGTTAAATTCACTTTTGTAATCCTGAAGAAGCCAGCCAGAATCGGAGAGTTTTTTGTCGATTATCTGCCTTGCTTTAGCTTCGGGATGCATTTATACAACATAGCATAAAAACAAGAATCGAACAATAACGGGCGTTAACACCGTAGCAATTTAAAGTTTAAGAAAATACCTAAGAAACATCGGAAAATTCATTTCTCAAAGCTCGCGGGGAATGGGACTTAATTACCTTGTGGTGCGTCTTACAATATGTTTTTTCTTATCTTTTTAGAAGATGAAGCATGAAAGAAACGATTGGCTTACGCATTAATTATAGCTCTCTGCACCTTGGTGCCCTCTGCGTGAGAATATTAAAAGGTAAGTTCAATATAGATTGAGGTTGAAAAAGATAAACTTAAAATTGCTTTTACCTCCGCCACGCTTAAAACTTCTTTATGTAAACCAATATCACTTGATACCATAAACCTATAACAGTATTATATTTATGTGAAAGCTGACAGGATTATTGCAACCTACCGCCGTATGCGGGAACAGCCACTATGGAGGCTACTTGCTTCGGTCAACGGCCCCATTGTCATTGGTTTGCTACAAACACATCTTTATGAAAGCGAACGCCGTTTGCCTTCATCAATCCTGCATGAGCGAATTACGCGCGATTTGGAAGAGATCAGAGCGCAAGGAATAGACTTTCCTCAAACTGCCCAGGCCTATATAGCCGGGTGGCTTGCGGAAGGTTTTCTCGAAAGGCGTTTCCCTGCCGAGGCTACAGAAGAAGAATACGAACTCTCAACCGCAACTGTCGAAGCGATCCGTTTCCTGTCCAGCATGGAGCAACCCCACTCAGCCGCTACGGAGAGCCGGCTTGCACTGGTGATACAGGCGCTGGTGAAGCTGGCCGAAGATACCGATACAGACCAATCCCGGCGGATCGACCGGTTAAAGGCTGAACAGGCGCGCATAGAAAAAGAAATCGAAGCTATTCAAAATGGCAGAATGCGGGTGCTTCCACACCAGTCAGCGCTGGAACAGGCACGGGAGATCATTTCGTTGACAGATGAACTGACCGGGGATTTTCGCCGCGTGCGCGATCAATTTGATCAGCTTAACCGCGAACTGAGAGAACGGCTCATGGACAACGAAGGTAGCCGGGGTGTAGTACTGAGATCTGTGTTCACGGACATAGACCAAATCACTGAAAGCGAGGCGGGTAAAACATTCTCGGCCTTTTGGCGGCTATTAACCGATCCTGAACAGTCGGCAACGCTTGAAGAAGCGCTGGACAATGTTATGTCCCGCGAATTTGTCAATGAGTTAGAATTAAAAGACAGGCGCTTTTTAAGACGTATGACAAGCAATTTGCTTGAACAAGGCGGAATAGTTCACAAAGTTTTACAAGATTTTGCCCGCAGTCTTAAGCGTTTTGTTCAAAGCCGTGAATACCTTGAACAACGGCGGTTAAATCAGATTTTGAAAGACGCGCAACGGGCGGCGATAGCGATCAAAGATGAAGTTAAAACGACAAATATAATTAAAGACCTTTTATTGACCAGTAGCCGTATCAGATCATTGTCCCAATGGGCGCTTTACGATCCGTCTATACAGGCCTTGCCGGACGGAATGTATGACGGAGATGTTTCGAGTATAGACCTGGATTTAGTCGCGGAACTGGTTGTCCAATCCGAGATCGATTTTCGATCACTCAAAGCGAATGTACGCGGCGCTCTTGAAAAGTTTTCCCAGGCGTCAATCCATGACATACTTGAACAGTATCCCGCGGATCAGGGGCTGGGCAGTGTTGTGGGTCTTATTGCGCTTGGTAGCCAATACGGAATAAAATCAGAGGATCGAGAAACTGTTTCATGGGTTGGCAACGACGAACAACAGAGAAGCGCGCGGATACCTAAAATATTTTTCTTGCGGGAGCGAATGGATGAACTCGTCTGAAAACATTGACATAGCCGACCCCCTGAACGATATTGAAAATGAGCAACCGGAACGTGCGGAAAGCGGTTTGTTTTCAGGTGATATGGGTGAATTGCCTTTGGATACACGCCGCGCTCTGGTACAATTATTGTCCGGTCCATCCATGGAGGAACGCCGGCATTCAAAACTCTGGCCTGTTCTTTTGCGTGACGAGGGTATTATTCGCCGGCGTCTCGCCGATTTATTTTTGGAATTAGTCATTGACCGAGATCTTCAGGCCGCCTTTACCCGTCAAATCAACGCGGAAGACATGGAAATACCAACATTGCTTCGCCGCGCTCAACTGACTTTTATTGATTCGGTACTGCTTCTTTACCTGCGGCAACAGCTTGTACAGGCCGCGTCACACGGCGGACGCGCTGTCGTATCTAAAACAGATATTGTCGAACATCTTTCTCTGTATGATCGTTCAGGAAATACTGACAAGGCCGGATTTGACAAGCGCGTTCACGCATCAATCGA
>JAITUY010000185.1 GCA_031286095.1 Treponema sp. | reverse complement strand
TCCTGCATTGATAACCCCATTTCTTTTCCCGAACCCTCCTTCGGAAAAGCATATTTGGGTTAGATTTTTATTTTGAGGCATGGCCGCTTTTGGGTTAGATTATTTTTGACGCAATGCGTTCCCTTGACATGGCGTGAAATTTGGTGTATTATTACAAGGATTTTGAATTTTCATCGGTAAGGGGTGCATGATGTGGATATGGTTTATTATCCTCCCTCTTGCCGGGTTAACCTTAGGCTGGATAATTAGATGGCTATATGCCAGATTTCAACTTACGGCATCGGAGCAATTTGCAGAACGTATAAAACATGATGCAATTAAAGAGGCTGAAGCAAAGAAGAAGGAGATTCTTCTTGAGGCGAAAGAACAGGTAATCCGTGAAAGGAACCAGCAAGAGAGGGAGACTCGGGAACGCAGGGCTGAGTTACAGCGGTATGAACGCCGTGTTGTACAAAAAGAAGAAGCGATAGATAAAAAGACCGCCCAATTGGAGCGGACTGAACAAATGTATGTTGAAAAGGAGAAAGCTTTTCAACAGCGGGAAGATACGCTTTCCAAAGAGGAACAGCGCTACCGCGCGGAGCTTGAGCGTATTTCGGGTTTAACTTCCGAAGAAGCCAAAGCGTTAATTATTCAGGACATTGAAAACGAAGCCAAACATGACGCTCAATCCCTGATCAACAAGATCGAACAGGAAGCCAATGTTACAGCCGAGAAAAAGGCGCGTGATATTCTGGTTACAACGATTCACCGTCTGGCGACAGAAGTTACAGGCGACGTTACCGTAACTACCGTTACTCTGCCCAACGACGAAATGAAGGGGCGGATAATCGGAAGGGAAGGCAGAAATATACGCACTCTGGAAACGCTTACAGGCGCGGACATTATAATTGACGATACTCCCGAAGCGGTAGTTATTTCGTGTTTTGATCCCGTGCGGCGGGAAATCGCCAAGGTCGCGCTTGAAAAACTTATTCTGGACGGGCGGATTCATCCGGCGCGGATCGAGGAAATTGTCATCAAGGTTAGCAAGGAAATTTCCCAAAAGATTTTTGAAGAGGGCGAGAAGGTTCTCTTTGACATGGGTATTCATAACATAAAGCAGGACGCAGTGCGCGCGTTGGGGCGGCTGTACTTCCGTACAAGTTACGGGCAGAATGTGCTTCAACATTCAAAGGAAGTGGCAATTATCGCCGGCATGCTTTCTGCGGAAGTCGGCGCAAACCGCGAACTTGCGAAGCGCGCCGCTCTTCTGCACGACATAGGCAAGGGGAATGAGTCGGACTCCGAACTTAACCACGCCGAGATCGGCATGGATATGGCGCGCAAGATGGGAGAAGACCCGCGTATTATCAACGCGATTGGAAGCCATCACAACGACATAGAGCCGTCTTGTATTGAAGCGGTCATCGTGCAGATTGCGGACGCTATTTCCGCGGCGCGTCCAGGAGCGAGGAAAGAAACTCTGGACAACTACATGAAGCGTCTTGAGAATCTGGAAAAC
Organism: Treponema sp.; assembly: GCA_031286095.1. Classification (GTDB taxonomy): domain Bacteria; phylum Spirochaetota; class Spirochaetia; order Treponematales; family Breznakiellaceae; genus WQXQ01. The sequence continues at coordinate 5,877 of JAITUY010000185.1, read as the reverse complement.
ATTACCACGGGCTTTAACGGCGTAGACAAAGCGTTCGCAATTCAGGCAGGGCGCGAACTGCGCATCATGGTAAACAACGAAGCTGTTAACGACGATCAGACTAGGGAACTGGCGAAAGAAATAGCCAAGAAGATCGAAACCGATCTTCGCTATCCTGGACGGATTAAGATAACAATGATCCGCGAGACGCGTATTACTGAGTATGCGCGGTAATAAGTTGATGTCCGGGAAGTAACGGCTTCTCGGACAAGTTTGCTATTTGCTTTGTTTTTCCGCAAGTTTGCGAAGTTCGGCCGTAGGATTATCCATTTTGGCGATTGTGGCGGGATTATGCAGAACGGATACCCAGCAGACACGCTCGTAGTCTTCGCGGCTAAAGCGCTTAGAGTTTATTTGTGAAAGAAAATTAGCCGAATCGTTATGCAGGGCGGCTTCGATACACACTTTAGTATATTCAATATCGTTTAAAAGCTCATCTTTGATATATTTAAGAACATGCCCGATGTTTGAACTTTTTGCCGCCTGCATACAGACGTTAAAATAAGACGAATGTCCAAGCGTTTCTGAATTTATATATTCTAGGGCAAAACAATTTTTGTTTACAGCCGCGGCGCAAAGGGCTCCATAGTAATGCTGATTGTTCTTTAATTTGTTTTTGTCAATATATTGAATGGCATGATGATCTTCCAATACCGCTTCCATGCAATATTTATAATATGTTTCAATATCCGTTTCTCCTGCGCCGTTAATGGAGCGAAGGCGTTTTATTTTATAATTAACTCCCTGTCCCTTGTAAAAGAAATGAACCTTTTGCCCTTTTTTGTGCAGATTTATAAGGTTTTCATTTATTTTTATAAGTTCTTTTTGAACAATAAGGTTGTCTTCGATATTCAAAATCGCAAGATTAGGCAGTGTAAAAAGAGACTCGGGTAAAGTTTCCAGCGCGTTGTCCTGAAAATGAAATTTTTTAAGGTTTTTTAACCCGCTTATTTTTTCATCTATCGTCACAATACCGGCGCTGTCTATTTCCATCTCCGCCAAATTTTTAAGAGTGTAGATTGAAGGCGGAAGGTCGCGCACAAAATTGCCGGAAAAAGAAAAAATACGCAGTTCCGGCAAACTTTCAAAAATATCGGGTATTTTATCTATTTTGAATTCTCTGCCCATTATTACAAGCTTTTCAAGTCTGGAAAGGGTGTAAATCATGTTAAATATATTTTCGTCAACGTGCAAATGACGTAAATCAAGTTCTTTTAAACCGTCAAGTCTGGCAAGAGTTTCCTTTTCGCCTTCAATTTTTAAACCGGACAGTAAAAGAGATTCCAGATTTGGGCACTCAGCAAGTAATTCTGTTGTTTTGTTAAGGTCATAGTTTTTTTCTTTGTTAAAAAATGAATGAATGCTGATTTTTTTTAAAGAATCGTGTCTGGATAAAGATTTGGGCAAAGGAGAGGAATCCTCTTCTTTGTATTTTAAGAACATGGTTAATGTTTCCAGTTTCTTAAGGTTTCCAATTTCTTCCGGCAGGGCTGTATTTTTGTATAAGTCGATTGTAAGAGTTGTTAATTCCGGCAAGCTGATTATTTCGTCTGGAAAATCCCAGCCTTCATTAATTCTTATGTGCAGGTTTTCAAGTTTTTTGGCTTTTGACAGGCCTTTTGGCGGCTTGGCGATCTTGCTACAACAGCAGGAAAGAGCGCGCAAATTGGGCAGAGAGAATAAAAAATCGGGAATTTCGGTAATTTCCGTGTGAGAAATATCAAGTTTTTCAAGAAATTTACAATCGCCCAGAACAGGGGGGATTTGTTTTAAGGCGGGCTGATTGTCTAAATTGATTTTTACTACCGTTTCTTTGACATCGGCTATACGTTTTGAAAGATCGTCCAAATTTTTGCAATATACACCTTCAGATGGAATGCCCAATTCAGAGTCTTCTTCCGTCCAGTGGAGGTCAAGTTCTTTTGGATTGCTTGCTGTTTCCGGCATTGTTAGTTTATTTAATCATTCTATTGAAAAATCGTCAATTGATCTGCCCAAAAAAAGCCAAAATTTCGTTTGGGATTGAATAAACCGCTGGAAAGGTGGTATATTGCTATAGTAGGAACGGTGTCTAATCAAAAATGACACAAATCAGGCCAGCCTGTTTCGGCGGCGGTCAGATTTTACCTAAAATCTAAAAAAAAGCCATTTTTTAATGGTTTGGGTTAGTTTTGTCATAAAAATTATATGTGGAAAGTTCAACTACATAAAATAAATTACGATGAAAGGGAGTATCAGGCTGTAAAAGAGGTACTTGACTCCGGTTGGATAACAATCAGCCAGAAAACTCAAGATTTTGAAGCCGCTTTTTCAGCCTTTTTGGGGTACGATGCGCAATGTTTGGCGGTTTCAAACGCTACTGCGGCGCTTCACATGGCTCTTTTGGTCTGCGGAATAGGCGGGGGTGACGAAGTAATTACCCCTTCGCTTACTTTTATTGCCGATCAGAATGTTACTCAAATGACCGGCGCAGAAAATGTTCTTGCGGATATAACTTCGATGGAAGACTGGTCTATGGACCCGGACGATATCGAATCTAAAATTACGCCGAAGACAAAAGCTGTAATGATCGTCCACTATGCCGGTTATGCCTGCGATATGGAACGTATTTCCGCTTTGTGCAAACAGCATAATCTCCTTTTAATAGAAGACTGCGCCCATACGCCCGGAGCGGATTACTGCGGTCCTTCGGCGCAGGGTCGCCCGCTTGGAACTTTTGGCGATGTTTCCGCTTTCAGTTTTTTTGGCAACAAGAACATTGCTGTGGGCGAGGGCGGCATGGTTGTTACGCGTAATCAAGAGGTGTTTAATAAGTTGAAAGGACTGCGCTCCCACGGAATGTCCGTTCTTTCGTTCGACCGTTTTAAGGGCAGGGCGGTCTCTTACGACGTGTCAGCGCCCGGCTTGAATTACCGTATTCATGAAATAAGTTCCGCGCTTGGTCTTGTTCAGCTTCAAAAACTTGAGTCTGCAAATAACAAACGTAAAGAAATTGTTGAGTATTACTATGAGCGTCTTGACGGCGTTTCTTCGGTTTCAATTCCCTACAGGCATTTCTCGCGCGGAAAGCCGAATTATCACATAATGCCCGTTCTGCTTTCGGAATCAACGGACAGGTCTGCGGTTATTGAATCCATGAAACAGGACGGGGTGCAAACAAGCATTCATTATCCCGCTATTCAAAATTTTAGCGCGTATAAAGATAAAGTTAACAAGACGCCGAAAGCCGAATATGTCTGCGCCCGCGAATTGACGTTGCCGCTTTATCCCGCCATGATGAAAAGCGATGTTGATATTGTATGCGATGCGCTTATTAAAGCTTTAAACAAAAAGGAATAATCAATTTTGAAAGGAATTGTTCTTGCCGGAGGTTCCGGCACAAGGCTTTATCCCATTACCCGCGCCGTTTCAAAGCAGATTCTCCCTCTTTATGACAAACCTATGATATATTACCCATTGTCCGTGCTGATGCTGGCTGGCATTCGTGATGCGCTAATTATTTCAACACCGCGCGATTTACCCCTGTTCAAAGAACTTTTTGGAGACGGCGCATGGCTTGGAATGCGTTTTGAATACAAGGCGCAGGAAAGCCCGCGCGGTCTTGCAGACGCGTTTATTCTTGGCGCGGACTTTATCGGCGCGGATTCGTCCGCCCTTGTGTTAGGCGACAATGTTTTCTACGGCAGAGGATTTAGTCAGACTCTGCAAAACGCCGCAAAGCAGGTGAACGAAAAGGGCGGCGGCGCTATTTTCGGCTATTATGTGAAAGACCCGTCGTCTTACGGCGTAGTTGAATTTGACGCTACGGGCAGGGCGCTTTCCATCGAAGAAAAGCCCGCTAATCCAAAATCTCACTATGCGGTTCCCGGTCTTTATTTTTACGATAACGAAGTTGTAAAAATCGCGAAAAGTATCAAACCTAGCGCGCGCGGCGAAATTGAAATTACGGAGGTAAATAATACCTATCTGAAAAAAGACCGCCTTTCGGTAGAAGTTCTTGGACGGGGCATGGCGTGGCTGGATACAGGAACATACGACGGGCTTTTGGAAGCGGCTAACTTTATCGAAACAATACAAAAACGCCAGGGAATGTATGTTTCCTGCATCGAAGAAATTGCGTATAACAACGGCTGGATTTCGCGTGAAGAAATGTTAAAACTGGCAAGCGAATATAAAACCGAATACGGTAATTACCTAAAATATATAGCGGAGGAAAGATAATGCAGTTTACTTTTTCTATTTGTCCAATTTCCGGGCTATTTGAAATACAGCCGAAAATGTTCGGAGATAACCGCGGTTACTTCATGGAAAGTTATTCGAAAAAGCATTATGAAGACGCCGGTATTGCCGCGCATTTTGTGCAGGATAATCAGTCCAGTTCCGTAAAAGGCGTACTGCGCGGTCTGCATTATCAGAAAAAACACCCGCAAGGCAAACTGGTACGCGCGATTGAAGGCGAAATTTTTGACGTTGCCGTTGATATACGACCGCGATCTCCGACGCTAGGTCAATGGTATTCTGTTATTCTTAGCGGGAAAAAGCAGAATCAGTTTTACATTCCCGAAGGTTTTGCCCACGGTTTTCTTGTGTTAAGCGACACCGCTCTTTTTACCTACAAATGCACCGATTTTTATGATCCAGAAGACGAGGGCGGCATTATCTGGAATGATCCGTTTGTCGGCATAAAATGGCCGGATTTGGGAATGGAGTATATTCTTTCCGACAAAGATAAAGCGCTTCCTGAATTTGACGCATGACAAACAACGCAGGTCTTATTTGGCTTATAGGCAGTAAGGGTATGCTGGGAACGGAACTTTCCCTGCTGTTGGAAAAATCCGGCATTCCTTTTGCCGGCACTGATCGTGAAGTTGATATTACCGTTATGTCCGCGCTTACTGCGGCTTGTGAAAAACTTGCCGGAAAACAGCCGGTTAAGTGGATAATCAACTGCGCCGCCTACACGGCGGTAGACAAGGCCGAAGACGATGCTGAAACTTGCCGCAGTCTGAATGAACATGGGGCGGCAAATATCGCTTCTGTTGCGAATAACATTGAGGCGCGGCTTATTCATATTTCTACCGATTATGTTTTTGACGGAACGGCCAGCCGCCCTTACCGCGAAGATGACGCGACAGCGCCGACTGGTGTTTACGGACTGACAAAAAGAGACGGGGAGATTGCCGTATTAAAAAACAATACCCGTTCATACATAATCCGCACGGCATGGTTATACGGCAAGCATGGCAATAATTTTGTGCATACCATGTTACGGCTTATGAACGAGCGCAGTGAAATAAAAGTGGTGAACGACCAGCGCGGAAGTCCCACATGGGCTTTTGATCTGGCTTTTGTGATATTAACCTTAATCAAAAAAGTTGATTACGGCAAAAACATTCCTTTTGGCATTTATCATTTTACAAATGATGGAAATATCACATGGTTTGACTTTGCCAAAGAAATTTTCAGGCAGGGAAGGAAACTGGGCGGCATTGCAAAGGACTGCGCCGTTAATCCCTGTACCAGCGCTGAATATCCTGCAAAAGTTAAACGCCCTGCGTATTCTGTTTTGGACAAACGTAAAATAAAATCAGCGCTTGGAATAAAAATACCCGCGTGGAAAAAAAGTTTAAAAGAGTTCTTAAAAAAGAAATAGAGTTGTTTGGAAACTTCAGTTTCTGAACAACTTCATATAAAAAATGCGGTTTTGTCGAACTTTCGGACTGAAGTCCGCGCTCGCAGGCTTATAGCCTGAAAAACCGCAAGACTTGTTCGACAATTAACCGAGTTGTCGAACAAGTCCAGTAAATAAATATCAAAAATATATTCTTTTTCTATATC
>JAITUY010000179.1 GCA_031286095.1 Treponema sp. | reverse complement strand
AGTCTTGCGGTTTTTCAGGCTATAAGCCTGCGAACGCGGACTTTAGTCCGAAAGTTCGACAAAACCGCATTTTTTATATGAAGTTGTTCAGAAACTGAAGTTTCCGAACAACTCTAATGCCTCATTATTGAGAAAACGTCCGTATTATTTGTATATTAACGTTAATTGCAATATTACTTTGGTGCAATAAAGAAGGTTTTAATATATACGGCTGTAAATAGCTCTTTACTTTGCATACCCACCCGTCAGAGTATATTCATGTTTTGGGAAAAAAAAGACGATGTGCCTGGACGTCAGGGCCAAAACCCTATGCACACCGTCAGTATTTGGAGGTTTTAACTCCCATTAATTATAATATCGGCATAATTTTAACCTGACTTTAGGGCTTTATTGGCAAACAAGATTCATGATCTGTATGAAAAAGAAGCGTTTGTGTTAAACAAGCATTCATCGGAACAGGAAGTAAAAAACAACATTTTTTCTTTTTGACATGATATAATCGAAGAAAAAATGGTGGTTTTTACGGCAAAACGGATTTTTATGGAAAACCGGATAAAATCGCAGGCAAGGGCTGTATATTAAGCATATTGTGGACATTTTCCGCCGCTTACCGCCTGTTTGGAGACGATCTCTAAAAAAACTGCGCCCGGCGTGCGCGTGATTTTCTATCGTCCGCTTTTCTTGACTAGAGTACGACGGACTGTACTGGCTGGCAGATTATGCCGGAAAAACATTGGATACAAGAAAACAGTTTTATAATCTTGCCCTTGTCATTTACGCTTTAAGCGAGCATTACAACGCTGTAGGCGATCAATTATCACTGGAACTAGCTCTGTCCCTTTTTGAAGCTATTGAAAAATACGGGTTTGCTCCTGTTTCCGGCGGCTATATCAAGGCATGTAATCGTAAATGGCGTAGTATTGACGATTACAGGCTCAGTAAAAAAGACCTTAACTGCCCAAAATCCATGAATACCAATCTGCATGTACTGAAAGCCTATACAAACCTTGCCAACGTAAGCAGAGATGAGCGCGTGCGTAAGGCGCTTGAGGCACTGGTGCATATTAATCTTGATAAAATTATCCCGTAATTGGCATTTTGAACTGTTTTTTGACATGGCTTGGAATTCGCTAACCAAAGATATTTCCTACGGTCATGATTATAGAAGGAAGCTGGCTGTAGGTGAAAAAGAACTTATTCTCGCGGTAAAACAAGCCGCGCTGGCGATTGCAGAAGCTACCTATTCTGCCGGTATTGACCGTAAAGACGGAGGTCTCTTCAGCGGCTGTTCAACGGTTGGGTGTATCCACGCCAAAAAGGAATGGTGACCTCAAGCAGAAGCCGTAGTTGGTTTTTACAATGCCTATGAATTATCCGGCTATAACAAATACCCTGACGCGGCCGGCAGTATTTGGAGTTATGTTCAAAATTATTTTGTAGATCACACCCACGGCGAATGGCACAACGAATTAAATCTTGACAATAAGCCGGATAAAGGCCTGCCTAAAGCTGGTTTCTGGAAATGCCCGTACCATAACGCCCGGGCTTGTTTTGAGATTATAGAGCGTATGAAAGATTTAAGATGATTATCGGCTTACAGGAATTTTCCCTTCCCCCGCTTTAAAATCATCTTCCGTCAAGCCATACAATTCATACACAGCCGAATCAATCGTTCTGCTCAAGCCTTCTATTTGCCTGGTTATCATCGTTTTTAATTGCTGGTTTTTTTCGGACGCCTCTTTTTGTTTTAGTTCCAGTATTTTGTTTGCAAGCGATACAAGGTTATCGTGTTTGACTTTATCGGCTTTTACAGAAAAATCAAGCATGGGAATAGGAAGTTTGACCAGTTTTGCAAGCTTTATTTGCGGAAATACCCGCCCTTCTTCTCTCACATTTTGTTCATAAAGCCATCGAAAATATTTTGAATTCATAATACTTAGGATATATCGAATATCAAGTTTGATTTCCGGTTTTACAATACCTGCCTGAATACTCCGGCCGAACCATATTCCTTTAATATCAAGCGCGGCGATAGGAAACGGAGCAGTCTGCCTCCAAATTATTTTTGGGGTAATTGCAAAATAATCCGCATTTAATATTACCCGTTCATTTTTACGAAGCGATTTAGTAGTATTTATCCTGACAAACCTGTTTGTTGATGGAGTAATGAAATACCCGTTTATATCCGCCCCTTTCCAATATTCTATATCATCTTCGTTTTCTTTTTCCCCTTCATACAGCAATCTGTCGCTTAAATCAGAATTTCCCTTATCAGTTAAGCCTACATTTATCCGTTGATAATTAATTCCTGCGTCTTTAAAAGTCAATATGTCTTCTAACACAACTTCATTTTCTTTCAAATCCCTGAAAAATGAAACAAATGTTTCTTCAACTGTTTTGTTGTAACTTTCTTGTTTAATTTTTCTATATTCAGGATTAGCAACAGCGTCTTTTCTTTGTTCATTATTTTTTATTGCTGTTGTATCAAGAAAAAGAACTTTATGCTCTTTATGGGGCTTTCTTTTTTCAACAGCGAATATTCCACAAGGAGCATTGACATGAGTACCAAAAACTCCATCGCCAATATTCCAAAGTTTATGGATTGTTGTATTATTCCGTATAAAACGTCTTATATCAATATAGCGGGGCTGAAACATAAAAACGCTGGGAACAATAAAACCAAAGTAGCCATCTGTTTTTAATAACAAAAATCCTTTCTCTATAAAAAGCTTAAAACTGTCTTTATAACTTTTAGTACTATTAGGATAATGCTTTTCATAATATTGAGTATACTTATCTATATCTGCGCCCCACGGCGGATTACCGATAACTGCGTCAAAACCACCGTTCTTAAAAATTTCCTCAAATCCGCCCTTCCCATTCCAATCAAAACAATTTACTTTCACACGATCATCACCTGTAAATTCAAGACCATGTTGTGCGTAAAATTCCGTTCCAATAAGACTGTTTCCGCATTTAATATTATTTTCAAGTGATGGAAGGAGCGTTTTATCGGAATACCTGAAAAGCCAGCCTTCCGCTTCCTTTCCTTCATTTTCCAGAAGTTTCAAATATAAAGACAACTTTGTTACTTCCACAGCCTGATTATCAATATCAACACCGTATATGGAATTGGTAAGAATCCGCTGTTTTTCTTCTATCGTTAGTTTATATGAATGAAAAGCTGTCTGAAAAACTCTTTCGCTTTTCAAGGCAGTCTTTATGTTTTTTGCCTGCGTGTAATAATCAAGGTGGTAATTCAGCAAATACTGATACGCTCCAACCAGAAATGAGCCGGAACCACAGGCTGGATCACAAATTTTTACACCTGAAATTTCCTGAGGTGTTTTGTTTTTAATTTTTTCGCCAACTGTGTTTTGTACTATGTAATCTACAATATATTGCGGAGTATAATAAACTCCGCCCGCCTTCTTAATTTCTGGTTTTTCTTCGATAATGGCGGTATGCGCATCGCCTTTAATCGCGCGAAAATGGATCGTCTTGCCTAGAAACCGCTCATAAATACTGCCAAGAATCTCAACTGGCAAAATGGAAAATTCGTAAGGACATTCTGGATAATACAAATTTACGATGATATGCGATAATACCTTGTCGTCAATGTTAACCCTGTCTATCCAATCAATATCGGAGAAAAGACCTGAATTATATTTTGCGTTTGCTTTTATAAAAATATGAATCAGTTTTTCGTAAACGCCGTAACCTTTTGCGACTGAAAGCAAAAGGTTTTCATCTTCAATACCCTTGTCTTCGGCTATGCGCAGAAATATAATACGGTCGATGATTTTTTGTACTACGGTGTTAAGATCATATATCGAAAGATCAGGATTATTTTTAGCGATGTTTTTTGCCAACTCTACGCGCCATTCTTCAACAAGGGCCAGAATTTCCGCGTCAACTTCCGATGTGCCTTTTTTGTTTTTATTTTCTTCAATGTACTTGTCAAAACTTCCCTTTAAAATAGCGTTTTTTGAGAAAGTACTGATAATGAAATCAAAATTCTGTTCGTATTGATCAAAAGTACAGTAAAAAATGCGGGCCGTTCCTGACTTGTCATCTTTATTTGGTTTGATCCTTGTATCGTATACGGCAAACTCTGCAAAGTTCGTTAAAATCGAGAGAGGAAGCTTTGCGGTATAAGCGTAACGGCGAACTTGATATGCAGGTTCGGTTGCATCCTTGATGTTGACAGAAGGTTTTTTCGCTTCTACAAAAAATTTACGTACTCCGCCGATACGAAAACTGTAGTCCGGGGCTTTTTTAGAGCCGTCAATTTTTACTTTATCTTCCCGTACAACCTCGCGATAACTTTCGGAATAGCCCTGACTATTGGCAATGTCCCAATCCAGCATGAAAAAAAATTTGTCAATGAAATCGGTACGGGTATTAGCCTCGTCATAATGACCGCTTTTGTATTGAGTTATGTTTGTGGAAAAAAGGGACACTAGAGATTTTAACTGTTCAAAAAAGCCGTCTAGAGCCACAAATGCAGGATAATTATTTATTATCGGGTGGTTATGAGAAATTGTTGAAATTATCATATAAAGGCAATAAATAAAATGACTGAAATAGAAAAAATTTTTAGACCAGATACCAATATATTTACAGTTTTTATCGTTGAACAAAGATTTGTTGTAGGTAGAGGACATGGATACTTTAATACTTTCATCAACACGCCGAATTTTTTTGATTCAGAAGAGAAGGCTAAAAAGCTTTTCCGTAATATTATCGAAAAAATTGAAAAAGTCACCGCGCCAGTATCAAAACTAATTTCATTCTTTTATTCGACTCCCTATTTATCACCTGTTTCTGAAATTGTTACATCTTTGTGCAAGCTCTTTACGGTAACTGAACACCAGGCGGCGGGACCTGATGTTATTGACCCAATCATTCTTCAAGAAGGAAAAGTAACAAATAAATCACTCGCAAATATAGTTCATTTACATAAGGATAGTATTTTAAGACCTTCTATAATTATTCTGCTTAAGGATAATGATTTTGAGCGTGCCAAAAAACTTTTATCCGAGTGTCCAGATGGGATTTATGTCAAAATGATACGAAATAGCGGAGAAGAACAAATCCATAAAGTAATAAATTGCGGGGCAAATGATGTGAATTCTTTTATTAATTCTTATGCTGAACAATGTTATAGTACTTGTTCTAAAACAAAAAGAGAGATACTGCTTAACTCTAATTGGTCTGAAAATTCAATAATATCCAAGTATAGTCCTGTTCTCTTCCGGTATCGTAGTAAATTATTATTTGATCAAAAAGAAGAAATTATGAGCGATTTATCTGAAACTATTGAAAACATTTCACTTCATAGAACAGTTTCTGATAAAGATGAGAGTATTCTAAGAAGTATTGAATGTATTGCAAAGTTATATCGTATTTTTTGCAATGATTATGGCGGAAAAGATATCATTGAAGCCGAAAAACTTGCCAGATCACTGAATAATGAAGTTCTTCTAGCGCAGGTATATCGTTATGCAGAATTAATTCCTAACTGTTCTGCAAATACTAGGAATGAGCTTTATGAGAAAGGTTATCAAGTATTTAAGAAAAATGACATGGAAGATCATGCAATTTACTGTATAAATAACAAATTAGTAGAACAATTCTATACAGATCATGTTTATCCTGAAGAATTCAAGGATTTGCAAATTGAAGCTGTTAATAATGTCCCAGGTATGGTCGGTCTATCTCATATCTATAATAATGTTGGAATTGCTTATCTTTATTGCGGACAAGCTACAGAAGCTGTAAACTTTTTTAATCATGGACTTGATTATGCCAAGAACCATGATAGGATCGTACAAAAACTAGCTTTAGAAAGCAATAAAATGATTGCGGAAAGTTACTCTTATAACACCGTTGAAGAAAAAAGGATTCGTTCGCTCATGAGGCAGATCTTTGATAGTATGGGAATAAAAAAACTGCCTTTTTTAACTGCTGATTATGTGCTTAATATTCTTGCAGTTGCGTATCAACAGGATTTGCGGTTAGGCTACGAGCTAATAAAAACACATCCGATTAGTGAATTAGTTAACGAATCATTCAGACGTAATCTGATGTGTGCATCAGAACGAATACTACAAATGCAATATTTAGCGTCTCATTATAATGATTCATTTCCTCTTTTAGAAGTATGCAATATTCCTAAAATCACAAATATTGCCAGCGGCAAACGCAGAGATTTTATTTTACAATATGGGTATAATCCTTTTGATTTTAACACATGGCTTTAGAGAGCGAAAGCATAGAACAAGATAAAAGAAAGCCATTAATTGTCGGATTTGTTATAATCTCTTTGTATTTCATGGTACAATTATAAAAACTATGATGTTCATTTTTTTGAACAATATCAAAGGAAAATTCAAATGAATCATCTCGTTCTATAGTCGGCATTGAATTGATTTCAATGAAATATAAATCTTTAAATTTCAAAGGTTTTTCAATTATTTCATCTGATAATTTTTTATCCATACATCTGATACGGCCGTCAATACGTCCAAATGTCTGTATAGGAAAAACACGTGAAAAGTTTATTAATTCTTTTTTTGCCTTTTCTTCAATTTCAAGAAATGGTAGCGTTATAAAGCCATTGTTATTTACCTTTTCTTCCTCACTATATATCCAATCGGGGTCCGATGATTTTGGCAAGTACAAAACAGGTGGTAATAAATCAATATCTTTAATATATGGATTATAGACAACAGGGATTGTTACATCATACCCAGGTATAAATTCCTGATAAATACCGTCATTTGCAAAATCACGAAAACGTCCTTTTTTTACTCCGATACTACTTCCCAAATTCAAAGGACGATAAATGCCCTCATTACATGAAGTCTCTAAAGGTTTTGGAACATTAAGGTTCATACCAGAAGCGATTAAATTTGATATTCTTTTATTTTCACTTGATATTATTGATACTGCATTACATGGAACACAAGGAACAGACAAAAAACTACAAACTGATGGGACTAAACTTAACGAAGATAAATCGTAACACCCACAGTTTAGATTAAGTACATAATCAATATGCGGTAATGTTCTATTACTTGCCTTTTGAACAAATGTCCTAACATCTAAAATAAAAGGCAAGCATTCTAGTTCCTGAACCGCATTTAACCAACCGGATATAATATCGCTTTTCCAAACCCAATAATGATTGAACCCATCAGCATCTTCTTTTTCAAAAATATAAACGACAGCTATTGTCTTGCCTCTTAGTAATTTTATTAATGATCCATAAGTAGCATCAAATCCCATATAAACACCCAAAAAACCATTTTGCGATAAACGCCTTATATAACTAATCATTGAACAATGTTACATAATAATTATGTATATCAATACTTGACATACAGTTAATAAATAATTATCCTGCGTTTGTACCTGAATTATATTGCCATTCTCAAAAACAATCAACATAAATTTCACATATTTACAACAATTTTGTTACGTGGATGCTTTGTTGTCAGAATTTGGCGCTGTTTTTCAACAGTAACCTGCGTGTAAATCTGCGTTGTCAGTATGGAGCTATGACCCAACATGCGCTGGATATAGCGAATGTCTACGTCTTCTTCAAGCAACAATGTGGCGAATGAGTGCCTGAACATATGCGGCGTTATGTTCTGATCAATATCGGCCTTGACGCAAAGCCGTTTTATGAGAAAGCGGACGGACTGTTCGGAAATTCGGGAAGATAATCGATTAACAAAAAAACAACCCGTTTCGCGTATATGTTTTGCGTTTTCTCCGGCATAGCGCCGCAGGATCGAAAGAACTTCCTGATTTCCTATTTGTAATACGCGTTCCTTTGATCCTTTTCCCATTATAAGAATTTTCCCATTCTCCAAATCAATATAATCCGTGTTAAGGGAACACAATTCCGACACACGAAGTCCTGTGGCAAACAGCAACTCAAGCATTGCGGCATTTCGCAATGCTGTACTTGTTGCATAAATGGTTTGCGCTTGTTTTAATTCTTGATAAGCGGCGCGTAAAATGTTTTCTATTGTTACTAATGAAATTGTTCTTGGCAATACCTGCGGAATCTGAAATTTTGTTTTTATTTTTTTTATTGGGTTTTCTGAAATAATTTCCTCAAATTCAAGATAATTTAAAAAAGCGCGAATACTCGCAATTTTTCGCTTGGCTGTCCGCGGTGAATAGGTCTTGTGAAGATGTACAATATATGCGGTAATTTCTGTTTTTGCGGGAATATTTTCAGATATAGCGTATTGCTTTAGTTGTTTTAGGTCAATCGTATATGCCTTAATTGACTTTACGCTTAACTTTTTTTGATATTCACAATGTGCTAAATAATCAGCAATTGCCTCTTTTAATATGGTCATTTTTGCCCCCTGATAATACTATAACGCAGAGTTGTTAAAATGGCGGTTCTGGTGTTTTAAAATCAATTTTTAATATTAGTCTTGTTGACAACCAACTCAAACCGGAAATTCGCAGTTGTCGAACAAGTCCAATGAAGTTTTTAAACAATTCTATTTGCTTTTTCACGAATATATTCATTGGCAATAAATTACGCATTTTCAGCCCAAGGCAATAACGCCGAGATTTGTAAGGATTTATATATTGGACTTGTTCGACAACCCGGTTGGTTGTCTCACAAATCTTGCGGTTTTTCAGGCTATAAGCCTGCGAACGCGGACTTTAGTCCGAAAGTTCGACAAA
>JAITUY010000122.1 GCA_031286095.1 Treponema sp. | reverse complement strand
GCATAAATAACTGTTGGGGAACCTGCTACTTTTGTATTATAAATAGTTGTAACTTAACTTTTTACATAAAAACAATAAATAGGGGCTGCCAGATATTACTTCTTGGACAGCCCCTTTTTTTGTAATGGCGGTTTATGCCATTTTGCTATTAAACTTGTTCGGCAACTATTAACCTTCAGTTCGAGTTGGTTTGCCGGACAAGTCTATTTATATTTTTTCTATTTCTCAATTTTATCCGCATCATTAATATCATTTAATCCTCCGGTTGTTTTTTATCAAATCAGCCATATATATTGGACTTGTTCGACAACTCGGTTGTTTGTCTTACAAGTCCTGCATTTTTTAGGGGCTTTTTCCTTTTGTGTTTTTACTATTTTTTTATTTACTTATTAAGCTACGTGTTGACGGCATTTTGGGTTCGATGTATTATAAAGCATAGTAAACATATAGACAAGCGAGGGTTTAATAACATGAAAACATTACAGGAAACAAGATATTCCAAACTTGCGCCTAAGGTTGTAAAGGCGCTTAATACCCGCGGTTTCGAGGCTCATTATTTTGAAGACACAGCTTCCGCGGCGGAAAAAATTATCTCGCTAATCCCGAAAAACCACACTGTCTCATGGGGCGGTTCCAAAACGCTGGCGGACATGGGTGTTTTTGAAAGGCTTGCCAAAGACGGCTACAGTCTGCTGGACAGGGACAAAGCGGCCTCCCCCGAGGAACGTCAGGACATCATGCGGCGCGGGCTGTTATGCGACACTTTCCTTTCCGGCACGAACGCTATAAGCGAAGACGGCTGGCTTGTAAACATCGACGGAAACGGCAACCGCGTAGCCGCGCTGATCTACGGCCCCAAACAGGTAATTATCGCCGCAGGAATGAACAAAGTCGTTAAAACTTACGATGACGCTTTTAAGCGCGCCAGAACTGTCGCCGCTCCGCTTAACACTCAGCGGTTCGCGTCCCTTAAAACTCCGTGTAATGAAAACGGAACCTGCGCCGATTGTTCCAGCCCCGAGACAATTTGCTCTCAATTTGTTTCAACAAGATTCTGCAAACCGGCGGGAAGAATAAAGGTTATTTTGATAGGCAAAGACTTGGGGCTTTAGCTTTAAAAACAGCGTCCGCCTGCAGTATGCGCAATCATTGACACTGTCTCTTATGTTCATTAACATAGGTACAAGGAGCAATTTATGGCAAAAATTCCTGTCGGTATTTTAGGCGCAACGGGGATGGTTGGACAACAGTACATCGCCCTTCTCAAAGATCACCCTTGGTTTGAGGTACGCTACACAGCGGCTTCTCCGCGGAGCGCTGGCAAGAAATATAAAGAGGCTGTCGCAGGAAGATGGCAACTTGCCAAAACCTACGCTCCTGCCGTGGGCGATATAATTGTTGAAGACGCTAACGATGTAAGCCGCGCTGTGGCGGCGTTCAAAAAAAACAAATGCTCATTCGTCTTTTCCGCGCTGGAAATGAGCAAAGACGAAACACGCGCTCTGGAAGAAGAATACGCCGCTGGCGGAATTCCTGTAATTTCCAACGCTTCGGCTCACCGCTGGACGCCTGACGTGCCTGTTTTAATCGCGGAGGTAAATCCTCATCATGCGGACATTATTCCCTTCCAGCAAAAAGCGCGCGGCTGGAAAAAGGGCTTTATCGCGGTAAAACCAAACTGCTCAATTCAAAGTTATATGATTCCCCTGCACGCGCTTGTACAGGCGGGCTATCTGGTAAAAAAACTCATAGTTACGACAATGCAGGCGGTATCTGGCGCGGGTTATCCCGGCGTTCCATCCCTCGACATTATCGATAACCTTGTCCCCTTCATCGGCGGCGAAGAGGAAAAATCTGAAAAAGAACCCTTAAAAATCTTTGGGACAATCCTTAACGGGCAGATACAAAACGCCGTTATGCCTAAAATTTCCGCCAGTTGTAACCGCGTACCGCTTGTAGACGGACATACGGCGTGTATTTCTCTTGCTTTCGGGCTTAAAAAACCCGCTTGTCTGGAAGAAATCAAAGAGATATGGGCCGCCTACAAAGGCCTTCCGCAAGAAAAAAAATTCCCCATGGCTCCTGAACAGCCGATTATTTACCGTGAAGAAGAAAACCGCCCTCAGCCGCGCAAAGACCGGGACGCGGACAAGGGAATGGCTGTTGTAGTAGGGCGGCTCCGCCCCTGCAATGTGTTTGATATCCGTTTTACGGCTGTTTCGCATAACACCATACGCGGAGCCGCGGGCGGCGGTATTTTAAACGCGGAACTTTTAAAACATCTCGGCTACATAAGCGCAAAAAAATGAGAATGCAAAAATGAGCGAAAAAACATTCCCCCTTGACAAACCTGCGCTTGAAAAAATCGCGCAAAAGTACCCTACTCCTTTTTATGTTTACGATGAAAAAGCCATCATCGAAAATGTCCGCCGTATCAAGGCGGCGTTTTCGGTTTTTCCATCTTATAAAAATCACTTTGCGGTTAAGGCTCTGCCCAATCCTTACATATTAAAGATACTTGCCGCCGAGGGGTTTGGAGCCGACTGTTCAAGTTACCCCGAACTTCTGCTCGCGGAAATGGCGGGAATGAAAGGCGAAGACATTATGCTCACTTCCAACGAAACCCCCGCAAGCGAATACAGAGCCGCGCGCAAATTAGGCGCGGTTATCAATCAGGACGATTTTTCCCACATTGAGTATCTGGAAAAAACCGCAGGCTTGCCCGAATTAATTTCCATACGTTACAACCCAGGTCCCCTCAAGGAGGGCAACGCGATAATCGGCAAGCCGGAAGAGGCAAAATACGGTTTTACGCGCGAACAGTTAATTAAAGGCTATTCTCTTCTCAAGGAAAAGGGCGTCAAGCGGTTCGCCCTGCACACAATGGTCGCTTCCAACGAGCTTTCCGCCCCTTATCACATAGAAACCGCAAGAATGCTTTTTGAGCTTGCGGTCGAGATAAAGGAAAAAGCGGGAGTGCGCATTGAATTTATCAATCTTGGCGGCGGCGTGGGCATTCCCTACAAACCGGAACAGACGGCGGTAAACTATCAGGATTTAACTGCCGTTATTCAAAAAGCATATAACGAAATTCTTAAACCCGCAGGGCTTGATCCTATGGGCATTCACACCGAATGGGGCAGAGTTATAACCGGTCCTTACGGCTGGCTTGTCGCGCGGGCGGCTCACAAAAAAGAAATTTACCGCAATTATATCGGGCTTGACGCCTGCATGGCGGACTTAATGCGCCCCGCCCTTTACGGCGCGTATCATCACATAACAATTCCGGGCAAAGAAACCGCCCCCCTAACCGAAGTTTACGACGTGGTAGGCAGTCTGTGCGAAAACAACGACAAATTCGCTATTCAGCGGAAACTGCCAAAAATTGACGTCGCCAGCGAAAACGGAATCGGGGACTTTGTCGTTATCCACGACGCGGGCGCGCACGGAAGGGCGATGGGTTTTAACTACAACGGCAAACTGCGTTGCGGAGAACTGCTTTTGCGGCAGGACGGCTCAATCGTACAAATTCGCCGTCCGGAAACAGTAGAAGATTACTTCGCCACGCTGGACACCGCCGGAGTCAAGGATTTCCGCTAATGAAGGAAATTATCAGCACAAACCAAGACCTTTGCACGGGCTGTAACAGGTGTATAAGAGAATGCCCCATGGAAACGGCCAATATCACATACCAGGACGTGGACGGCAATATCAAAGTAAAGGTTGATACAACAAAATGCATCGCCTGCGGCAGATGTGTTTCCGCGTGTAAACATAACGCAAGAACTTATTACGACAATACCGATCTTTTTTTCAATGATTTATCAAACGGAACCGCTATCTCGCTTATCGCCGCTCCGGCTATAAAAACAAATATACCTGAATACAAACGGTTATTCACATATTTAAAACAAAAAGGCGTCAGAAATATTTACGACGTATCATTGGGCGCGGATATTTGCATTTGGGCGCACGTTAAACATATTCAGCAAACCGGAAACATGCCCCTAATTACCCAGCCATGCCCCGCAATAGTAACATACTGCGAAATCTATCAGCATAATTTGCTAAAAAACTTGTCTCCCGTACAAAGTCCCATGGCATGCACGTCTATCTACATGAAAGAATATAAAGGCATAAACGACAAAATCGCCGCGCTTTCTCCTTGTATCGCAAAAGTGAATGAGTTTGGAAACACTGAATTGGCAAACTACAATATCACATTTGCTAAAATGCTTGACTATCTAAAGAAAAACAATATTGAACTTCCCAATGAAGAAACGGATTTCGATCATATTGAAAGCGGATTAGGCTCATTATTTCCAATGCCGGGCGGTCTAAAAGAAAACATTGAATTTTTTATGGGGAAAAAACTTCATATACTAAAAGCGGAAGGAGAAGATGTATACGAAAAATTAAACGCTTACGCGCAAACCCACCCGGAATTACTGCCGGAACTTTTTGACGTGTTAAATTGCAGTGAGGGCTGTAACATAGGTTCCGCCTGCCTGCACGGCAAAAGCATATTTGAAATTGAAAAGACCATGAACAAAATTTCAAAGTCCTCGGCAGATGACAAAAAAAGACAATACTTTCAATCTCTTTTTGAATCGTACAATAAAAGTCTTGATGTCTCGTACTTTTTAAGAGTATACAAAACAGTTCATACGACCGTCCCGCAAATAACCGAAGATGATATTCAGGCGGCGTTTAAGTTATTGGAAAAAAACAGCTCTGCGGAACAAAATGTTGACTGCGGGGCATGCGGTTCCGACACCTGCCATGATATGGCAAGAAAGATCGCCCTTAATGTAAATATTCCGATAAACTGTATTGTAAAAGCGCGCGATACCGCCAAGAAAGCGCATACAATAACCCTTAACGCGCTGGAACAATTTAAAACAATATGGAAAAACGTTGAAAGCGGCATTGTTATTATAGACGCCGAAACCTGTGAAATAATAGATATTAACCCGGCGGCTGTCCGCATTTACGGCGATTCAAAAGAAAAAATTGTAGGAAAACGGTGCAGGGAAGTTTTTTGCAGAACACAGCAATGTCCGGTACTGGAGCAGAATCAGATTGTAGACCGGGCTGAACAGGAATTTACAAAAGCGGACGGCATAGACATTCCCATCATAAAATCCGTGGCAAAAATACATTACAAGGGACGCTTGTCGTTATTGGAAAACTTTACAGATGTTTCATATATAAAAGAAGCGGAAGAACAAAAACGTATGCTAGATGTAGCCGAGCAGACAAGCAAAGCGAAATCGGCTTTCCTTGCAAACATGAGCCACGAGATACGCACGCCGATGAACGCCATAATCGGCATGACTTCCATAGGAATGTCCGCCACGGACGCGGGACGAAAAGATTATTGTTTAGATAAAATCGCCGTTGCCTCTAAACATCTCCTTGGCATAATTAACGATATTTTAGATATGTCCAAAATAGAAGCGGATAAATTTGAACTTGTGCCGGCGGAGTTTAATTTTGATAAAATGATGCAACAGATTGTAAGCGCCAATAAATTCCTTATAGACGAAAAAAAACAAAAACTCACAGTAAACAATGACAGCAATATTCCCAAAGTATTAACCGGGGACGAACAGCGGCTGGCGCAAGTTATTACAAACCTTTTGTGGAACGCGGTAAAGTTTACTCCCCATGAAGGCAGTATCAGCGTTAATACGCAGTTTTTGGAAGAAAAAGACGGATTCTGCACGATAAAGTGTTCCGTATCGGACACGGGAATAGGCATAAGCCCGGAACAGCAATCCCGTCTTTTTCAGGCTTTTCAGCAAACGGAAAGCAGTATGTCAAGAAGATACGGTGGCACGGGGCTGGGACTTTCGATTTCCAAAAATATCGTGGAAATGATGGGCGGCAAAATCTGGATTGACTCCGAGCTTGGGAAAGGAGCCACCTTCTCTTTCACGATTCAGGCAAAACTGGGCGAAGAAAAAAGCGCAGACGGAGCCTCGGCTGACAATACACAGGATAATATTCCCAAGTTAGAAGGACGCCGTGTTCTGCTTGTGGAAGACGTCGAAATCAACCGCGAAATTGTGATGGCGTTACTTGAACCCACGCTCCTTGCTATAGATTGCGCGGAAAACGGCAGGGAAGCCGTACGAAAATTCCGCTCTGCGCCCGATAAATACGACATGATTTTTATGGATTTGCAGATGCCCGAAATGGACGGATATGAAGCGGCGCAGAGCATACGCGCGCTGGACATAAAAAGAGCAAAAGAAATCCCTATAGTCGCTATGACCGCAAATGTGTTTCAGGAAGATGTCGAAAAATGCCTGCAGGCAGGCATGAACAGTCATATCGGAAAGCCGCTTAATTTTGAGGATGTTTTAAAAGTATTGCGCAAATATATACCCGCACAAAATTGATTTGAAAGGTTTCCGCTAACATTCAGAACTTTTTCATTTGACTTTTCTTAAAAATAACTGCATAATAATATTAAAGTTGAAAGAACAAGGAGAAATTATATGAACTATGATGAAATTCAGCCGAACAGCGAGCTTAGGGCGTACGCCAGACAACAATTGAATGGCGTATGGGGAAAAATTGCTTTTACCTTTTTTATACTTTTTTTGATCTATCTCCCATGCAACATTATTTCGATATTCGACACAATCCAAATAGTGTTGGGAAAAGAACCTTCATTTACTTCTATTATTCTTTTGCTGTTAATCTGCATGATTCTAACAAGCGGAGCTTTTTCTTTAGGTTTTGCCGGTTATTTTTTAAAAAGAATTCGCGGCGAGCAATTTGAGACAAAAAATATTTTTGACGGTTTCAGCCGTTTTTTCTCTAGTTTTTTGTTGGTCTTTTTTACCATACTTTTTTCTTATTTGTGGTCGTTGTTGCTGATAATACCAGGAATCATAAAAGCTTATGGGTATTCAATGGCATTTTATATAATGTATGACAATCCCAAAATAAAACCCCTTGAGGCATTAAAGAAAAGCCAAATCATGATGAAAGGATATAAATGGAAATTATTTTTACTGCAACTTAGTTTTATAGGCTGGGTACTCCTCTGTATGCTTTTTACATTGAACATAGGCTTTATCTGGTTAAATCCATATAGATCTCTTTCAATGGCGAACTTCTATGAAAACCTGAAAAAAAATCAGGAAAAAAACGCCATGCAAACGGGACCGTCTTTCACGGTATAATCAACTTTAATTTCCGCAAAAAAAACGCCGGCTTTAGCAGTCGGCGTTTTTTTCAATACGTTGTCCGGAAACTTCAGTTTCTGAACAAGTCCAATTATCAATTAACCGTCAATTACCGCCTTGTAATTTTTCAGCAAAGTACAGTCTTCGCTCATAATAAAATCGCGGCTCGCTTTTATCCGTGAAGGCATCTTTGCGATAAAAATAGCCGCTACTTTTTGCTTGCGCTCGCTGTGGTTTCCGTCCCGCAACAGAAGATAGCTGATTATCAAATCGGTTGCCATTTCTACAAGCCTCCGCGAGTGATACGTCAAAAACTGCTCATGCTCCTTATACGCCTTAGCAAACTCCAAAGTCTCATCAAAAACTTTGCGCGCCTCGCGGACTTTCGCAAGCAAATCCGCCCCGTAGGAATATTTTGCGCTGTCGTACTCGTCCAGTATCATCTGCGCCACTCCCGATGTTACCGGTCCTATTGCCGCGACAACTTGCAATTGCGTCGTCCCTTCGTAAATGTTAGTAATCCTCGCATCTCGGTAGTGGCGCTCAATGTTGAACTCTTTCATGTAGCCCGTTCCGCCGTGAATCTGAATCGCGTCGTTGGCGACCTTGTTCGCCATTTCCGTAGCGTAGGCTTTTATCACGGGGGTAAACAATCCGGCAAGTTTCGCGTATTTCTTTTTCTCCTCGATAATTTCTCCCTTTTCTTCGGGGTGGTTGTCGGAATAATCTTCCAGCGCTTCTTTCAGATCGACAAAGCGGGCGGTTTCGTATAAAAGCGCGCGTCCCGCTTCTACGGCAATTTTCATTTCGGTAAGCATTTCAAAAACAGGGGGAAGATCGCGCACGGGCGCGCCAAATTGAATTCGTTTTGCCGCGTAAAGATCGGCCTCGCGGTAAGCGGCTTCGGCAATGCCCACGCCTTGCGCGGCAACGCCCAAACGCGCGTTATTCATCAGCCACAGGGTGTACTTGGTAAGACCGCGCTGACGCTCGCCGATTAATTCCGCGGGCGCATTGTTAAATTGAAGTTCGCAGGTGGGAGAACCGTGAATGCCGAGTTTATGTTCCAGCCGCCTTATGATCATTTTGTCGTCGCGCTTGTACAGGAAGAACGAAAGCCCCCGCGCGCCTTTGCCCTTTTCCTCGCTTCGGGCAAGAACAAGACCGATAGTACCGCACCCGTTGGTAATAAAGCGTTTAACTCCGTTCAAGTACCATTTTCCGTCCGCGCCCAAAGTCGCTTTCAGGTTTACCGACTGCAAATCGCTTCCCGCATCAGGTTCCGTTAAAACCATCGCCGAGTCCCACTCGCCTGAACAGAGTTTCGGTAAATAAGCCCGCTTCTGCTCTTCCGATGCGAATTTGTTAATAGTTCCTGCGTTGTCCTGCTGTAAACCAAAATTAAGAAAAGAACCGTCCGCGCGCGACAATATATCCGCGCCTATTGTAAGAATCGTATTGGGCATATTCAGTCCGCCGTACCTGCGCGGAATGACAAAGCCCATCATGTCGGCTTTCGCCATCATGTCCAGCGCCTTCCTTGTCGCGGGATTAAGCGTTACCTGATTGTTCGCCAGAGTAGGACCGTTCTCGTCCACATCCGGGGCATTAGGAGCCATATACTCTCCCGCGATTTCCCCAATAATGGACAAAATTCTGCGGTACGAATCTTTTGCGTCTTCAATATCCCTGGGCGCGTGGGCAAACTGTTTCGCCTGCTCAAAGTTGTCCTCTTTCATTTGAATTATACGGTCAAGATCAAGATGTTCCAGATGAAATAAAATATCCTCGTTATCCGTTAAAAAATTTTCCATTGCCTGCTCCTTAAACCCTTGCCTTATAAGCCTTGATCATTCGCGGGATAACTTCGTTTAAGTCTCCCACAATGCCGTAATGCGCAACGCTGAAAATCGGCGCTTCTGGATCGCTGTTAATTGCGATTATCCGCGCGGAGCCGTCCATGCCGGCACGGTGCTGAATTGCCCCCGAAATGCCGCAGGCAATGTATAGTTTAGGGCGCACCGTAGTTCCCGTCTGCCCAACCTGATGTTCCTTGCCGATAAAGCCCTGATCCACCGCGGCGCGGGACGCTCCCACCTCCGCGCCCAAAGTTTGGGCAAGTTCCCGTATAAGGGCGAAATTTTCCTTGCTTCCAACGCCCATGCCGCCGGAAACAATAATCTGCGCGCCTTTTAGGTTCACGGTCTTTTCTTCCATTACGCGCTCAATAATCTCAGTAAGAAAATCGTCCGCGCCAAGACTGGTTTTTATTTTTACGGTTTCGGCCTTCCGCGAATTATCAGGCTGAGCCATGCGCATAACGCCTTCGCGGACTGTCGCCATCTGCGGCTTTTTCTCGGGGCTTACTATAGTGGCGATTATGTTCCCGCCGAAAGCCGGACGTATCTGATATAAAATATCTTTGTACTCGGTTTCTTTTTGAGTATGGTCGCCAATCTGCAAATCCGTACAATCAGCGGTAAGCCCGACTTTTAAGTGCGACGCGACACGCGGCGCAAGATCGCGCCCTTCGGTAGTCGCCCCGAACAGAACAATCTGCGGCTTGTATTCTTCCACCACCAGATTCATCAATTTGCTGTAGGGAACAGGCGTGTAATATTTAAGCCTCGCGTCTTCCGCTATGTAAACGCGATCCGCGCCAAGAGACGCAAGGCGGGAAACCTCTCCCCCAACCTTCTCGCCAAAAAACGCGGCGCTCACCTCGACTTTCAGCTTGTCCGCAAGCTCCCGCGCTTTAGAAACAAGCTCAAGGCTCACTTCCGCCGGCTTCCCTTCTTTTTGTTGTATGTAAACCATTACACTGTTATCGCTCATATTCTCCCCTTATCCAAACGTATGATCCGCAATAAGACCGTGTATCAGCTCGCTGATACCCGCCTCGCTCGGCTCAATATACCTGATGTCCGCGGCAGTCAGTACCACAGAATCGATTTTTTTTACCTTTGTAGGCGAACCTGAAAGCCCGCACTGCACCGGATCGGCGTTAATCGCGGCTATGTCCCACAGAGCCATAGGATTCGCACTCTGAGTTCCTTCCGCAAACGGATCACTTGGAGAACCGGCGTTTCCCGCGGCAGGAGCCGCCCTTTTGAAAGCGCAAATTTTGATTGCAGAAGCCGGACGCGGCGTTTCCCCTTCTTCGGTAAAAGTAAGAAGAACGGGCAGTTTCGCCTTTACTTTTTCCCAGCCGCCCTCTATTGAACGGATGGCGGTTATTTCTTTTTTTGACGTATCGATCTTTTCTATTTTTGAAACGCACGTTATTTGGTTTATTCCAAGTTTTTCCGCAGTCTGCGGACCAACCTGCGCCGTATCGCCGTCAATCGCCTGCCGTCCGCACAAAACTATGTCGAAAGCGCCTGTTTTTTCTATCGCGCACTTGAGGGCGTAAGAAGTGGCAAGCGTGTCCGCTCCGGCAAAACCACGGTCGGAGACAAGAGCGGTAAAATCAGCGCCGCGGTAAAGGCACTCTTTCAGCACAGCCGCCGCCGAGGGAGGTCCCATCGTTATTACATTCACGGTTGTTCCCGGGTTAGCGTCCTTAATTTGAAGGGCGGCTTCCAGCGCGTATAAGTCGTCGGGGTTAAAAACAGCCGGAAGAGCGGCGCGGTTTACCGTACCCTCGGGCGTCATCGCCTCTCCCGTGATATTTTTGGTGTCGGGCACCTGTTTTACCAGAACAATTATCTTCACTTTTGGCTCCTTGAGGATATTATAACAAATTTCAGACATTTATCAATATTATGTCATGTTCTACATACTATTTACTTGACAAAACAAAATTATCAAATTTACAATTAATATAGGAAATTTGTATTTTGAGTACCATTTTTATAGTTGACGACAGCGACACAAACCTTGCAACTGCGGAAGAAGCGCTGGAAAACCAATACAATGTTATGACTATACCTTCCGCCGCGAAAATGTTTACGCTTTTGGAAAAAGTAACGCCAAATTTAATATTACTAGATATAGAAATGCCAGAAATGAACGGGTTTGAGGCGCTGGAAAAGCTAAAAAGCAACTCCGTATGGGCAAAAATACCCGTTATTTTCCTGACAGGGACAGTAGACGCATCCATTGAGAAACGCGGACTAGACTTGGGCGCGGCCGGTATTATTTCAAAGCCTTTTTCCATACCAGCGCTACTTGAAAAAATTAAGGCTCACGTTTAGTAAACGCGAAGACGGAGGTTTTTGGTGCGTTCTATCTTTGAAAAATACCGGATTTTAAATTCGATTTACATTCAATTTTTCATTGTAATACTCGCGTTCGCTATAGTCGGGTTTTCCGGTTTCTTTTTTCTTAGTAATATTGAAAGCGGCCACTTAACAAATAATGTGGAAAAATCGCTCGCTTTTACAGAAAACGAAATAATTTCAATCTTTAAAGAAGCCGAAATCTTTTTGATCGGCTATTCAGAAATTATACAAAACATGATTTTAAGAGGCGATGACGCGGATGCGGTTTCGTCATATATGTCTGCTATCACAGGTTTTTTACCAAAAAATCTAAATCAGGAAGGAATAATCGGAGTTCACGGATTTTTTCATTCCCTGGGCAATAAATATATAACAGGCGGCAATAAGCCCTTGCCAAAAAACTTTAACCCTCAGGAAACAGAATGGTATAAACTGGCGGATTCGGCTAAAGGCAAAACTGCGGTTTCTGACCCTTACAGGAGTGATCTTTACTCCGCCGATATACTTACATTTTCACGTTTTGTTTTTAATAACGACGGCAGTCCGTTAGGTGTAATCTGCCTTGATATTGATTTTTATAATGTTTCCAAAAAAGTTATAAACGTTTCTTTTACAGAAAACAGTTACGGGTTTTTACTCAACGACAAACTGAAAGTTATAGCCCACCCCTCATATTATGCTGTAAACGATAAAATAACCAATGTTGAAAGCGGATTAACGGAGATTGCGCCCGATCTGGAACAAGGGGTGGATATTTACGAATATAAAATAAAAAATTATATGTATGAGGATTCCGTCGTTTTTGTTAAAAGAATAAAACAGGACTGGCTTCTTGGCGTAATAATTCCCTCAAAAGAATATTATGCGGATATTATAAAAATAGCCGTATTCCTTGTGATAGGAGAAGGTTTATTGGCGCTGTTTTTGTGCGTCATGCTATACAATATTTACAAGGCAAAAACGGATTCGGACAAAAAAATACGGCAAAAAAACAATTTTCTAGCGACAATGAGCCACGAAATCCGCACACCGTTAAACGCCATTCTTGGCATGACGGATATTCAAATACAAAATTCCGCGCATCCTCCCGCTACAAGCGAGGCGTTTATCAAAATAAACAATTCGGGCAACCTGCTGTTAAACATTATCAACGACATACTGGACCTTTCCAAAATTGAATCCGGCAATTTTGAACTAATGCCGGTAAAATATGAATTCGCAAGCCTGATTAACGATGTTGTTCAATTAAACCATATTCGCTACGAAGGCGCTTCTGTCGATTTTATAGTCGAAACGGACGAAAACACCCCGTCCGTGCTGGTCGGCGACGAACTTCGTATTAAACAGATATTGAATAACCTGCTTTCCAACGCTTTTAAATATACCAAGCAGGGAACTGTTACGCTTTCCGCCTCTGCCGAATGCGTAACCCGCGCCGGAACCGTCCTTGTAACCCTGATTTTTAAGATAATTGATACCGGACAGGGCATGACCTCAAAACAAGTAGAAAACCTGTTCAATGAATATACGCATTTTAACATGGAAGCCAACCGTACAACCGAAGGCGCAGGGCTCGGAATGACCGTTACGCGAAATTTGGTTGATATGATGAACGGACAAATTCATATAAAAAGCGCGGTTGGCGAAGGGACGGCGGTAACCGTACGTTTACCGCAAAAAACGCCCGGTATCGGCGTGCGCGAGGTAATAGGAAAAGAAATAGCGGAAAGCCTTAAGCAGTTTAAGCGCGGCAATGTCATACAGTTAAAAAAATCGCAGGTTAAACATGAATTTATGCCCTACGGCAGAATTCTGATCGTTGACGACGTAGAAACAAATTTATACGTTGCAAAAGGTCTTATGATTCCGTACGGTCTTAAGATCGTCCTTGCCACAAGCGGATTCGAGGCGGTCGAAAAAATAAAAAACGGCGATGTTTTCGACGTTATTTTTATGGATCACATGATGCCAAAAATGGACGGAATTGAAACAACAAAAATTATCCGCGAAACCGGATATACGCACCCCATAGTCGCGCTGACAGCCAACGCCCTTACCGGGCAGTCGGAAGTGTTTTTGAAAAACGGTTTTGATGATTTTATTTCCAAACCAATTGATATCCGCCAGTTAAACGCCGTGCTGATTAAACATATCCGCAATAAACAGACGCCTGAAGTGCTTGAGGCCGCGCAGAAGGAAAAGGAAGAATTTGATAAAAAACAGGCGTCCGGACGGCAAAACCAGCAAATTGACCCGCAATTGGCGGTTATTTTCGCGCGCGATGCCGAAAAAGCCACTCATATACTGGACAGCGTACTACAGAAGAATTTTGAAACCGAAAGCGACATACAGTCGTACATCATCAACGTTCACGCGATGAAAAGCGCGCTCGCCAATATCGGCGAAGCGGAACTTTCAGCAACGGCGTTAAAACTGGAGCAAGCGGGCAGGGAAAAAGATTTAAACCTGATGACGGCGGAAACAAAAAAATTCCTGGACTCTTTGCAGGGCGTTATCGGTAAAATTAAACCCAACGACGATGACGGCGCGGATATTGAAGACACACGCGACGCCCTTATTTACCTAAGCGAAAAATTAAAAGAGATTAAAATTGCGTGTAATGCTTATGACAAAAAGGCGGTAAAAAACACGCTTAACGAATTAAAGGAAAAAACATGGTCCCATAAAACAAGGGATTTAATGAATTCTATAGCCGACCATCTTTTGCACAGCGAATTTGACGAAGTTTCCAGCCTTGCGGAAAGTTACATTAAAACTATTGAATAGTCTTCCTACACGTCCAAATTACTCACCAACAGCGCGTTATCCTCGATAAACTCCCTGCGGGGCTGGACTACCTCGCCCATCAGCGTAGTAAAAATACGCTCCGCCTCAACCGTGTCGTCCAGATGAACCTGAATAATGTTGCGCTTACCAGGGTCCATCGTAGTGTCGCATAACTGATCAGGATTCATCTCACCAAGACCTTTGTAGCGCTGTACGGCAACCTTTTCCGCATCTTTGCCGGACTCGGAAAGAATACGGTCTTTTTCAGCGTCGTCATAGGCGTAAAATGATTTTTTATCGTAACTGACCTTGTAAAGCGGCGGCATGGCAAGATAAACATGCCCCTGTTCGATAAGTGGCGTCATATAACGGTAGAAGAACGTTAAAAGCAATGTGCGTATGTGCGAACCGTCAACATCGGCGTCCGCCATGATAATAATTTTATGGTAGCGTATTTTGGAAATGTCAAAATCGTTGCCGCAACCCGCGCCTATGCTGGCTATAATCGGCTGTAATTTTTCGTTTGTAATAACTTTTTCGATTCTCTGCTTTTCAACATTTAACATTTTACCCCACAGCGGAAGAATCGCCTGAGTTCTGCGGTCCCTGCCGCCTTTTGCGGAGCCGCCGGCAGAATCTCCCTCTACGATAAAAAGTTCGCACCTTACCGGGTCTTTTTCCGAACAGTCAGCAAGTTTTCCGGGAAGACCGGCGGAGTCCATCGCGTTTTTGCGCCGTGTCGCATCCCTCGCCTGACGCGCCGCAATACGCGCCTTTGCGGCTAACACCGATTTTTCCAGTATATTGTTGATAACTTCCGGGTGCTTGTCAAAAAACAGTTCCAACTGCTCGTTTACAAAAGATTCGACTATGCCTTTTACTTCCGAATTGCCAAGCTTGCCCTTCGTCTGCCCCTCAAACTGCGGGTTAGGAACTTTAACAGAAAGCACCGCAGTCAGCCCTTCGCGCACATCGTCCCCGGAAAGACTTTCTTCCAGTTTTTTGGCTTGCTTCGATTTTTTCAAAAATTCATTCAGCGTACGGGTAAGCGCGGATTTAAAGCCGACAAGATGAGTGCCGCCCTCGCGCGTGTTAATATCGTTTACAAACGAAAACATTATCTCGTTAAAACCGTCGTTGTACTGAATGGCGCACTCTATTTCGATGTTTCCGCCCGTTCCGTCGTCTCTGCTTCCTTCAAGATAAACCGGCTCTTTATACAGTACAGTTTTATTTTCGTTCAAATATTCGACAAAACTTTTCACCCCGCCTTCAAACATAAACTCATGCTCTTTGGGCGTCGAAAGCCTTTCGTCACGGATAGTGATTTTAAGCCCTTTATTAAGGAACGCAAGCTCGCGCAAGCGGTTGGAAAGAGCGTCAAAATTATAAGTCGTCGTCTCAAAAATCTCGGCATCGGCTTTCCAGCGGATTACTGTCCCCTGTCTGTCCGGCGAGTGCTCATAAGGAAGCCCCTTCGCGTCAATTTCCCTCGCAGGGCTGTCAGGAACGCCGATTTTATAGCGTTGTGAATGGACTTTCCCGTCAAGATGGACAAAAGCCTCGCACCACTCGGAAAGGGCGTTTACGACAGAAACGCCGACCCCGTGAAGACCGCCCGAAACCTTGTACGACTTTTTATCGAATTTACCGCCCGCATGAAGCCTGGTCATAACCAGTTCCAGGGCGCTTATATTTTCGGTAGGGTGAATGTCCACGGGAATACCGCGCCCGTTGTCCTCAACCCTTACAACATCGTTTTCTTCCAAAACCACGAGAATATTCGTACAAAAGCCCTGCATTGCCTCGTCAACGGAGTTATCGACCACTTCAAAGACAAGGTGGTGAAGACCGTCTATACCCGTTGTCCCGATATACATACCCGGACGCTTGCGAACGGCTTCCAATCCCTTTAAAACTGTGATATTTTGGGCTGAATAGTTTTTTTCTGTGCTCATTTTTTTCAGTATATAATATTTAAAAAAAAGGGTAAAGGGAGCAAAAAACGCCTCAAAATCTTTATTTTTTTTATTTTTTTCCTAAAATCAAAAAAAAATATTTTTTTTCTATTGCATAAATTCTTGATTCGCGGATATAATGTTTTTCTGTCTACTTCGCCGTTTACGGCGTTTTATCCAGATAGTGCATAACCTGTGGATAAATTCTGGATAAATAAAACAGGGGGTATAGGGGGTAATAAAGACGGCGGATACCCCTCGCGTTATGTGAAAGAATTGAGCTAATTCCTTACAGGATAAGGATTTAGGCGATTTTACTATTCATGTATTAAGATAAAAAATCGTTATTTTATGCGAATTTTCGTATTGAAAATTTTTGTAAATAATATTATCCTTGTGGATAAAATGTTGATAAAGGGCTAAAAATGGCTGATTTGGATTTGGAGGGCTTTTGGAAAGAGGCTCTCGTCCAACTGCGAACTGACCTAGGGGAGGAGGCGTTCGGCGGTTGGTTTTCGGATTTAAAATATATACGCGCCGTGTTTGACGAAGCAACCGGGAAAGGCAGTATTGTCATAGGCGCTCCCTCTACTTTTATACGGGATAAATTAAAAACCCGCTATCAAAAAGAGATAAATTCAAGAATAAAAGAGAAAACCGGAAAAGATATAACCGTTGAATATGAAATAACGGGAAAAACCGCAAAAAAAGAGGCTGTCCAGCCCCAATCCCCATCAAAAAACGAAGAACATGCCGTAGCGGAGCCTGCGGAAACGCATAAAACCAAGAAAAAGAGAGATAAACACTCTCAAATGAGAGACGATTTCGTTTTCGACAGGTTTGTAATTGGCGAAAATAACAGTTTTGCGGCGAACGCGGCCATTGCGATCAGTAAAAATCCGGGAAAAGCCTACAATCCTTTCCTTATTTTCGGCGGTGTAGGGCTTGGAAAGACCCATCTTATGCAAGCTATAGGCAATTATATCTATGACAATTCCGAAAATGAGATAATTTACACAACTTCCGAGAACTTTCTTAATGAGTATGTCCAGGCCATTCAAGACGGCAAAATGAACCTTTTTAAAAACAAATTCCGCAACACAAACGTTCTTTTAATCGACGATATTCAATTCTTCCAAAATAGGGACAGGGTTCAGGAAGAGTTGTTTCACACCTTCAACGCCCTTTTGGACGCAAAAAAACAGCTCGTCTTTACCTGTGATAGACCGCCTTCGGAACTTAAAAAACTCGATGAAAGATTAAGGTCCCGTTTTGACCAGTGTCTTAAAGTTGATCTTCAGCCGCCCCGTTATGAGGAGCGTTGCGCTATTTTAAGGGCGACCGCAGAAAGCAGAAACGCGCAGATTCCTAACGAGGTTATCGATCTTGTAAGCAAAAATATCTCCTCCAACGTACGCGACCTTATTTCCGCCTTAAACACCCTTATTGCTTACACGGAGCTTATGGGAAAGCCTATTACTCAAGAAATTGCTCAACAGCGGCTTAAAAGCATTTTCTATGCCCCGCGGCAGGAAAATCTTTCCATGGACAAAATAACCCGGGTAGTTGCGGATTATTTTTCACTTACCCCAAATGATTTAAAGGGTAAAAAAAAGACACAAAATATTGTTTTTCCCCGTCAGCTTGCCATGTATATAGGCCGGGAAATGACCGATTATTCCACTACAGAACTTGGTCAGGAATTTGGTGGAAGGGATCATACTACTGTAATACATTCAATCGAGAAAATTAAAGAAAAAATGCTTACAGACCCTACTTTAGAATCTACCATTGATATTATTAGACAAAATATTAAAGAATTCAGTGCAAAATACTGAAAAAGATGTTATTATTATGTGGATAAATAAAGGCTTGTGGATACTATGTAAAAAATTGCATAATTATCCATAATTTTTGAAAACTGTAATTATAAGCCTGATATGGATTTAAGTGGGTTATCCACATTTCCATCGGGTTATTATTACTATTATTAATTATATATATATAAATTTATATTAATAGGAGAGATAAAAACATGAAGTTTACTTGCAATAAAGAGGTTCTTCTAAAAGAGATATCTATTGCTCAGGAAATTATAGCCTCAAAAAATGCTATTTCTATACTATCAAATATTTTTATTGAGGCTAAAGATAAAAATTTAATAATTAAATCTACAGATATGAAAGTTTTTTTTAAAACTAAAGTTCCTGTTAATGTTATTGAAGAAGGATCAACTACAGTTTATGGTGATAAATTTTTTGGAATTGTAAGTACTTTTCCTTATGATGAAATTGAATTTTCTCAAAATGATGTTACTGCGGTAATAAAACCAACTACACAAAAAAAACCTGAATATAAATTAAAAATAATTGCTTCAGAAAAATATCCTGAATTTCCTGTTTCTTCTTCATCTTTTTTTGAAATGCCAATTAAAGATTTTAGAGAAATGATACAACAAAGTATATTTGCTGTTTCCGATGATGAAACCCGCTATTTTTTAAATGGTTCATATTTTGAAAAAGAAGGGGAAAAAATAAACATGGTTGCTACGGATGGCAGGCGTCTGGCTTTTGTAGGAAAAACAGCGGATAAAAAGATAAATGATTTTTCGGGGATAATTATTCCTCCCAAAATTTTAAATATAATTCTTAAAAGATCAGGCGATGAGGGACTTATAAGTATATCTGTAAATGACAAATCAATGTTTATAAATTTTGCATCGTATCAATTTTCTACAATTTTGATAGAAGGGAATTTTCCCAACTATAAGAAAGTAATTCCTGAAATGCAGGAATTTTCACTTTCAGTAAAACGCGAAGAAATGTTAGGCGCTCTGCGCAGAGTTTCACTTATGGTCGAAAAAAAGTCACACAGGATTTTTTTAGGGATAGCGCCCGGCAGAATTGCCGTATCTTCTGAAGAAAGTGAAATTGGGACGGTGGATGATGAAATTCCCTGTAAATACGACGGTAAAGAAATGACAATCGCCCTTAATTTCCGTTATCTGGAAGAACCATTTAAGACGATGACGGAAGATGAAATTCAAATACTTTTTACCCAAGTCCAAAAGGCGATAACGATAAAACCCGTTCCGGAAAAAGACTATCTTCATGTTGTAATGCCCATGCAGACTTAACAAACAATGTTTTTCTCTTTTCTGCGGACAACTGCATTCAGAAACCTCGCCGATACGGAAGTTTTTACGGGCGCGAAAGATGTTTTTTTTGTCGGCGAAAATGGTCAAGGCAAGACAAATTTTCTGGAAGCGCTTTATTTTTGCGCCTACGCGGGTTCCTTTCGCGCGGTACGGGACGTAGAAATAGCCCGCAATTCTTTTTTGAAGGACGGGGAAAAAGATTTTTCCGCTCAAGTAAAAATAGCGCAGTCCGCAAACGACGAAATACTTGTAAAATTTGAAAAAGGCAAGAAGTCGGTATTTATTAACGGCAAGCGCGTGGCGGACCGCAAAGAAATGCTTGCGATTGCGCCAAGCATCGTTTTTTGCCACGAGGACATGGACTTTGTTTCCGGAAGCCATGAACGGCGGCGCTGGTTTTTTGATCAAACGTTAAGCCTTTATGATCCAGTCTATCTTGAAGACCTGCGCCGTTTCCGCAAAATATTAAAATCGCGGAATACTGTACTTCGGGACTTTGCCCAAAACCGCCCGCCGTCCGGCGGTCCGCTGGAACAGGTTTTGGACGCGCTTGATTTGCAGTTTGCCGAATATGGGCAAAAATTGATGGAAAAGCGGGAGACCGCGGCAAAACAATTTTCCGCCGTTTTCGGCCCGCTGTACGATGAAGTATCCGGCATTGCCGGTATAAACGTGCAATATGTCCCGTCATGGAAAAAAGAAGACGCACTTTCCGTTCTGCGGGAAAAGCGCCATGCGGATACGGCGAGCGGACTCTCGCTTTCGGGACCGCACCGCGATCGCTATACATTTGCACATAACGGACTGGAATTTACCGGAACAGCGTCCACCGGACAACGGCGGCTATTGGCGCTTTTGCTAAGAGCCGCCCAGTCGCGCCGTTTTTCGGAAGTTACAAGCCTTAACCCCATACTTTTGCTTGACGACGTGCTGTTGGAAATGGACGGTGAAAAGCGCAGAAGATTTTTATCCGTTCTGCCCTCTTATGATCAGGCTTTTTACACTTTCCTCCCCGAGGAGCCGTACCAACGTTACAAAAAAGACGATACATTAATTTACACGGTTAAAAACGGGGAACTGATATAAACCCCGTAAAAACATCATGCTGTACCGTGCGATGTAATATGAGTTAGGTGAAATGCCAAGCCAAAATAATGTGAGAATAATAAATAACGATTGACGTAAAAATAGAAATGTTTTATTATATTACTTATGGAGAATATATGAAAAAGATATTGTTTTTGGTCTATTTTTCAATAATTTTATCGGGATTATGGGCACAACAATTTACTATTCCAACAGGGGCAGTGCTTTTGGAAAGTACAGAATTTAAAAATAATGGGATTCCATATATTATTGAACGTAGGTATAGACTGCCTTCTGGAGAAATATTATATGCTTATTATGATATAGAAGGGCAATCAAGCGTTACAATACAGCGAATTGAACAAACTCCAATATTAGCATTAGGAATTGTAAAGAACATACATTTGATATAGGATTAATGTTTATTGGTGTAGAGCATAAAAATTCAATAATAAATAAAATTAATAAGATGAAAACAAATAATGAGTTAAAAATAAATTGGAATTTTAATTATTTTAATTCATAAAAATATATCTCTAAAAGACTTGGCACTTCGCCTAACGAGGTTGCAGAAAAACTGTTTTTGAACAAAAAGCTATTGAAAAACCTTTGATTTTGGGCGTTTTGGGGCTAATTTTTGGCATATTTTGAAGTCATTTTTTTAGAAACTATGTTTTTCTGCAACCTCAACAGGTCTGTAACTGCATCGCCGCCTTACGGCGGCTCGGGCTACACAAAACCGTGTTCGGGCTTGCGCCCTCTGCACAGTTTTGTTCCGCCACATTTGGGGCAGGGGTCGTTGCTACGCAACGCCCTATAACCTGCCCCAAACGCCAGTTACAGCCTGAACGTTATGCGCAAGTTTTGCTCAACATTATTTGAATAATAGTTAAATATTGACAAAATTCAAATATTTAATACAATAAGAAAAATTATGATTGTTGACTCAGAAAAAACACAAGATATTGCTCAAAAAATAATAATAGATATATTGGGTTTAACCCCAACTGATATAAAAAGATTTACAAATGGTTATTGCCATAGTGTTTTCTATGCAAAATGTCAAAATAATGAATTTGTTATTAGGTTAACAAATAAAGAAAATGAAATTTATTATTTAGGTTCTATAAAATGGCTTTCAGAACTTTATGGGCTTGGAATACCCGTACCCAAAATATTAAAAAATGGACAGTATGGGGATATATTTTATAC